>HF988123.1:36464-48701 GCA_000434635.1 Firmicutes bacterium CAG:110 | reverse complement strand
GACAAAGGTCACGCCGCTTCATTTAGGCAATTTTTATCAGGCTCCCAGATTCAGGTAGCCCAGCTTGATGGCGCTGTAATCGACCTCCATGGGGTGATCCTCCGCCAGTTTCTTGATGAACGCATTCGTCTTTTCGTTGACCCAGCCGGATTTTGCGTAGGTCTCCCAGATTGGGGTGCTGCTCACGAAATACATCACGTGGTAGCCATATTTGGTCTTCACCAGACCGTAGTCACCGGCGGCGCGGGTTTCGTCAAAGCACCAGTCTTCAAAGGGTTCCACCATCTGCCCCTTCGCGACATTCTCATACAGGCCGCCATTGGTGCTGGAGCCGGGATCCTCGGACTTTTCCTCCGCCAGAGCCGCGAAGGAATCCTCGGTGGCGTCGCCTGCCAGCCACTCGTCCAGAATCTCCTGCGCCTTCTTTTCGCAGGCCGCCCATTCCTCGTCGGAATAGGTGGTGGTACCGTCGTCTCCGGTGGTGCCGCCCTCGGGCATGACCAGAATGTGGCGGACGCTCACGTAGGTTCCGTCCTTGGTGACGCCGTTACCGGTGAAGTAGCTTTCATTCTCGGTGTAGTAGGCTTCCAGGTCCTCCTGAGTGGGTACCAGCTTCTCCGTCTCGGCGGTGTAGTAGGGCTTTCCCTGATAATAAAGCTCCTGAAAACCGGCGAATTCCTCCATCCCCGCGCCGGGGCCGACATTTTTCAGAAGCAGTTCCTCAATGCCGGAAAGGCCGTAGTTTGCGGCAGTCTCCTCCAGAGAAGCCTCCAGACCGTCCAGATACTCCCGATCTTCCGCAGGCATTTCCATACCAGCGTTCTTTGCTTCCAGTGCAAGGGACTGATACATCTGCCAGTAGTTCAGCGCTTCGCCCAGGAAGAACTGCTGCCATGTCAGGCTGCTGTCCTCGCTGCACAGCTGGGTGTCCAGCGGCTGGGAATAGTCCAGCAGGCCCTGATACATCAGGCTGTAGCCATAGTTGGAGCTGAGGATGCTTTGGACAACGTTCCAATAGTACACCTGCAGCTTGCCATTGGTCAGCTGCTCGTCGCCCATGGTAGCTACAACAGTGTCCTTCGCAGCGGCGGCTTCCTCGTCGGTGACGGTATAGGTTCCCTTGCAGGTCACGTCGTCGGGATTGCCGTCGGCAGGGACTGTGGCAGGCGCCTGCGTCTCCGTTGCGGCGGTTTCGGCAGCGACAGTCGGTTCGGTAGTTTCGGCGGGGTTCTTTCCGCCCTTCACACCGCCGATGACCAGCGCCGCCAGTGCGGCGATCAGGACGACCACGGCAGCAACAGCAGCAACGATTTTCCATGTGGCGGTTTTAGGTGCTTCCGGAATCTCGGCGGGCGTTTCCTCCGTCGCTTCTTCTGCGGCGGGCTGCTCCGTCGTTTCGGCGGTTTCTTCCTCGACGGGCGCTTCCGTCTCGGTCTTTTCGTCGGCAGTTTCTTCCACGACGGTGGTTTCTTCGGTGACTTCCTCCGCGGGCGTTACCGTTTCGGTTTCCGGGGCATTGTCCTTCCCGCAGTGGGGGCAGACAGTGCTTCCTTCTGCCAATTCTTCCTGACAAAACTTACATTTTTCCATGAAATATCCTCTTTCTCCATTCAGAGTTTCCGTATACACGGGCAATCATACCCGCTTAGTTTACCACGCACATGCCCGGAATGCAAGCAGAACACAAAATATTTACAAATCCCTGCCGGCCGGATGCGGCAAATCTCATTTCTCCGCGACTGGCACTTGCAAAAGGGCGGAAAAAATGATATTATTTACTATTAAGATAGTATCCATTGGAGGATTTCCCACATGAACACCAAAACCACCGTCATTTCTCAGGCCGAACTGGACGCCCAGTTCGCCTGCTGTGATAAGATCGCCGCCTACTGGCAGACAAAGGGACGCACCCCCACCGCCTACGTGGAGACCTATGGCTGCCAGCAGAACGAGGCCGATTCCGAAAAGCTGCGGGGCTTCCTCGCCCAGTGCGGCTATGCCATCGTCGGCAGCGCCGAGGGCGCGGATGTGGTCATCATGAACACCTGCGCCATCCGGGAGCACGCCGAGCAACGAGTTTTCGGCAATCTGGGCGCGCTGACTCACACCAAGCGCCGCCACCCGGAGCAGAAAATCTTCCTGTGCGGCTGCATGGCGGGAGAGGCCAAGGTCTCCGACCGCGTCAAGCACAGCTACCCCCACGTGGACGGCGTGTTTTCCACCCACCATCTGTGGCAGTTCCCGCAAATCCTGTGGAACGTCCTCAGCGGGAAAAAGCGGCAGTTTTTTATTGAAGACGAACCCGGCTCCATCGCCGAGGGCATTCCGCAAGTCCGGGATTCCAAGCTGAAAGCATGGGTATCCATCATGTACGGCTGCAACAATTTCTGCACCTACTGCATCGTCCCCTACGTCCGTGGGCGGGAGCGCAGCCGCCAGCCGGAGGACATCCTCGCCGAGTGCCGGGCGCTGATTGAGGGCGGCACGAAGGAAATCACCCTTCTTGGTCAGAACGTCAACTCCTATGGCAAGGATTTGAGCTGCGGCATGGATTTTGCCGACCTGCTGGCCGCCATTGCCCAGATTCCGGGGGATTTTCTCATCCGCTTCATGACAAGCCATCCTCGTGATGCCAGCGAGAAGCTCTTCGACACCATGGCGCGCTATCCCAAAATCGCGAAGCAGCTGCATCTCCCCTTCCAGTCCGGCTCCTCCCGTGTGCTGAAGGCCATGAACCGCCACTATGACCGGGAGACCTATCTGCAAAAGGTGAACTACGCCAAAAAGGTCATGCCCGAGCTGGTGCTGACCAGCGACGTTATTGTTGGCTTCCCCGGAGAGACCGAGGAGGAATTTGAAGAGACCATCAGCCTGATTCAGTCCGTGCATTACGACAGTCTGTTCACCTTCATCTTCTCCCCCCGCCCCGGCACCCCCGCCGCGAAAATGGACGATCCCACCCCGAAGGAAGAGAAAAACCGCCGCTTCGACCGGCTCTGCGCGGTGCAGAACGCCATTTCCGAGGAAATCCACAATTCCTACATTGGCAAAACTCTCCGCTGTCTTGTGGACGGCAAAGACAAAGACCTTCTCACCGCCCGCACCGAGGGCGGACGCCTGGTGCGCTTCCCCGGCTGTGACGACATGATCGGCACCTATCAGGACATCACCATCACCGCCGCCACCACATGGAGCCTGAGCGGAAAAGCGGCGGATATCTGCTGAAAAACATAGAACAGGACGGAATCAACATATGGCACAGGCAACGAATGAACTGACCCCCATGCGGCGGCAATATCAGCAGATCAAGGACCAGCACAAGGACTGCATCCTGATGTTCCGGCTGGGCGACTTTTACGAGATGTTTGACGAGGACGCCAAGCTGACGGCCCGGGAGCTGGATCTCACCCTGACCACCCGTGACCGGGGCAAGCCCAAGGAGGAACAGACGCCCATGTGCGGCGTCCCCTACCACAGCGTGGACTCCTACATCGCCCGGCTGGTGCAGAAGGGCTACAAGGTCGCCATCTGCGAGCAGATGGAAGACCCGGCCACCGCCAAGGGTCTGGTGCAGCGGGACATCACCCGCATCATCACCCCCGGCACCGTCACCGAAAGCTGTATGCTGGACGAGAACAAAAACAACTACATCGGCTGTATTTACGGCGAAAGCGGAAAATTCGGCCTTGCCTTCTGCGACGTTTCCACCGGTGCGTTCTTCACCACGGTCTGCTCCGACGCCCAGAACGTAGCCTCTGAGCTTGGCCGCTTCGCACCCAGCGAAATCCTCCGCTACGGTTCCAATGTGGACTGCGAGATCATTGACGACGCCGTTTTCCGCCGCCTGAATTGCTGTGTCAGCGAGGGAAAGCAGGAGCTGTTCGCTCTGGAAAGTGCGGAAAAGTTGCTGGAAAATCACTTCCATGCCACCCTTTCCCAAATGGGCATTGCGGGAATGCCCGCCGCCGTCATTGCCAGCGGCGCGCTGCTGCAAACCCTGCTGACCCTGCAAAGAAACGACCTTGCCCACATCCGGGAGCTGCAATATTACACAACCGGCCGGTTCATGGAGCTGGATTTGGACGCCCGGCGGAATCTGGAGCTGACGGAGACCATGCGTTCCAAGGAAAAGCGGGGAACGCTTCTGTGGGTACTGGACAAGACCCACACCGCCATGGGCGGGCGGATGCTCCGCTCATGGCTGGAAAAGCCCCTGCTTGACCCGGTGGAGATCACCCGCCGTCACGGCGCGGTGGAGGAGCTGACGGACAACGTCATCGTCCGGGGCGAGCTGGAGCAGGCTCTGCGGGACGTTACCGATCTGGAGCGGGTGCAGACCCGCATCGTCACCGGCACCGTCAACTGCCGGGATTTGCTGGGACTTGCCCGTGGCTTCCGGGCGCTGCCCGACGTAAAGGCGCAGCTGCAAAAATGCGATTCTCCCCTGCTCAAGAAGCTGGAAGCGGCCATCGACCCTCTGACGGACTGCGCCGACCGCATTGAAAACACGCTGGTGGACGATCCTCCCCTGACCATCCGGGAGGGCGGCATCATCCGCAAGGGCGCCAGCGAGGAAGCCGACCGCCTGCGGGACATCATGGAGGGCGGCAGCGGCACCATTGCCGCCATTGAGGCGTCGGAACGGGAAAAAACCGGCATCCGCACCCTGAAAGTGGGCTTCAACCGTGTATTCGGTTATTATATCGAGGTATCCAAGTCCTTTATCGATCAGGTGCCCGCGAATTACATCCGCAAGCAGACCCTCGCCAACTGCGAGCGCTACATCACCCAGGAGCTGAAAGAGCTGGAAAATCAGGTGCTCACCGCCAAAGACCGGCTCACCGCCCTGGAATACCAGATCTTCACCCAGCTTCGGGAATACCTTGCCAAGCAGGCCGCCCGGGTGCAGCAGACCGCCGCCGCCGTGGCCGCCGCGGACACGCTGTGCAGTCTCGCCGCCGTGGCGGTGCAGCGGGGCTACTGCCGCCCGGAAATCACGCTGGGGCGGGAAATTACCATTGAAAACGGCCGCCACCCCGTGGTGGAGGCCATGCTGAAGGACTCCCTGTTCGTCCCCAACGACACCCACTTGGGTGCTGAGGACAATCAGGTGTCCATCATCACCGGCCCCAACATGGCGGGCAAATCCACCTATATGCGTCAGGTGGCGCTGATCGTGCTCATGGCGCAGATGGGTTCCTTCGTCCCCGCCCGCAGCGCGAAAATCGGGCTGGTCGATCGGGTGTTTACCCGCATCGGCGCCAGCGACGATTTGGCTTCCGGACAGTCCACCTTCATGGTGGAGATGGCGGAGGTCGCCACCATTCTGAAATACGCCACCTCCCGCAGTCTGCTGATTCTGGACGAAATCGGCCGGGGCACCTCTACCTACGACGGCATGGCCATCGCCCGCGCCGTTCTGGAATACGCCGCCAATCCCAAGCGTCTGGGTGCAAAAACCCTGTTTGCCACCCACTATCACGAGCTTTCCACACTGGAAGACAAGCTGCCCAATGTGAAAAATTACAACATTGCGGTAAAAAAGCGGGGAGAACAGATGATTTTCCTGCGGAAAATCGTCCCCGGCGCAACGGACGACAGCTACGGCATCGAGGTCGCCAAACTGGCGGGCATCCCCGCCCCGGTCATCACCCGCGCGAGAGAAATCCTCGCCGAGCTGGAAAGTGAGGGCGTCGTGACTGCTCCTGCGGCACAGAAAGAGCCGGAAGATCAGGTCAGCATGATGGATCTGACCTCCCAGCAGGTGGTTGCCGCTCTCAGCGCCATTTCCGTGGAGACCCTGACCCCCATTGAAGCCATGAACGAGCTGTACAAACTGAAGAAAATGTTGGATTAAGCTATGAAACGAAATCGCAGTCTCTCCGCCTGTCCCACCGCGCAGGAATCCGTCGCCGGCGGCGTCTACTTTATTTTCCAGCTGGTGCTGCTGCCCTCCATTCTCCGGTGGGTCAATGCCCAGCTTTCCCAGCCGCTGACCCAGACGGAGCTGAACTTTACCTACTACCTTATCAATTTTCTGGCAACAATTCTGATCTATCACGAATTCTTAGGACGCAGCGCCCGTCAGGCGACCCAGCACCTAGCGTACTTCTGTCAGGCTGTTATTCTGGGGCTTGCTGCCTACTACGCCTGCAATTTCCTGACCCTGCGGCTGATAAGGCTGCTGGTTCCCGGTTTTACCAACTACAATGACGCCGTCATCTCCGCCATGAGCCGGAGCGGACGCTATCTTATGGTCGTCAGTACCGTGATTCTGGTTCCGCCTGCCGAGGAGTGCGTCTTCCGGGGGCTAATCTTCCGCAATCTCTACGGAAAATCCCGGTGGGTAGCCTACGTTGTCTCTATTCTCGCCTTTGCCGCCATCCATGTTCTGGGCTTCATCGGAAAATACTCCGCGCTGGAGCTGGTCATGGCGGTGCTGCAATACCTCCCGGCGGGACTTTCCCTCGCCTGGGCGTATACAAAAAGCGACACCATTTTCGCGCCGATTATCATCCACGCCTGTATCAATCTGGTCGCCATCGGCGGCCTGAGGTGAATCTACTATGCCGAAAATCATTCAGTTATCCCCCCATATCGCCAATCTGATCGCCGCCGGTGAGGTGGTGGAGCGCCCCGCCTCCGTGGTCAAGGAGCTTCTGGAAAACGCGGTGGACGCGGGCGCGTCCAAAGTCACCGTGGAGATTCGGGACGGCGGCATGACCTTCCTCCGGGTCACGGACAACGGCTGCGGCATGTCCCCCGAGGACGCCCGGACGGCCTTTCTCCGCCACGCCACCTCCAAACTCCGCTGCGCCGAGGACCTTGCCGCCATCGGCACCATGGGCTTCCGGGGCGAGGCATTGGCCGCCATCGCCTCCGTCAGCCGCATCGATCTTCTGACCAAGACGGCGGGCAGCATGTCCGGCACGTCATTAAAGCTGGAAGCGGGAAAAATTCTGGAGGAAACCGAGATCGGCTGTCCCGAAGGGACGACCATCATCGTCCGTGACCTCTTTTTCAACACCCCCGCCCGGATGAAATTCATGAAATCCGACACCGTGGAGGGCAGCCGTGTGACCGCCGCCGTGCAGATGCAGGCGCTGGCCCACCCGGAGGTTGCCATCCAGTTCCTCCGGGACGGCAAGCAGGTACTTTCCACCCCGGGAAACGGCGGATTGCAGGCGGCGGTCTACTGCGTCTATGGCCGGGACTTTGCCCGGATGGTGAAGGTGGACAGCCGCTGGGAATCCTACACCCTGACCGGCTACGTCTCCAAGCCCACCGACGCCCGCCCCAGCCGGGGTCTGCAAACCTTTTTCGTCAACGACCGCCCCGTAAAATCCAAGCTGCTGGTTTCCGCTTTGGAGGAAGCCTACCGCAACCAGATCATGGTTGGGAAGTTCCCCGCCTGCGTGCTGCATCTGACCCTGCCGCCCAACGCCGTGGACGTGAACGTCCACCCGGCGAAAACAGAGGTAAAGTTCCTGTCGGAAAAAGCGGTATTTGACTGCGTTCACTACGGCGTATTGGGAGCGCTGAACACCCAGATCGACCGCCCCGAAATCCGGTTCCGGACACCCGCCGGGGAGACCGCCGCGCAGGTTGCGCCTGAGACGCCTGTTAAAGCGTCCCCTCCGCCCCAGATGCCGCCCCGTCCGGAAAATTCCGCCCCCAAAGGCAGCTTTTTCCGCACCATGACGCCTCAGGAGTACAAAACTTTCTCCACCGCCCTAAAAGATGCGCCCCAGCCGAAGCAAACTGCGGCGGCAGCAACGGCGGCCAAAATCGAACGTCCTGCCAATATGCCCCTGCGGGAGTTCGTGATGCTTCCTCAGGTTCAGGCGAGCCAGGCCCCACCCAAAGCAGAAAAAGTTGCGCCTGTACCCCCCGCTCCCCCCAAGAAAGAAGAACCGAAGCCGGAAGAAATGGAGCAGACCCAGCTGCCCATGCCCGCCGAGATCCAGTGGCGGATGGTTGGCGAGCTTTACAACACCTATATTATTGTGGAGCAGGGAGACGATGCTTTTCTCATTGACAAGCACGCCGCCCATGAGCGCATTCTCTTTGAAAAGCTGAAAGCCCACCCAGAAAAAATCAGCGCCCAGAGTCTGCTGTCCCCCATCCCCGTGCGGTTAAGCCCCGCCGCGGCCGGGGAACTTCTTGCCAACGGGGATATGCTGGACGAATTGGGCTTTGCGGTGGAGGAATTCGGCGAAAACACCGTGCTTCTGCGGCAAATTCCCATGGATCTAAGCCCGGATGACGCCGCCGAAGCTGTGGAAAGCCTGTCCGCCGACCTTTTGTCCGGCCGCCGGGAAAGCAAGGACACCGTCCGGGACGAGCTGCTCCACACGGTTGCCTGCAAGGCCGCCATCAAGGCCGGGTGGGTCAATGATGAGCAGGAGCTTCTCGCTGTGGCCAAAGAGGTCATGAGCCGGGAAGACCTGAAATACTGCCCCCATGGCCGCCCCATTTGTGTCAGCCTGAGCAAGAAGCAGCTGGAAAAGCAGTTCAAGCGGACGTAACGCCTGTCTGGAGACTTTTATGAACAACATCATCTGCATCGCCGGGCCGACGGCCTCTGGAAAAACCGCGCTTGCCGTGGAGCTGGCGAAGGAACTGAATGGCGAAGTGGTGTCCTGCGACTCCATGCAGGTGTACAGGCGCATGGACATCGGCACCGCGAAGCCCACCTTGGAGGAAATGCAGGGAATCCCCCACCACATGATCGACGTGGCCGAGCCGTGGGAGGATTTTTCCGTCAGCCGCTACTGTGATATGGCCGCCCCCATTGTGGACGATATCCTTTCCCGGGGAAAAACCGCCGTGATTGCGGGCGGAACCGGGCTTTACATGGATTCTCTCATCCGCGGCAACGCCTTTGCCCCCTTCCCCGCCACCGGTGTCCGGGAGCGGCTGGAAGCGCAGGCGGATACCGTGGGCATGGAGGTCATGCTTTCGCAGCTTCGCTCCGTAGACCCCGACGCCGCCGGGCGTCTGCATCTTTCCGACCGGAAGCGCATCCTCCGGGCGCTGGAGGTTTATCTGGAAACCGGCGAGACCATTACGGAACACAACCGGAAGACGCAGACCGTTCCGCCCCGGTACTCCCCTATCTGGCTGGGGCTGGACTTTGCCCAGCGGGGCGAGCTGTACCGCCGTATCGATCTGCGGGTCAGTCTCATGCTTCAGCAGGGGCTGGTGGAGGAAATTCAGGGGCTTCTCGACGACGGCATTCCCGAAAAGGCCACCGCCATGCAGGCCATCGGCTACAAGGAATTCGTGGACGCCCTTGACGGCCGGTGTACAATAGAGGAAGCCGCCGATCTGGTGCGCCAATCCTCCCGCCGCTACGCCAAGCGTCAGCTGACATGGTTCCGCCGGAACAAGTCCATCCACTGGCTCATCCGGGAGGCCGGAGACACCGGGCGGGAAATTCTGGAAAACGCTCGACGGATTGTGAGCGATTTTGACAACTGAAACGTGTTAGGATGTGGATACCCTAAAAATACGGCAGTTCTTGGGGAGTTATGTACCTGCCGAATATGAGAAAGAAGGTATCCATATGTCTGACGCGATCAACTTACAGGAAGCTATTTTGAAGGAGGTGCGACGGGACAAGGTTCCCGTGACCCTGTTTCTGATGAACGGCTTCCAGCTCCGGGGGGTCATTACGGGCTATGACAGCTTCGTAGTGGTGCTGGTATCCGATGGCAAGCAGCAGATGATCTACAAGCACGCCATCTCCACCCTCGCCCCCATGAAACCGCTGAAGGCCGCAGCCGCAACTGCGTGACGCAAAAAGGGCAACGGAGCATAAGCCTTCCGTTGCCCTTTTTTCAGTGTAAACTCCGGTTCCCAATCTAAACAGAAAGAAGAATTCTTATGTCTATCGCCGAAAACGTCGCCGAAATTCGCCGCCAAATGGAAGTCGCCGCCCTCGCCGCGGGACGTGACCCAAAGGACATTCTATTGTGCGCCGCCACAAAAATGAACGACGCCGACGCCGTGCGTCAGGCCATTGCCGCCGGTGTGGACTGCTGCGGCGAAAACCGGGTGCAGGAGCTGACCGCCAAGCTCGCCCAGAACGCCTACGACGGCGCGCCGGTGCACTTCATCGGCCATTTGCAGACCAACAAGGTCCGGCAGGTGGTGGGCAAGGTGTCCCTCATTCAAAGCGTGGACTCGGAGCGTCTGCTCGCCGCCATTGACCGGGAAGCCGCCCGGCAGGGCATTGTGCAGGATATTTTGCTGGAAGTCAACATCGGCGAGGAAGCCAGCAAGTCCGGTTTTGCCGCGGAGGACATTCTCCCTCTGATGGAAAAAATTGGTGAATTTTCAAACATATGTATTAAAGGTCTCATGGCAATCCCCCCAATCAGCCACATTTCGGGAGAAAATCAAAAATTTTTTCAAAAAATGTTCCACTTATCTGTTGACATAAGGCAGAAAAAATACGATAATGTCAAGGTGGACTGTTTATCCATGGGCATGTCCGGAGACTTCGCCGACGCGATCGCTTCCGGCAGCACGATGGTTCGTGTAGGCACCGCTATTTTTGGTGCCAGAGACTATGCCAGGGATTCATCAAAATGATGTGAGCATACATTAGGAGGACATATAGAATGAGCTTGTGGGATAATGTAAAGAAATTTGCCCAGCCCTACGCAGACGACGATTACGATGATTACGGCGAGGATGACGATTACCTCGATGATTATGAAGAACCCGAGAAGCCTGCTCCCGCCCGCCGCAAACCCCGCCGCGCGCCGGCACCCGCTCCCGCCCCCGAGGAGGAAGAGGAGGAGGAAGCCGACGATTACGGCTTCGGTCCCATGACCAGCACCACGTCCGCCGCTCCCGCCGCCGGTTTCTCCGGTCAGGTCCTGAACATGAACACCGGCAACAAGCAGGAAGTGGTTCTGTTCCGTCCCGGCAGCTTCAACGACACCTCCAAGGCCGCCGATGACCTTCGCAACCGCAAGGCCGTCATCGTCAACATGGAGAATGTAGACAAGGCCATGGCCCGCCGGGTCGTGGATTTCCTGTCCGGTTGTGTATACGCTCTGGACGGCGATGTGAAAAAGATCGCCCAGTCTGCTTACCTGTTCTGCCCCCACAATATGGACATTGTGGGCGATCTGGAAACGTTGCAGGCTGAGGTTGAAAGCTATATCTAAAAGATAGGAAGGTAAGTCACCATGTTTACACCGCAGCAGATCGATCAGATTTCTTTCAGCAAGTCTACTTTCGGCGGCTACAATATGCAGCAGGTAGACGAGTTTCTGGAGCCTCTGACGGAGGATTACGTAACGCTGTACAAGGAGAACGCCCTGCTGAAAAGCAAGATGCGCGTTCTTGTCGGCAAGCTGGAAGAATACCGCAAGAACGAAGCGGCCATGAAGGAAAAGGTCGCCAACGCCCAGCGCACCTGTGACAAGATGGTCATGGAAGCCGAGGCCAAGTGCGCCAAGATGCTCAGCAGCGCCAACGCCGCTGCCGCCGCGCAGGCTGCCCAGCCTGTCGCCCAGCCCGTCCAGAGCGTCCCCAACAACAGCGCCCTGATCGCCGCCGAGAACGTCCGTCTGGAAGAAGCCCGCAGAACCGCTTCCGCCCGGATCAACGAGATTCAGGATCAGATGCGCTCCTGCATTCAGGCTCTGGATCGGATCAAGACCGCCAACGCACCGGCCGTCTCCACGGCTCCCACGACCCGTGTGGCTCCCGTAGCGCCCGCAGCTCCCGCTGCCCCGGCCGCTCCTGCCCCCAAGGTCAGCAGCGACGACGTAGCCGACGAGATTTCCCAGAACATTGAAGCAATCATCGGCACCACCACGGACACCGCCCCCAAGGCCGCGCCCAAGCACCCCACCGCCAATGATTCCACCACCAGCCGTTTTGCCAGCCTGAACCTGCAATTTGGCCGTAACTACGATCCCACTTCCCGCAGATAAGGGAAAAACCTATACGTTTAAGCTTTGACGAGGACACGTAAGCCGTTCCGCCGCTTTCAGAGAGCTGCCGTTTTGGTGCAAGGCAGTAAGCAGGAGACGGTTTGCATCACCTCCGAGCAGCGCGCCGAACCCGAAAGGCAGTAGACCGCGCCGGGACACGCCCGATACAGCGTAAGGGAAGCTCTGATTCAGAGATTCCCCGTGAGTGCCGGTTTTGCCGGAACGAGAGTGGTACCGCAGAGGTCAACGCGCCTTTGTCTCTTTTGACGAGACAAAGGCG
>HF988123.1:30746-36444 GCA_000434635.1 Firmicutes bacterium CAG:110 | reverse complement strand
AAAGGCGCGTTCCTTTTGATCGCAGGGTCGCACTTCCCTGCCCCACATTATCATGAATTCATTTTTGGAGGTAAGTATTCCGATGGATTATAAAAACACGATCATCACACCGAAAACCGATTTCCCCATGAAGGCAGGTCTGCCCACCCGGGAGCCGGGTATGCTCAGCCGCTGGGAGGAGCAGGACCTCTACGAGGCCATGCTGGAAAAGAACAAGGATCTCCCCCCCTTTGTGCTCCACGACGGCCCTCCCTTCAGCAACGGCGACATCCACATGGGTCACGCCCTGAATAAGACCCTGAAGGACTTCATCGTCCGCAGCCACGCCATGATGGGCTATTACACTCCCTACGTTCCCGGCTGGGACAATCACGGTCTGCCCATTGAGACAGCCATCATCAAAAAGAGCAAGCTCAACCACAAGGCCATGCCCGTTCCCCAGTTCCGCGCCGCCTGCGAGGAATTCGCCGAGACCTATATCCAGCGCCAGATGGCGGGCTTCAAGCGTCTGGGCGTTGTGGGCAACTGGAAGCACCCCTACCGCACCATGGACAAGCACTTTGAAGCGCAGGAGGTCAAAGTCTTTGGCCGGATGTTCGACAAGGGCTATATCTACAAGGGCTTGAAGCCCGTGTACTGGTGCCCCGTGTGCGCCACCGCCGTGGCCGAGGCCGAGATCGAGTACCACGACGACCCCTGCACCTCCGTCTACGTCAAGTTCCCCATGAAAGACGATCTGGGCAAACTGGCAGGCTTCGACCTGAGCCGCACCTACTTCGTCATCTGGACGACCACCATCTGGACGCTGCCCGGCAACCTTGCCATCTGCCTGCACCCCAGAGAGACCTATGTTCTGGTCAAGGCCGAGGGCGGCGAGACCTATATCATGGCGGAAGCCCTGATGGACAAGGTCATGCACATCGGCGGCTTCGAGCATTACGAGGTCATCGCCTCCTACCCCGGCCAGTTCTTTGAGAATATGCTGGCACAGCATCCCTTCCTGGACAAGACCTCCCGTCTGGTGAACGCCGAGTACGTCACCATGGATTCCGGTACCGGCTGTGTCCACACCGCTCCCGGCTTCGGTGCCGACGACTACCAGACCTGCATGCGCTACGGCATGGATCTGGTCGTCCCCGTGGACGACTACGGCCGCCACACCGACTACGCCGGCAAGTACGCCGGTATGAAGACCGAGGAAAGCAATCCCGTCATTCTCGCGGACATGAAGGAAAGCGGCGCTCTGTTCGCCTCCGAGGAGATCGTCCACTCCTATCCCCACCACGATCGCTGCAAGAAACCCATCATCTTCCGGGCAACCCCTCAGTGGTTCTGCTCTGTGGAGTCCTTCAAGGACGAGGCCATCGCCGCCTGCAAGGATGTGAAGTGGCTGCCCGCCTGGGGCGGCGAGCGGATGATCAGCATGATCCGGGAGCGTGCCGACTGGTGCATTTCCCGCCAGCGCCGCTGGGGTCTGCCCATCCCCGTGTTCTACTGCCGGGACTGCGGCAAGCCCGTCTGCACCGACGAGACCATCGCCCACCTCTCCGAGCTGTTCGACGAATACGGCTCCAACGTCTGGTTTGAGAAGGACGCCATGGAGCTGATTCCCGAAAACTTAAGCTGCCCCCACTGCGGCGGCAAGTCCTTCGACAAGGAGACCGACACTTTGGACGGCTGGTTCGACTCCGGCTCCACCCACTACGCCTCCCTCATAAAGGACACTCCCGAGCTGTGGCCTGCCGACGTCTATCTGGAAGGCGCCGACCAGTACCGCGGCTGGTTCCAGTCCAGCCTTCTGACCTCCGTCGGCGCGCTGGGACACGGCGCACCCTTCAAGCAGGTTCTGACCCACGGCTGGACGGTGGACGGTCAGGGACGCGCCATGCACAAGTCCCTGGGCAACGGCATTGACCCCGCCGACCTGATCAAGGAATACGGCGCCGACATCGTGCGTCTGTGGGCCGGTTCCGCCGACTACCACGCCGACGTCCGCTGCTCCAAGGAGATCTTCAAGCAGCTGTCTCAGAGCTACCTGAAGTTCCGCAACACCGCCCGGTACTGCCTTGGCAACCTGAACGAGTTCGACCCCGACAATCTGGTTGCCCCCAAGGACATGGAGGAGCTGGATCGCTGGGCGCTGACCCGTCTGGACGCGCTGGTGCAGGTCTGCCGCAAGGCTTACGACAACTACGAGTTCCATGTGGTGTCCCACGCCATCAACGATTTCTGCGTTGTGGAGCTGTCCTCCTTCTATCTGGACATCATCAAGGATCGTCTCTACTGCGAGGAAAAGGACGGCCTGCGCCGCCGCTCCGCCCAAAGCGCTCTGTTCCTGATTCTGGACGCCATGGCGAAGCTGTTCGCCCCCATTCTGGCCTTCACCTGCGACGAGATCTGGCAGTCCATGCCTCATCGCGCCAGTGATGACGCCCGGAATGTCCTGCTGAACCAGATGCCCGAGGGCTTCGCCCAGTACGCGCTGGAAGACGCCGCCATGGAAAAGTGGGACGTGGTCATGAAGCTGCGTCAGGACGTCAACGGCGTTCTGGAAAAGGCGCGTGCCGACAAGCGTATCGGCAAGGCGCTGGAAGCCCACGTCACTCTGGCGACGGAGGACGCCGCCATCCGCTCCGCCTGCGAGGGCGTGAATCTGGCCGAGGTGTGCATCGTCTCCGACTGCGTCTGGGCGCAGCCCGAGGAAGGCGCTGAGGTTGGCACAGGCGTCAACTATCCGAACCTGACCATTGGCGTATCCGAGGCCAAGGGCACCAAGTGCCCCCGCTGCTGGATGCACAGCCAGCAGGCAAACGCCGAGGGCCTGTGCCCCCGCTGCGCCGCCGTCGTGGCAAAAATGGACGTAGAATTCTGATTTTTCCCAAAAAAGCTCTAAAATGTTGCTGTTCGGGAGCGGGAAATCCGCTCCCGAACTTTTTCCAAAAAGCCGCACGAAAAAGCTTGACAAATCGACTTTCCGTGCTATAATAAGCGTGTTCGGTTCGAGACGCCGGTATAGCTCAGTTGGTAGAGCAACTGATTTGTAATCAGTAGGTCGGGGGTTCGAGTCCGTCTACCGGCTCCATCAGAACCGGCGCGTTTCTTGAGCCAGAAACCGAACGAACAAAATATGGGGGAGTTCCCGAGTGGCCAAAGGGGACAGACTGTAAATCTGCTGCGTTTCGCTTCGATGGTTCGAATCCGTCCTCCCCCACCAATCAATCCCAGAGCCGTAACGGTTCTGGGATTTTTTGCTGCGTTTATCGGTATCGTTGGCACCTTTGTTCTTTCTCAGTCGGTTTTGGTTGCAATCCCGCTCCGGCTGTGTTATACTGGACGGGTATAAGCTCATAATATGGTTGAGCGTCTCTACCAACCGCCGTAAATGGTTGACTGCAAAATTATACGTTGTGAGGTAGTCATGAATTACGATGTGATCATTGTCGGCGCGGGGCCCGGCGGTATCTTTTCCGCCTATGAGCTGACCCGGCTGCGCCCTGAACTGAAGGTCGCCGTCTTTGAGGCCGGACACCCGCTGAAAAACCGCAAATGTCCCATTGACGGTGTCCGGGTCAAGTCCTGCATTGCCTGCAAAAGCTGCTCTATCATGAGCGGATTCGGCGGCGCGGGCGCTTTTTCCGACGGAAAATACAACATTACCAACGATTTTGGCGGTACGCTTTACGAGTATCTCGGCAAGGCAAAAGCGCTGGAGCTGATGCGCTACGTTGACCAGATCAACATGGCCTACGGCGGCGAAGGCACCAAGCTCTATTCCACCGCCGGTACAAAATTCAAAAAGCTGTGTATGCAGAACGATCTGCATCTGCTGGACGCCTCTGTGCGCCACCTCGGCACCGACATCAACTACGTGGTGCTGGAAAATCTCTACGCCTACCTGAAAGAAAAGGTCACGTTTTACTTCGACACGCCGGTGGAATCCGTAGCCGCTGTGGACGGCGGGTATCAGGTCACCTGCAAAGCCGGGAGCTTTTCGTGCAGCCAGTGCGTGATTTCCGTGGGGCGCAGCGGCAGCAAATGGATGGAGTCCGTCTGCCGTGACATGGACATTCCCACCAAGTCCAACCGTGTGGATATCGGCGTCCGGGTGGAACTTCCCGCAGAAATTTTCTCCCACCTCACCGACGAGCTGTATGAAAGCAAGATCGTCTACCGCACCGAAAAGTACGGCGACCTCGTCCGTACCTTCTGCATGAACCCCAAGGGCGCGGTGGTCAACGAAAACACCAACGGCATCATCACCGTCAACGGCCACAGTTACGAAGACCCCGCCCGCCAGACCTCCAACACCAATTTTGCCCTGCTGGTGGCAAAGCACTTTTCCGAACCCTTCAAGGATTCCAACGGCTACGGCGAGTCCATTGCCCGCCTCAGCAACATGCTGGGCGGCGGCGTCATCGTCCAGCGCTTCGGCGACCTGATCCGTGGGCAGCGGTCTACCCCCAAGCGCATTGCGGAGTCCTTCGTCACCCCCACGCTGGACGCGACACCCGGCGACTTAAGTCTGGTGCTGCCCAAGCGAATTCTGGACGGCATCATCGAAATGCTCTACGCCCTGGATAAGGTCGCCCCCGGCACCGTCAACGACGACACCCTGCTCTACGGCGTGGAGGTCAAATTCTACAATATGGAAGTGGCGGTGGATGAACATTTGCAGACCCGGTATCCGGGGCTGTACGTCATCGGCGACGGCAGCGGCATCACCCATTCCCTGTCCCACGCTTCCGCCAGCGGCGTCGCCGTGGCGCGGAGAATCGCAGAACATATATTATAAGGAGGGCGGATACCATGAAAGCACTGGCCTATTACGATGGCAAAATCGGCGCACCCGAGGAACTGACAGTCCCCTTCTATGACCGCGCCCACTTCTTCGGCGACGGCTGCTACGACGCCGCCATGGCAGCGGGCGGCACCATTTTCCTGCTGGAAGACCATCTGGACCGATTTTACGCCAGCGCCCGGCTGCTGGATATCCATATTCCCATGGAAAAGCAGGCACTGGGCGAGCTTCTCACCCAGCTGGCACGGCAGGTGGAGGGCGAAAGCTGCTTCGTGTACTGGCAGGTAAGCCGGGGCGTGGAGCCGCGGAGCCACACCTATGCCGAAAATCTGCCCGGCAAACTGTGGGTGCTGGTTCGTCCTCAGGTCATCCCCAACCCCAATATCCCCATCCGTCTGAACGACGAGGAGGACACCCGCTTCTTCCACTGCAACATCAAATCCCTGAATCTGCTCTGCAATGTGATGACCGCCCAGCGGGCGCACCGCGCCGGGTGCACGGAGACCGTGTTCCACCGGGGTGAGATCGTCACCGAATGCGCCCACTCCAACATTTCCGTCCTGAAGGACGGAGTTCTGTACTCTCATCCCAACGACGAGTTCATCCTCCGGGGCATCGCCAAGAGCCACATGATCCGGGTTTGTTACCGGCTGGATATCCCCGTGCTGGAAAAGCCCTTCACGATGGATTTTTTGAAATCCGCCGATGAAATTATTGTAACCTCCACCACCAAGTTCTGCCTTTCCGCCGATACGCTGAACGGTCAGAGCGTGGGCGGGAAGGACGCTGCCGTCCGCATCGCCATCCAGAACGCGGTCATGCAGGACTTCCGGGACTGCACAGGCTATGCAGGGCAATGGAATTAATTGAAAAAAGTCACCTGCCGCAACTGCTTTGCGC
>HF988123.1:28080-30692 GCA_000434635.1 Firmicutes bacterium CAG:110 | reverse complement strand
CGTGCGCCCTTTTGTAATGTCGCTCAAGGACGTTTGCTTTTGCTGTATGAACACTTTTTTATGTTTTCTGTTACAAAAATTCGCGAATTTATCGAGACATATCATGAAATCTGCTACTTTACTTGAGACGGAAAATGTGATAAACTATTACCATTCTTTTAAATTTTGAATTTTCCAATTCTGGAAATTTCATTTTGAGGCAAACACCCCCACCGTCTCCTGTAATATGGCGTCCGCCATTTTATAGGCTGTCTCCCGGTGCTGTTTTAGACCGACGCTATGGAAGAAGCATCGGAGAAAATCGCTTCGGGGATCGCCCGTACCGACTGCTTTTCAAAGCAGAAATTAAGAAAGGAATGATCACTATGCAAACCATGAAACGACTTCTCGCCTTCGCCCTGGCTCTGACCATGGTCTTCGCGCTGGCAGCCTGCGGCGGCAAATCCGGCACCACCGACAGCACAGCGACAGCCGGCACCACCCCCACTGCGGCTGCCGTGACCGAGAACGCAGTTTACAGAACGCTGTACGCCTCCGAAGTCACTACGCTGAACTACCTGATCACCGGCCAGACCAACGAGCTGAACATCGCCGCCAACGTGGTGGATTGCCTGGTGGAATACGACTCCTACGGCAATGTAGAGCCTGCTCTGGCTGCCAGCTGGGAGCAGAATGAGGACGCCACCGTCTGGACCTTCCACATCCGTGAGGGTGTGAACTGGGTCGATAAGGACGGCAAGGTTGTTGCCCCCGTCACCGCCAATGACTGGGTTTCTTCCGCCCACTACGCCTGTGACGCCAACAACGATTCCGACACCTTCTATACCATGAGCGGCGTCATCGCGGGCGCCGATGCCTACTATGACTGGACTGCCTATCAGATGGCTCTGCCCGATGCCACCGACGGCACCGATGAAAATGGCAACGCCGTAAAGTTCATCACCAACGAGGATGGCGAGCAGGAAATCCTGGAGGAAGTCCCCGAGGCTTCCATTGACGACATCGGCGTCAAGGCTGTGGACGACTACACCCTGGAGTTCACGCTGGAATCCTCCCGCCCCTACTTCCTGTCCATGGTTTCCTTCGGCCCCTATATGCCCGTGTACGGTCCTTTCCTGGCTGAATGCGGCAGCAAGTTCGGCACCGACAACAGCACCCTGCTGTACTGCGGCGCGTTCATCCTGTCCACCTACGAGCCTCAGCAGCAGCGCGTTCTGACCAAGAACCCCACCTACTGGGATAAGGACAATGTGTTCCTGGATGCCATCCAGATGACCTACAACGCCGAAGCCTCCTCCATCGCCACCACCATGTACCAGTCCGGCGAGGTCGATCAGGCGGATATTTCCTCCGACCTGCTGTCCGCCATGATGGCTGACCCCAACACCAAGGATCTGATCCATCCCTCCCGTGCCGATACCTCCTACGCTTACTGGTATCTGTTCAACTTTGACCCCAACTTCGACGCCGAGTACGAACCCGAAAACTGGAAGCTGGCCGTGAACAATGAGAACTTCCGGAAGTCCATCGTCCACGCCTTCAACCGGATGCCCGCTCTGGCCACCAGCGACCGCATTGACCCCGAGTCCCTGAAGAACAACACCATCACCCCCAACGCCTTTGCCTCCGCTTCCAAGGACTACACCTACTACGAAGGTCTGGCCGCCTACACCGATGGCGACAACTTCGACGAGGCTCTTGCCGAGGAATACAAGACGACCGCCATTGAGGAGCTGACCGCCGTCGGCGCTACCTTCCCCATCAAGATGCTCATGTGCTACAACCCCACCTCCGCCAACTGGGCGCAGGAGTGCCAGGTCGTGGAGCAGCAGATCGAGAACGTTCTGGGCGCCGACTATGTGGACATCATCATCCAGGCAGGTCCTGAGACCGGTTTCCTTGGCGCTATCCGCCGCACCGGCAACTACGCCTTCATGAAGTGCAACTGGGGCGCTGACTACGCCGACCCCGAAACCTGGACCGATCCCTTCTCCGCGGATTCCAGCTACAGCTTCATCTTCAAGAGCACCGACCCCGAAACCCAGGCTCTGTATGCCGAGTACACCGAGCTGGTGGATGCCGCCAAGGCCATTACCGACGACATGGACGCCCGGTATTCCGCCTTTGCCAAGGCCGAGGCGTTCCTGCTGGATCACGCCTTTGCCGTCCCCTTCTCCATCAGCAACCGCAGCTATCAGATGTGCAATCTGAACGTTTTTGAAGGACAGTACGCCTCCTTCGGCTTGGCCAATCAGCGCTACAAGGATCAGCACCTGTATGACACCTCCATGGGTCTGGAGGAATATCAGGCCGCTTACGCCGAGTGGCAGTCCAAGAAGGCCGGTTAAGATTTAAGTTTTCATTTTGGCAGTTTATCACGAGAGAAGCCCTCATTTGGGGGCTTCTCTCAAAGCCGCATATATACGGTATTGCTCCACAGGCAATTTTTCGGAGCCTGTACCGGTGCTGCTACGGCGAAAGCAGCAGCGGTATCGGCTCTGATGCCAGTTTCGTTAAAACGGTTAAAAACCGTTTTAGCATGCCGTTTTCCAAACGGCCAGCGGCGCAGCCGCAGAAAAGAAAGTCCATACATTTTCTGCCGCCTATGGCGG
>HF988123.1:9739-28053 GCA_000434635.1 Firmicutes bacterium CAG:110 | reverse complement strand
GCCATCCACATCAGTGGATAAATAAAATGGTTTTACCATTTTATTGGGAAATCGTATGAAGGGAGAAAAACCCCAGGAGGACATCATATGGCCAGATATATAACCAAGCGCGTTCTGCGCTCCCTCATCACCATGTTTATCATTATCACGATCCTCTTTGCCCTGCTGCGGCTGATGCCCGTGGAAGGGTATTTCGAAAATTACGATAAAATGAGCTCCACCCAGATTCAGGTCAAGCTTCAGGCCCTTGGCGTGACCGCTCCCCTGCCCACCCAGCTGGTGCGCTTTTATAAGCAGATACTCCACGGCGATCTGGGAGAATCCAACGTCTACCGGAAAGGCGTCGCCATTACCGAGATCATTGCCGAGAAAATCCCCATCTCTCTGGAGTTGGGACTGATCTCCCTGTGCATTGCTCTCGCGCTGGGTCTTCCTCTGGGTGTCATCATGGCGCGAAGCACCCGTACCCGCTTCAAGATCGGCGACCGGCTGGGCACGGTGTTCATCGTGCTGGTGCAGGCCATGCCCTCGGCGGTGTATCACATTCTGATCCAGTTCCTCGGTTCCCAGACCTATGTCGGCAAGGACGTGCTGGGGCTTCCCATGCTGTTTGACGCCGCCAACCCCAAGAGCTATATTCTGCCCGTCATCTCCCTGTCCATCGGCAACATCGCCTATTATGCCATGTGGCTGCGGCGGTACATGGTGGACGAGTCCAATAAGGACTATATCCGTCTGGCCCGGGCGAAGGGCGTGCCAAACGGCAAAATCTCCTTCCGGCACGTGTTCCGCAATGCCTTTGTGCCGCTGGTACAGTACATCCCCAACTCCATTCTGTTTACCCTGATGGGTTCACTCTATGTGGAATCCCTGTACTCCGTCCCCGGCATGGGCGGCCTGCTGGTCACGGCCATCAAGCGTCAGGATAATACCTTGGTACAGGCGCTGGTGCTGATTTACGCAGTAATTTCCATTCTGGGTCTGCTTTTCGGCGACATTCTCATGGGAATCGTCGATCCCCGGATCAGCTTTGCCAAGAAGGAGGGTTCCCGCTGATGAAACGTCTAGGATTTCACACCCTGCGCGACAAGGCCACCGACACGCTGGGCGACAAGCTCTCCCGGCAGCTTCAGGAGGATGTCGCGCCGAAAATGAGCGACGAGGAAGCCTTCTCCTTTGCCGAATTCAACGCCGAGGACGCGGAGCGGGGCGGCTATTCCGATTATTCCTACTGGAAATCCACCCTCCGTGCGTTTTTCCAGAATAAGATCGCGGTCTTTTTCCTGTTCGTCATGGTGGCGGTGCTGCTGTTCACCTTTATTCAGCCCTACCTCCCCGGTCAGAAGGATCCCATTCTCATTCACAACGACCAGTGGGGTCTGCCTCTGAACAATATTCCCCCCAGCAAAGAATTCTGGTTCGGAACAAACTCTATCGGCCAGGATCTCTGGGCGCGTATCTGGGCGGGCACCCGCACTTCCCTGTTCATCGGCTTCTCTGTCGCTTTTGTGGAGGCCGTGGTGGGCATCCTCGTGGGCGTGCTGTGGGGCTATGTCCGCAAGCTGGACTTCTTCTTTACCGAGCTGTATAACGTTCTGGACAACATTCCCCAGACGCTGCTGCTGATTCTGATTTCCTACGTCCTGAAGCCTGGCGTTTCCACCATCGTGTTCGCCCTGTCCTTAACGGGCTGGCTGGGCATGGCACGGTTCATCCGCAACCAGATCATCATTATCCGCGACCGGGACTACAATCTGGCCTCCCGGTGTCTGGGCATTTCCACCGGGCGTATCATCGTCAAGAACCTGCTGCCCTATATGGTGTCCGTCATCACCATGCGCATGGCGCTTGCCATTCCCTCCGCCATCGGCAACGAGGTGTTCGTCACCTACATCGGCATCGGCCTTCCCGTGGACACGCCGTCTCTGGGCAATCTGATTCAGACCGGACGGTCGCTGATGACCGTGGCATCCCTGCGCTACCAGCTGTTCTTCCCCGTAGCCGTGCTGGTGGTCATCACCGTTTCTTTCTACATCATCGGCAACGCCTTCGCCGACGCCGCCGACCCCAAGAATCACGTCAGATAAGGAGAGATCACAATGGAAGATAAAAAAGTTGTTCTCTCCGTTCAGGATCTGAACGTGAAATTCACCCTCCGCGGTCAGATCCTCCACGCCATCCGGGGCATTTCGCTGGACGTGTATCAGGGCGAAAGCCTTGCCATCGTGGGTGAATCCGGCTCCGGTAAGTCCGTATTCGTCAAATGCGCCATGGGTCTTCTGGACGCCAACGGCTACATCGACGGCGGCTCCATCCTCTATAACGGCATGGACTTAACCAAATTCCAGACCGACAAGGACTGGCTGAAAATCCGGGGCAAGAAGATTGCCATGGTGTTTCAGGACCCCATGACCTCCCTGAACCCTCTGAAAACCATCGGCAAGCAGATTCAGGAGGCCGTGGAGCTGCATCAGGGTCTGAAAGGCAAAGATGCCTACAAGGCCGTGCTGGAAGTGCTGAGCGACGTGGGCATTGACGACCCTGAGCGGCGCTACAAGCAGTATCCCCACGAATTTTCCGGCGGTATGCGCCAGCGGGTGGTCATCGCCATCGCCGTCGCCTGCCGTCCGCAAATTCTCATCTGCGACGAGCCGACCACCGCTCTGGACGTGACCATTCAGGCGCAGATTCTGGAGCTGATCAAGGCCATGCAGAAAAAGTATGACCTCACTACCATCTACATCACCCATGACCTTGGCGTGGTGGCCAATGTGGCCGACCGCATCGCCGTCATGTATGCGGGCGACATCGTGGAGCTTGGCACCTGCGACGAGGTGTTCTACGACCCCCGCCATCCCTACACTTGGGCGCTGCTGTCCAGCCTTCCCCAGCTGGGAACCAAGGACGAGCCGCTGTACTCCATTCAGGGTACGCCGCCCAATCTGTTCCACGAGGTCAAGGGCGACGCCTTTGCCCCCCGAAACCCCAAAGCACTGAAAATCGACTTTGTAGAGCGTCCTCCCTTCTTCGAGGTCACGCCTACCCACTATGCCCGCACATGGCTGATGGACCCCCGCGCTCCCAAGGTGGAGCCGCCGGAGCACGTCCGCATCCTGCGGGAGAAGGGAGTGAACCGCGTTGGCTGAAGACAGAAAGAAGCTGATCGAGGTTCAGGATCTTGTCGTCCGGTTTGGCTCCCGGCGGCACGCCTTTACCGCGGTGGATAACGTATCCTTCCACATTTATCAGGGCGAGACCTTCGGTCTGGTTGGTGAATCCGGCTCCGGAAAGACCACCATCGGCCGCGCCATCATCCGCATTCACCCCACTGCCGGCGGCAAAATCCTCTTTGACGGCAAGCAGATCAACGGGCGCATCTCCAAGGCTCTTGACCGGGAGGTCACCCAGCGTATCCAGATGATCTTTCAGGATCCCATGTCCTCGCTGAACGAACGTGCCAAGGTGGATTATATTGTCAGCGAAGGACTTTACGCTGGCGGACACCATCTGTCCGAAAGCGAGCGTCAGGCCAAGGTGGCAAGCGCCCTGTCTGACGTGGGTCTGCTGCCGGAATTTGCCAGCCGCTTCCCCCATGAGTTCTCCGGCGGCCAGCGTCAGCGAATCGGCATTGCCCGGGCGCTGATCATGGAACCGGACTTCATCATTGCCGACGAGCCGATCTCCGCGCTGGACGTTTCCATCCGTGCGCAGGTTCTGAACCTGCTGTCCAAGCTGCAGAAGGAGCGGAATCTGACCTATCTGTTCATCGCCCACGACCTGTCGGTGGTTCGCTTTATCTGCGACCGCATCGCCGTCATTCACAAGGGCAAGATCGTGGAGCTGGCGCAGAGCGAGGAGCTGTTCGCCCATCCCCTGCACCCCTACACCCGCGCGCTGCTGTCCGCCATTCCCCAGCCCGATCCCATTGCGGAGCGGCAGAAAAAGCTCATCGTCTACGACCCCAGCTGCCATCACTACAGCGAGACGAACCAGCCGGACTGGTGTGAGATCGTCCCCGGCCACTTTGTTCTGGCAAGTGAGCCTGAGCTGGAAGAATACCGCAAACAGTTTTGACATTCTGCAAGCAGAGCACGGGTATGTGTTCTGCTTGCGCCATATTTCTTTTCGAGGTGCCTGCCATGATCGATCCCAAGCCCCTTTTCCCCGGCGCCAGAGTGGCGCTGGTCGCCCCCGCCTCCGCCGTGCCGGAGGAAAAACTGCCCGGCGCTCTTGACCTCGTCCGTCGGCTGGGCATGGAGCCGGTGCTGTACCCCTCCTGCTATTTTGCCAACCGGGACGGCTATCTGGCCGCAACGGACGCCCAGAGGGCGGAGGACGTCAACCGCGCCTTTGCCGACAAAACCATTGACGGCGTGTGGTGCATCCGCGGCGGCTACGGTGGCCACCGCATTCTTCCCCTGCTGGACGCGGACGCTATCCGGAAGAACCCCAAGTGGTTCGGCGGCTATTCCGACGTCACCGCCCTGCACCTGTTTCTGAATCAGGTCTGCGGTCTCGCCACCTTCCACTGCACCATGCCCTCCACGGAGCCGCACCCGGATACATACACACTCGACTATCTGAAAAAGGCCCTGTTCGGCGGTCTGAACGGCGCACTTTCCAATCCGGAAGGTCAGAGCATCCGCACGTTGGTTCCGGGTAAGGCGGAAGGCGTTCTCTGCGGCGGCAATCTGTCCCTGCTGGCGGCGTCTCTCGGCACGCCTTGGGAGGTCGATACCAAGGGCAAAATCCTGTTTCTGGAGGACATCGGGGAAAAGACCTATCGTCTGGATAGTATGCTCACCCAGCTGCGCAATGCCGGGAAATTCCGGGACTGCGCCGGTATCATTCTGGGCGCGTGGACGGACTGCGTGCCGGAAATGCCGGAGCGTACCCTGACGCTGGACGAGATCTTCACCCAGCTCATCGTCCCCGCCGGAAAACCCGCCGTCATGGACTTGGCCTGCGGCCACTGCGCCACCACCCTGGCGCTGCCCATGGGCCGCAAGTGCCGTCTGAACGCGGACGCGGGCAGCATCACATTGGAGGCATGACCATGAACGATCTGGCTTCCCGGCTGAACGCGGTCATGGATGCGTTTCCCGCCAAAACCGCGTTATACTGCGTGGACTTGACCACCGGCACCCCCATCGTCGCCATTCGGGAGAACACTCGCGTGGTCTCCGCCTCCACCATCAAGGTATCCATTCTGTGCTGCGCTCTTCAGGACGTGATGGACGGGAAGCTGTCTCTTGACCAGCCCCTTGCCATTGCCCCGGGGGATTTTTGCAGCGACACCGAGGTTTTTGAACCCGGCTACCGGCAGGACGGCGCTTCTTTCTGGGAAATGCTGTACTGGATGATCGTTTCCAGCGACAACACCGCCACTAACACCGTCATTTCCCTGCTGGGCTACGATCACGTCAATCAGTATTGCCGGGCAATCGGCCTGACCCAGACCTCTCTCCAGCGGAAAATGCTGGACTTTCAGGCCATCGCCGAGGGGCGGAACAACTATACCTCCCCCGCCGACCTGTACCGGGTATTTTCCCGACTGTACCATGGGGAAATCCTGAATAAGGCCCTGCGGGAGGTTGCCTTCGATTTTCTTTCCCGCTGCCGCAGTACCGACGCATTGCAGCGATACATCCCCGACGCCGTGACCGTGCTCCACAAGCCCGGCGGGCTGGATCACCTGAACCACGACGTGGGCATTTTCCTGACGGACGACCGCCCCTATTATCTTGGCATTTTTACATGGGACGGCCCCGCGCTGGACGGTCAGCCCCAGCAAAACCGGCTCATCGGGCAGCTGTCCCGGATGATCTACGACGCTATGAAGGGAGAGAAATAAATGAAAGCCATTGTAAACGTCCCCATCTGCGCCCTGCTGGCCGCCCCCACCCGGGAAAGCACGCTGGAAGACGAGGCGCTGTACGGCATGGTGGTGGATATTCTGGAAGAACCTGCCCCCGGCTGGTACCGCGTCCGCACCCATTACCGCTATGAGGGTATCGTCTCCGCCGATGATCTGATCGTCGGCGACGCGGCCGCCGACGCTTGGGCGGCGCTGCCCAAGAAAATCGTCCGCAATAAGAACTTCTGCGACGTGCTTTCCGTCCCCAAGGTACAAGGCTGGATCATGGCCGCCCTTCCCCGTGGCGGCATTCTCTCCCCGGTGGGTCAGCCGGAAAAGGGCTGGCAGCAGGTGCGTCTGGCGGATGGCCGAACGGGATTCGTCCCGGAAAGCATCCTCGGAGAGTACTATACCGCGCCCCTGTCTCAGGACGAGGAAACCCTTCGTCAGGCGCTGGTGGATGCCGCCATGCTCTATCAGGGCACCCATTACCGTTGGGGCGGCAAGTCTCCCATGGGCATCGACTGCTCCGGTCTGGTGTCCACGGCCTATATGCTTTGCGGCATTCTTATTTACCGGGACGCCCATATCATGGAGGACTTTCCCATCCACGAAATTTCTCTGGAAAATGTGAAACCCGGCGATCTGCTGTTCTTCCCCGGCCATGTCGCCATGTACTTAGGTCACGGCCGCTACTGCCACAGCACCGGCCGCAGCGGGGACAACGGCTTCGCCTTCAATTCTCTGAACCCCGATGACCCCGACTACCGGGCAGACCTGAAAGCCGCCATCACCCAGGTTGGCTCCTATTTTTAAGGAAAGTGAGAAATAAACTATGAAAGTATTTTTAAGTGCCGATATGGAAGGCACCTGCGGCATCGTCTCCTGGCCGGAGACGGAGCGCACCACCCCCTTTGACTACAGCCCTGCCCAGAAGCAGATGACCCGCGAAGTCGCCGCCGCCTGTCAGGGCGCGCTTTCCGCCGGTGCGGCGGAGGTTCTGGTGAAGGACGCCCACGACTCCGCCCGGAACATCGACCCTGCCGGACTTCCCCGGGGCATCCGCATGAACCGCAGTTGGTCGGGCGACCCCCTGAGCATGATGAGCGGCCTGAATCAGGAGAAATTTGACGCCGTGTTCTTCACCGGCTACCACGCCTGGGCAGGCTGCCCCGGCAATCCCCTGAGCCACACCATGAACGGTCGGAACAACCACGTTTTCCTCAACGGCACACTGTGCAGTGAGTTTCTCATCAACGCCTACACCGCCGGATACTACGGCGTCCCCGTGGCATTGCTCACCGGCGACAAGGCGCTGTGCGACTTTGCCAAAACCCTGATCCCCGCCATCACCACCGTACCCGTGAACGAGGGTCGGGGCGGCAGCGTCACCTCCCTGCACCCCGACGAGGCGGTGGAACGCATCGAAGCGGCAGCGAAGGAAGCGGTCGCCAAGGCGGCGCAGTGCGTCGTCCCCATGCCGGAGCATTTCCACATGGAGATCGATTTCGTCAAGCACCACGTGGCCTACTCCAAGAGCTTCTACCCCGGTGCGACCCTGAAAGACGACAAATTCGTCTGCTTCGACTCCGACGACTGGTACGAGGTTCTGCGCTTCTGCCACTTCGTTCTCAGCGACGGTTAATTCCAAAAGCACGGCTCGAAAGCCGTGCTTTTGCCTTGCAAATTGCATTTTTTGTGCTATAGTAAAAGGAAAAAGGAGAAAGACAGATGAGCAAAGAATTCCTTTACACCCTGCTTGACAGCATGTCCGTTTCCGGCCATGAGATCCCGCTGCAAAAGAAGGTCATCGCCGAGATGACCCCCCACTGTGACAAGATCATCACAGATTATACCGGCAACGTCGTCTGCGTGCTGAACCCCGACGCGCCCTTCAAGGTGATGCTGGCCGCTCACATTGACGAGATCGGTCTGATCGTCACCCACATCCAGCCCGACGGCCTGCTTCGTGTGTCCAAGTCCGGCGGCATTTTCCCCGGCGTTTATCCCGGCCATCAGGTGGCCGTCCACGGCTATGCCCAGACCGTCTACGGCGCGGTCGTCCGCAGCAAGGACATGGACAAGGCCGACCTGAAAGCGGACGAGCTGTACATCGACATCGGCGCGAAGGACGCCGCTGACGCCCGGAAATACGTGCAGGAGGGCGACCCCGTCCACATGAACACCTACCATCAGGAAATGCTCAACGGCTTTCTCTCCGCCCGGGGCATTGACGACCGGGGCTGCGCCTACATCATTCTGGAAGCCCTGAAACGGGCAAAGGCCATGGGCTGCTCCGTGGGCGTTTACGCCGCCACCACCGTGGGCGAAGAAACCACCGGCCGGGGTTCCCACTGGGTCGGCTCTGCCATCCGTCCCGACGTTGCCATCGTCACCGACGTCACTTTTGCCTCCGATTATCCCGGCGTGGATGCCAAGCAGTCCGGCGAGGTGAAGCTGGGCTGCGGCGGCGTGCTCTGCAACAGCTCCATCGGCAGCCGGAAGGTCAACGACCTGCTGAAAGCCGTTGCGAAGGAGCATAACATTCCCTATCAGATCGAGTCCTACATGGGCAGAACCTACACCGACGCGGACAACCTCCACGTCACCGGCACCGGCGTGGTCACAGCGCTGCTGTCCCTGCCCCTGCGGTACATGCACTGCCCCTGCGAGGTGTGCCACATGGACGACATCGAAAACTGTATCGAGCTGCTGGCGCAGTTCCTGTGCCGCATCGATGAGCATATTGATCTCGACCCCTTTCACTGATCTCAAAATCTAAAACAGGGAGGAAACCATCATGACTTATCAGGAAGTTCTTGAAAACGCACGTGCGGTTCTCAGCAAAAACTGCAAGGCCTGCCCCGTCTGCAATGGCAAAGCCTGCGGCAACCACATTCCCGGCCCCGGTGCCAAGGGCGTTGGCGACACCGCCATCCGCAACTATGAAAAGTGGCAGGACATCCGCGTTAACATGAACACCATTCACCCCTGTGTGACGCCGGACACCTCTCTGAACCTGTTCGGCAAAACCTTCCGCTATCCCTTCTTCGCAGGTCCCGTGGGCGCCGTCACCGTCCACTACAGCGACAAATATGACGACATGGCTTACAACAACATTCTCGTAAAAGCCTGTGCCGACAATGGCATTGCCGCCTTCACCGGCGACGGCCTGAACGCCGACGTCATGAAGGTCGCCTGCAAGGCCATCGCCGCCTCCGGCGGCACCGCCATCCCCACGGTGAAGCCCTGGAACCTGGAGACCATTCAGGAAAAGCTGGGCTATTGCCGGGAATCCGGCTGCTTCGCCGTGGCTATGGACATTGACGCGGCGGGTCTGCCCTTCCTGAAAAACATGAATCCCCCGGCGGGCAGCAAGACCGTGGAGCAGCTGGCCGAGATTGCCGGAATGGTCGGAAAGCCCTTCATCGTCAAGGGCGTCATGACCGTATCCGGCGCTCTGAAAGCCAAAGAGGCCGGTGCTTCCGCCATCGTGGTGAGCAATCACGGTGGCCGCGTTCTCGACCAATGCGCCGCCACAGCCGAAGTCCTCGCGGACATCGCGGACGCCATGAAGGGCAGCGGCGTAAAGATCTTCGTGGACGGCGGCATCCGCAGCGGCGTGGACGTATTCAAGGCGCTGGCGCTGGGCGCCGACGCGGTACTCATCTGCCGCCCCTTCGTTCCCATGGTCTACGGCGGCGCGGAGGAAGGCGTGAAGCTTTACATTGAGAAGATCGGCGCGGAGCTGAGCGACACCATGGCCATGTGCGGCACGGAGAATCTGGCGTCCATCAATCGGGATATGGTGCTTGTGAAGTAACATCGTCTGCGTTCCCTCTCCCGGATACCGGAATACGGTATCCGGGAGGTTTTTCGCTGGATTCAAAGAAAAAATGCCCTTTCTTTTTTCTGAAATCTATGGTAAAATATACGGACTTTCTATAGGAGGCCGGGTTATGGCACATTTTTTGCTGCGTCTCTTTGTTAAAAACGCCGACCAGACCAGCGACCCCAAAGTGCGCGCCGCCGTGGGTACTCTGTCCGGGATCGTGGGCATTCTCTGCAATTTCTTCCTTTTCCTCGGGAAAGTCATTATTGGCACCCTGTCCGGCTCCGTTTCCATCACTGCTGACGCCATGAACAACCTGTCCGATGCGGCCAGCTCCATTGTGACGCTGGTTGGCTTCAAGCTGGCGGAGCAGCCCGCCGACGCGGAACACCCCTACGGCCACGCCCGGTTTGAATACCTGTCCGGTCTGGTGGTCTCCGCCATGATCGTCATTATCGGCTTCGAGCTGGCAAAGACCTCCGTGGGGAAAATCCTCTCCCCGGTGCCAGTGGTGTTTTCCGCCCCGCTGGCGGCGGTGCTGGTGCTGTCCATCGCCGTCAAGCTGTGGCTGTGCCTGTTCAACCGGACGCTGGGCAGGAAAATCAACTCCACCACTTTGCTCGCAACCTCCGAGGACAGCCGCAACGACATCATCACCACCGCCGCCGTCCTGCTGGCCGCCGTCATCGAGGCCGTTTCCGGGCTGTCCATTGACGGCTTCGTGGGTCTGGCCGTGTCGCTGTTCATTCTCTACAGCGGTGCCAAGCTGGCGAAGGAGACCATCAGTCCCCTGCTTGGCGAAGCTGCCTCCCCCGAACTTCAATCGCGTATCGTGGACTACATCAGCGCCCAGCCCAAGGTTCTGGGATATCACGACCTGATGGTTCACGATTACGGCCCCGGCCAGCGCTTTGCCACCATCCACGTGGAAATGGACTGCAAGGAAGACCCCATGCAGTGCCACGAGCTGATCGACGACATGGAGCGGGAGTGTCTGAAAAGCCACAACATCCATCTGGTCATTCACTACGATCCCGTGGTAACGGACGACCCGGAGCTGACCCGGCTTCACATTCTCGTGGACGACTTGCTCAGCGAAATGGACGCCCGGCTGAAAACCCACGATTTCCGCATGGTCCCCGGCGGCGGGCATACCAACCTCATTTTTGACATTGCCATGCCCCAGGACACGAAGCTTACGAAGCAGGAAATTCAGGATAAGCTTGAGGAAGCGCTGTGCGCCCGGGAGGGCAAAACCTACCACACCATCATCACCTTCGACCCTCTCGCCTTCAATCAGGAATCCTGTGAGCACCAATAACCGTCGATTTTCGGCAGATTTCAATTTCTCGTCTTGCACTTTTCCAAAAAGCCGTTATAATATCTCTGCTGATAGAAAGAAGGTGCTCATTTGAACCAGACGAACAGAAACATGCTGGAAGGGCCTCTGTTTCCGAATATCATCCGGTTTACCATTCCCATTATTCTGACCAGCGTTTTACAGCTGCTTTTCAACGCGGCGGACCTCGTGGTGGTGGGGCAGTTCTGCGGCAGCGTGTCCGTCGCCGCGGTGGGCGCTACCGGTTCCATTACCGGTCTGCTGGTCAATTTCTTCATCGGCCTGTCCGTAGGTGCGGGCGTGGCCGTCGCCCACGGCCTTGGCGGCCGGGAAAATCAGGTCGTTCACCGCACTGTGCATACCGCGCTGCCCACCGCCATCTTAAGCGGCGCGATCCTGACGGTCGCCGGCCTTACCTATTCCGAGACGTTTCTTATCATGATGGGGACACCTGATACCGTACTGCCCCTCTCCACCGTTTACATGCGGATCATCTTCTGCGGCGTCACCTTTAACATGGTGTACAATTTCTGTGCCTCCATTCTCCGCGCCGCCGGTGATACCAAAAGCCCGTTGGTCTTCCTGCTGTTCGCGGGCATCCTGAACGTGATTTTGAATCTGGTTTTCGTCATCCAGTTCCAGATGAATGTGGCCGGTGTGGCGCTGGCGACCATCATTTCTCAGGCGGTTTCCGCCGTGCTGGTGGTCATCGCTCTGATGCGCAGAACCGACGCCTGCAAGCTATACCTTAACAAGCTGCGCTTTTACAAGCCCCAGCTGGCGAAAATTCTCCGCATCGGACTGCCTGCGGGCATCCAGAGCGCCCTGTTCGCCATTTCCAACGTGCTGATCCAGTCGTCGGTAAACTCCTTCGGTGATGTTTTCATGTCCGGCAACGCGGCGGCAAGCAACCTTGAGGGCTTCGTCTATGTCTGTCTCAATGCGTTCCACCAGTCCGCCGTCAATTTTGTCGGGCAGAACGCCGGCGCGAAGCAGTACCACCGGGTGCGGCAGACCCTGTGGATCTGTCTGGGGTGCGTTACGGTGGTGGGACTGGTGCTTGGGTCGCTGGTCTACGTGTTCGGCCCCTCGCTGCTCTCCATTTACATCACCGACTCCCCGGAAGCCATCTCCTATGGCATGACCCGTCTGGCCTTCATCTGCCTGCCCTATTTCACATTCGGCATGATGGACGTGACCACCGGCGCGCTTCGGGGCATCGGCGCGTCCTTTGTTCCCATGATGATCTCCGTTCTCGGCGTGTGCGGCTTGCGCATCGTCTGGATCTACACCATTTTCCAGATTCCCCAATACCACACGCCGCAGTGCCTGTATCTTTCCTATCTTGTCTCATGGGTCATCACCTTCATTGTCCAACTGGCCGCTTTCTTGATCGTGTTCCGAAGGTATCTGAAAACAGCAGAATAATGCAGCATCGGCTTCCTGGCTTTTGATAGGCGTTCGTAAAACAATGAATGGGGCGTATCGGCACAGATACGCTCCATTTTTCAATCCAAAATGCGCACACCCCCTTGGCTCTCCCTTGGGAGAGCTGTCTGATGCTCCCCACCCATTGGCCGGGGAGCCTTTTTTTATTTTTCTGGAAAAATGGGCTTGACAATTTCCCGGCACTGTGTTATTGTATTAATGCACTAATACAGTAGTACAAATCAGGAGGTGTCTATGAACTGGAAATTTGCCGGTGACCGTCCGGTATATCAGCAGATCATGGCAGCGATCCGCGGTGCGATCCTGAAAGGCGAGCTGCCCCCGGGGGGAAAAGTCCCCTCCGTCCGGGATCTGGCCGCTCAGGCGCAGGTAAACCCCAACACCATGCAGCGCGCCCTGACGGAGCTGGAGCGGGAAGGTCTTCTCGTCAGCGGCGGCACCAGCGGCCGCAGCGTCACCCAGGACGAAGCCGTGCTCGTCGCCATGCGGGAGCAGACGCTGGAGGAACTCGCTCGGGAATGTGCCGAGAAATTTATGACGTTCGGCGTAACGCCAACACAGGCGGCCCAGCTTTTACTGGGTCTGGAAACGAAGAAGGAGGAATAACATGGAACAAACTGTTCTGACCGCCAGCGGCCTTACCATGCGCTATCACAGCACGCTGGCTCTGGACAATCTGGATCTGACCCTGCCTCAGGGAAAGATCGTCGGTCTTCTTGGCCCCAACGGCAGCGGAAAGACCACCTTTATCAAGCTGGCCGCAGGTCTGCTGACCCCCACGGCGGGCGAGATCACCATTTGCGGCAATAAAATCGGGACGGCCACCAAGGCCGTGGTCTCCTATCTCCCTGACCGCCCCTATTTCAGCCGTCAGGTTCGGGTGGAGCAGCAGCTGGATTTCTTTCAGGATTTTTACGTGGACTTTGACCGGGCGCGGGCAGAGGAAATGCTCTCCGCGCTGAACATCTCCCTGAGCGCCAAATTCAAGGCGTTGTCCAAGGGCAATCAGGAAAAGGTTCAGCTGGTTCTGGTGATGTCCCGCCGGGCAAAGCTGTACCTGCTGGATGAACCCATCGGCGGTGTCGATCCCGCCGCCCGGGATTACATCCTCAACACCATTATCACAAACTACGACCCCAGCGCCACGGTGCTGATCTCCACCCACCTGATTGCCGACGTGGAGCGGGTACTGGACGAATATCTGTTCCTGTCCCAGGGCCGCATTTTGCAGGGCGGAAACGTGGACGCCGTGCGGGAGGAGACCGGCAAGTCGCTGGATGAACTGTTCCGGGAGGTATTCAAATGTTTGCCAAATTGCTGAAAATGGAATTCCGTTCCACCTGGAACGTGCTGGGCATTCTGTGCCTGAGTCTGGTGGGCGCGGGGCTTTTGGGCGGCGTCGCCATCCGGTATCTGGTGGGTGCCAGCGCTCCGAAGGAGTGGCTGGAGGTTTTGTGTACGCTGACCATTACCGCGGCCGTGCTGTTCTTCGTCGTCTGCGGTGTGGCGGCGCTGATCGTGCAGATCGTCCGCTTCTACCGCAGCCGCTTCACCGATGAAGGCTATCTGACCTTCACCCTCCCCGTCACCACCCATCAGGTGCTGCTTTCCAGCTTCCTCACCAGCGCCGTCAACCTGATCGCCGTGGCTGCCGTCGGCGCTGTCGGTTTGATCCTGATGGGGCTGTGCGCCATCCCCGATTTTGAGATTCTCCGGAAAGGCATGGACATTTTCTGGCAGGAGTTTCCCGAACTCTGGGCGCGGTTCACCCAGGCGGATGTGCTTCAGGCCTTCGGGCTTCTCCTTGTGAACGCAATCGTCGCTTTTTCCAATGAGCTGATCCTCATTATGCTTGCCGTGACCATCGGCTCCCTCGTTGCCAAAAAGCACAAGATTCTCGCCGCCGTCGCCTTCTATTACATCCTGCACGTCGTCGATCTTACCTTTACCGGCGTCAGCATGGTAAAGCTTGCGGAAAGTCCCAACAGCCTGCTGGGTCTTCTGGCAATCGTCAATCTCACCCTCGCAGTTGTCGGGTATATCCTCATGTACTTCCTTGTGGACAAAAAACTGAATCTGAACTGACCCTTTTCCCCACATCCGAGCCTGTTTCAGGCTCGGATTTTGCATATTTTATCACGTATATTTGTTCATCCTCAATAAAAAACGACTTCCCCCGATTTGCACACTGTGACAATTTGTCCACCAATCTTCAAAATTTCCTCACATTTTCTGGCATTATTTCATATTGTATTCTTAAGGGATCAATGGTATCATAGAAATAATATACATTTGTCTCCACAACATGGACGCTGTATAAAAGGAGAGAGGTTATGAAATACATTGTGATTCTGGGGGATGGGATGGCCGACGAACCCATCGACGCACTGGGCGGAAAAACACCCCTTGCCTGCGCGGAAACGCCCGTAATGGATGAACTGGCATCCAAGGGCGAAATGGGCATGGTGCAGAACGTCCCCGCCGGGATGGCTCCCGGCAGCGACGTGGCCAACCTGTCCGTTCTGGGCTACGATCCCGCCGTCTGTTACTCCGGACGATCTCCTCTGGAAGCACTGAGCGTGGGCGTCGCCATGGAGCCGACGGACATCGTTCTGCGCTGCAACATCGTAACGCTGACCGAGGAAGAACCCTACGCCAAAAAGACCATTCTTGACCACAGCTCCGGCGAAATCTCCACCGCCGACGCGGACATTTTGATGGACGCCATTCGGGAAGCCTTCAACAGCGACGAATTTCAGTACTACACCGGCACCAGCTACCGCCACATCACAATCTGGAAAAATGGCACCATGCCCCAGCTGGAGCCGCCTCACGACCATCTGACCCACGTCATCGGCCCCTACCTGCCCAAAGAACCCAAGCTGCGGGCAATGATGGAAAAGAGCTTTGACATTCTGAACACTCACCCCCTGAATCTGGAGCGGGCGGCCAAAGGCAAAAACAAGGCCAATTCCCTCTGGTTCTGGGGCGCGGGAACAAAGCCCTCCCTGCAAAACTTCACGGAAAAAACCGGTCTGAAGGGCGCTATGGTGTCCGCCGTAGACCTGCTCAAGGGCATTGCCGTGGGCGCAGGGATGAAGGTTTATCAGGTTCCGGGTGCTACCGGCTCCATCGACACGAATTTTGAGGGCAAGGCGCAGGCCGCCATCGATGCTCTGACCAAGGACGGCTGCGATTTCGTCTACGTCCACGTGGAAGCCCCGGACGAAATGGGTCATCAGGGACTGCTGAAAGAGAAAATCCAGTCCATCGAGTATCTCGACCGCCGACTCATTGCCCCGGTGAAGAAGGCCATGGAGGACGCCGGTGAGGATTTCCGGATGCTGGTGCTCCCCGACCATCCCACCCCCATCCGCCTGCGCACCCACACCGGCGATCCGGTACCCTACCTGCTGTACGACAGCACCCGCCAGCGCAAGTCCATCCAAAAATACACCGAAGCCGAAGCCGAAGCCACCGGCAATTTTGAGCCGAACGGCTACAGGCTCATCCAGCGGCTGCTGAACAAGTAAGCCGGTAATCAAGGGAGGAAGAAACAATGTCCAGAGTCTATAATTTTTCCGCAGGCCCCGCAGTTCTGCCGGAAAGCGTTTTGCAGGAAGCCGCCGCTGAAATGCTGGATTACCGGGGAACCGGCATGTCCGTCATGGAAATGAGCCACCGCTCCAAGACCTATCAGGCCATCATCGATCAGGCGGAGGCCGACTTGCGCACCCTCATGGGAATTCCCGACAACTACAAAGTCCTGTTCATGCAGGGCGGCGCAAGCCAGCAGTTCGCCATGGTGCCGATGAACCTGATGAAAACAAAAGTCGCCGACTACATCATCACCGGCCAGTGGGCGAAAAAGGCCTGGCAGGAGGCCAAAATGTACGGCACCGCCAACGCGGTGGCCTCCTCCGCCGACAAGACCTTCTCCTATATCCCCGACTGCTCCGACCTGCCCATTGACGAGAACGCGGACTATGTCTACATCTGCGAAAACAACACCATCTACGGCACCAAGTTCTGGCAGCTGCCCAACACCAAAGGCAAGCCGCTGGTCTCCGACGTTTCCTCCTGCTTCCTGTCCGAGCCGGTGGACGTGACCAAATACGGAATGCTCTACGGCGGCGTGCAGAAGAACATCGGCCCCGCCGGTGTGGTCATTGCCGTCATCCGGGAAGACCTGATTACCGAGGACGTGCTCCCCGGCACCCCCACCATGCTCCGCTACAAGACCCACGCGGACAACGGCTCCATGTACAACACGCCCCCCGCCTATGGCATTTACATCTGCGGCAAGGTGTTCCAGTGGCTGCTGTCCATGGGCGGTCTGGAAGCCATCCGGGAGCGCAACGTGGCAAAGGCCAAAGTCCTTTACGATTTTCTGGACGCCAGCCAGCTCTTTCACGGCACCGTGGTGAAAAAAGACCGTTCCCTCATGAACGTCCCCTTTGTCACCGGGGATGTGGAGCTGGACGCAAAATTTGTCAAGGCAGCGGAGGCAGCGGGCTTCGTCAGCCTGAAGGGGCACCGCACCGTTGGCGGTATGCGCGCCAGCATCTACAACGCCATGCCCATGGAGGGCGTCGTCAAGCTGGTGCAGTTCATGGAACGCTTTGAGAAGGAAAATCGCTGAAAAGAGGAAGGTTATGTATCACATTCACTGCTTAAATAAGATTTCCCCCAAGGGCACCGCCCTGCTGACGGACAATTACGCCATCACGGACGACCGGAATCAGGCCGACGGCGTTCTGGTGCGCTCTGCCGACATGCACAATGTGGCTCTGCCGGAAAGCCTTCTGGCCGTCGCCCGCGCCGGTGCCGGCGTCAACAACATTCCCCTGTCCGACTGCGCCGAAGCTGGCGTCGTGGTGTTCAACACCCCCGGCGCCAACGCCAATTCCGTGATGGAGCTGGCGCTGTGCGGTATGCTTCTGAGCAGCCGGGACGTGGTGGGCGGCATCAACTGGGTGCAGACCATCAAAGACGATCCCGATATCGCCAAACTGGTGGAGAAGGGCAAGTCCAAATTCGCCGGTCATGAAATCCGCCACAAGAATCTGGGTGTCATCGGCCTTGGCGCGGTGGGCGGCCCTCTGGCAAACGCCGCCAGAAATTTAGGCATGACCGTCTACGGCTGCGACCCCTTCATCTCCATTGAGGCGGCGTGGCACTTGGACAGCCACATCGTCCGGGTCAACGACCGGGATGAAATCTATTCCAAGTGCGACATCATTTCCCTCCACACTCCCCTGCTGGACGACACCCGGGGCATGATAAACGCCGAGGCCATCGCCAAGATGAAGGACGGCGTCATCATCCTGAACTTCGCCCGTGACCTGCTGGTGGACGACGACGCCATGGCGGCGGCGCTGGCCTCCGGCAAGGTCGCCCGGTACGTCACCGACTTCCCCAACGGGAAGACCGCCAATATGCCCGGCTGCATTGCCATCCCCCATCTGGGCGCTTCCACGGAGGAATCCGAGGACAACTGCGCCAAAATGGCCGTGCAGGAGCTGATGGACTACTTAGAAAACGGCAACATCAAAAATTCCGTCAACTATCCCAACTGCGACATGGGCATCTGCCGCGCCGAGGGGCGCATCACCCTGCTGCACCGGAACATTCCCAACTCTCTGGGTCGGTTCACCGCCGCCATTGCAGGCGAAAACATCAACATTGACGGTCTGATGAACAAGAGCCGGGGTGAATACGCCTACACCATGCTGGATCTTGACCGCCACCCCTCTGCGGATGTTGTAGAGCATCTGAAGCAGATCGACGGCGTTCTGAAAGTCCGGGTCATCAAGTAAGCAAATAACGTTTTCGGG
>HF988123.1:7982-9694 GCA_000434635.1 Firmicutes bacterium CAG:110 | reverse complement strand
TCCCGAATTTTTTATTGGGAATCCTTGTCTTCCTTTTCCTTCTGGTTTTTCAGAAACTGCTCCTTCATTTTCTGAAGGCGGCGGCGTTTTTTCCGCTCCCTGTTCTGCTTGAACCGGGATTGCAGCTCCGGCGGATGATCCTGTAACTTTTCCTCCGGGATGTTCCGCTGGGCAAGGCGCTTGTCCGTAAACTCCCGCGCCAGCGTGTACAGCACCGACGCCAGCGGGATCATCAGCAGCATACCGAACACGCCCATCAGCTCGCCGCCGATGGTGACCGCCACCAGCACCCACATACCGGGCAGGCCGATGGAGGTGCCCACTACTCTGGGGTAGATCAGGTTGTTTTCCAGCTGCTGCAAAATCAGGAACATTGCCACGAAAGTCAATGCTTGCAGCGGGTTATCCACCAGGATGAAGAACGCGCCCAGCACGCAGCCCACAAACGCGCCCACCACCGGCACCAGCGCCGTCACCGCGATGATGACGCTGACCAGCGGAATGTAGGGCATCCGGAAAATCGCCATGGTCACGGCGAACAGGCCGCCCAGAATGCAGGCTTCCAGACACTGCCCGGAAATGAAGTTGGAGAAGGTGCTGTTGGTCAGCCGCAGAATCCGGATAATTTCATCGCCGGCTTTCTCCGGAATCAGGGAATAGAGAATCCGCCGCCCCTGCCGCGCCAGAATTTCCTTCCGCGCCAGACAGTAGATGGCAAAGGCGATGCTGACCACCAGATTCACGATACCGCTGGTCACGCTGCCGATCACATTCACCGCGCTGCCCATCACCGTGGACATCTGATTGCCCAGAAAGCTCATGGAATCCTTCAATATTTTCGTCCATTCCAGACTTTCCAGATCGGCAACCTCCATGATCCAAGCCTTCATGTCCGGATTGTCGTCCATCAGCTGCATCAGCTTTGCCGACGTCTGCTCGATGAATGTCGGAATCCGCTCCGTCAGGGCGGCCACTGTTACCTGAATCTGGGGCGCCAGCATTTCCACCACGAACATGATGACCAGCGCCAGCGCCGCGATGGTCAGCACAATGGACAATACCCTTCGCAGTCCCTCCTTGTGAATGCCGTCCAGCTGCCGCTCAATGGCGCGCATCGGCACATTGAACACGAAGGCGATGACCGCGCCCGCCACAAACGGCGATATCAGATTCCACAGCGACTTTGCCGCGCTGCTCGCCTGCTCCGTATCCAGCAGAATCCACGCAAAAACGAGACACCCCGCCGCCAGAAGAAACAGCCTGCGCAGCAGCTTTTTGTCTATCTGCATTTTCAATACCCCCTTTTTTGCTTAGTATACCGCAAAAATTTATAAATGTCCAGTAAATGTCCGGCGAAAGCTTTGCCGGAGCGGCATATTTATTCTTTTGGGCGCATATGGATGATGCGTAGCACACAGCATCGGAGGGGTAGCATATGACAGACACCATTGAGAAGCGAGCCTGTGAAGCGGCTGTGTACGTGATCGAAACCGGTGCCACCGTCCGGGCCGCCGCCCGGCACCTCGGCATTTCCAAATCCACGGTGCATAAAGACTTGACCCAACGGCTGAAGCAGTACAATTATGCGCTGTACCTCCAGGTTCGGGAAATTCTGGACGAAAACAAACGGGAGCGCCACATCCGCGGCGGGATGGCCACGAAACGGAAGTATCAGCATCAATAGTGGGAAATGCGGAATGCCAAATTATTGG
>HF988123.1:0-7971 GCA_000434635.1 Firmicutes bacterium CAG:110 | reverse complement strand
GGAATGCCAAATTATTGGGCATTCCGCATTTTTGTGCTATAATGCTGTCAGGATTCCTGCCGGCAAATCGTATTATGGTCAGAGGCCTCAATAAGCGAAAGCACACATAAGGACGGTGACATTGATGGATGAATTTCACGCCAGACGGCTGGTAGACCTTTATGCGGACACGATTCTTCGTATCAGCTACAGCTACTTAAAACAGACCTGCGACGCAGAGGATATCTGCCAGACTGTCTTTCTGAAATATCTCACCAACGATTGTACATTTGACAGCATCGACCACGAAAAAGCATGGATCATCCGAACCACCATCAACGCCTGCAAGGACTACCTGAAAAGCGCCCATTTCCGGCGCACCGTGGCGCTGGACGAGGCCGCGGCGGTAGCCGCGCCGCCGGTGCCGGACACGGAAGTTTTAGACGCGCTGAAGCGGCTGCCGGAGCAGTACCGGATATCCCTGTACCTGTTTTATTATGAAGAATACTCCGCAAGGGAGATCGCCCAGGTGATGGGCAAATCGGAAGCCAACATCACCCAGTACCTGTCCCGCGGACGGCGGAAGCTGCGCGCGCTGCTGACAGAGGAAAGGAGCCAAGTCGTATGAACTACAATGTAAAATCGGAACTGCGGCGTTCCATGGACGCCATTCACTTTTCCGGAGACGATAAGGAGCGCATGGTGGCGCTTCTCATGTCCGCCGAAGCCCCGCGCCAGCGCCGGAGCGGGAAAAAGCTTCTGCTGCTGGCTCTGGCGGCCACACTGGTGGTGGGCGCCCTCACCGGCGCGGCGGTGTTCACCCGCTGGTCGAGAAGCGCCCAGACGGCCTACAACCCGCCCCAGCAGGTCAAGGAGCAGGCCGAGAAAAGCGGCCTGTCCGTGATGCTGGAGGACAAGCAGAAGGAGGTAGCCCCCGGCGAGGTGCTCAGCGCCGCCGATCAGGGCATCACCATTACGGCGGTGCAGTCCATTGTGGATAGTTACGGCGCCGATCTGTTCTTCCGGGTCGAGGGCTTTACCCTGCCGGAGGGTCGGAATCCCGAACTTTTCTGGGACCGTGGCGATGTGACAATCGACGGCTCCACGGAATTCTACAGTTCCATGACCGGCTGGTTCTATGACGGCACCACCCGCAATGAAGCCGGGGAATGGGTCTACGCCTCCAACGGCCAGCCCGTCGAATTCGGGAACGACAAATATCAGTCCGCCATTTACCAATGGGTGGCCGATGACGGAAGTCTGGAGTATCAGATGAAAATCCGATTCCGGGATAGCGGTGAACGCTATTGGGGCAAGGAATTTTCCATTCACTTTAACGGCATTGGCGTTGGGGCTGAAAAGGGCGGCATCATGGAGGAGCCGCTGGTATCCGGCAGCTGGGATCTGCACTGGACGCTGACCGGCGCGGACAGCACGAAAAACTCCGTCACCCTCACCCCCAACATGGAGATCGGCGACAGCGGCCTGACCCTATTGGAAGCGGAAGTCGGTCAGAAAACCATCCGTGCGGTCTATCAGTCGGATCACGACTGGGACGGTTGGAAGCAGCTGGAGATGCTTTCCCCCGGCCTTTATCAAATCTGCATGAAAGACGGCAGTGCGGTTCGGGTTGTTCCCACTCAGGAGAACTATGCAAGATGGGAAGCAGAACGCATCTGCGAAGTTACATACGAAACCTTCGACGGAATTCTGGATGTCTCTGCGCTGGATTCTCTGGCCTACGACAAGGGTTCTGAGATTGGCGCCGACGGGAAACGAGTCCACACCTTTGACTACATTCCCATTTCATAAGTTGGCATACCGGCAAGGAAATCGGGGCTTTGCCGTGAACCAAGCACCCCCTTATGTAGGTTTATCACTACATAAGGGGGTGTGTTTTCTATTGTCCGGCTTTACCGGTGCTGTTCACACTGTCAGAGAGTATTTTTATCATTTCCGAAGGAACTTCCCGGAATGTCAGCTCTTAAGCGTTCCACTCCGCCGCCCATTTCCGGAAGGCGGTTTTGCCGCTTTCCTGCCGCATCCGGGCGAGCCACGCCCCGCACTTTGCCTTGTCGCCCCGGTTCCGGGCATCCATGGCGAGGACCTGAAGAAGTTCCAGACTCCGGAGCTTGTAGCCCGCCCGGTTCAGCTGTTCCTCCAGCTGCTCCCGGTCAACAGGCTGTCCGGCGGCGGCGTCCCGGCGGGCTTCCAAAAGGGACAAGCTCTCCTGAAGATTTTTCCGAAGCGCCGCTTTTCCGCCGCTGAGAGCGATAATTCCCCGCAGCCCCTCCATCGCCTCGTCAGCATTCTCTCCCAGCGCCAGCTCCGCCCGAGCAAGGTCGGCATACCACACCCCCGCCACGGGGGCATCCGTATAGAAGCGGGCGGGAAGCTCCCCCAGAACAGACTTTGCCTCAGCATAGCGACCCGCCGCGAAATAGCTGTCGGAAAGATAAAACCGGCAGACCATACCGTCCCGGCTCTCCCCGGGGATCCGCCGGGTCACGGGCAGGAACTGCTCCAGAAACGCCTCCGGGTCCAGATCCATGTGCAGAATACCCAGCATTCCGGTACAGGCGACGGAAGCGGTGATGTTCCCCAGCAGCCGTGCGGCCGTGCAGCCGATGCCCAGCAGCAGTACGGAGGCAAGAACAGGAATGTACACCGCCCGCCCCCGGTTTCGCATCCACACAAAAACCGTCAGAGCCACGGTAAGAGCCAGCGTCACGCCCATGACGATCCGGCTTCGACGAAATCCTCGATACATATCCATTCCTCCTGTTTTCTCCGGCGCTCCACCGTCAAATTGCTGTCCGAGTCTCTGTGATCCAAGCTGTTTTCTGTTACAGATGCACAGTGATGGTATTATAACAGCCCCGGCGGGAAAAAGCAACGGCGGCCGGTGAAAATGCAGACCCAGCACAATAAGGTGTCGATTCCTGACGCGGATTTCAGGACAAGTCACAAATAATCCCTATTTCTTTTTTCGGCAATATGGTGTATAATGACAATAAATCAAGAAAACAGCAATCAAATTTATGCAAGACCATCAATAAATATGTATGAATTATGACCGAATGGAGGGCTGATATGGTACGGGTCACAGCACTGATGGATGACCACGCTTCGGAGCACAAAGCGCTGACTGCGGAGCACGGACTTTCTTACCTTGTGGAAATGCCGGAGCTGCGGCTGCTGTTCGACTGCGGTGCCTCGGCGGTTCCTATGGCCAACGCCCACAGACTGGGGCTGAGCCTGAAGGAGCTGGACGCCGTGGTTCTGAGTCACAGTCACTACGACCACGCCGCCGGATACCGGGATCTCATTGAGGCGGGTCTTGGCTCCCGGCATCTTTATATAGGCCCCGGCTTCTTCCGGAAGAAGTTCGCCTTCGACGGCCTGCGCTACACGGATCTCTCCGCCGGGTTCGGCGAGGACTTTCTGCAAGATCACGGGATCACCACCCATGTGACCGACGGCGTTTTGGAACTGGACTTCGGCGTATATCTGGTCTCGGGCTTCCCCCGGGTGACGCCCTTTGAGACGATTCCGGAGCGGTTCGTCTGTCTGACGGAAGACGGCTTCCGGCGGGATGATTTTCCAGACGAACAATGTCTGGTGCTGGAGCGGGGCGGAAAGCTGTACCTCTTTGTCGGCTGCTCTCACCCCGGCATTCTGAATATGGTGCGGCATGTCTTTTCGGTGCTGAATAAGCCCGTGGCTGCCGTGTTCGGCGGCACCCATCTGGTGGAAGCCGGAAAAGATCGGATCCTGAACACCGTGAACGTGCTGCGGGAGATGGGGATGGAGACACTGGGCCTGAGTCACTGTTCCGGCGACGCCGCCGAAGCACTGGCCAGAGACGTATCCGGCGTCCGGGTGTGCCATCTGGCCTGCGGAGACAGCATTTTCCTGGAGTAACGGCCTATGCTGCTGGAAGAATTGGCGGAAGATCTGGTCAGCGCCACCTCCGGGCTGCTGGACGGGCGGATCATCAATATCATGAATCCGGATGGTATCATCATCGCCTCCACCCAGCCGGAGCGGATCGGCACCTTCCACAAGGGTGCCCGGGACGCCGCCGTCAGCGGCAAGCCCGTCAGCATCCGCCCGGATCAGATTCAAGAGTACAGCGGCGCCCGGGAGGGCTACAACATGCCGCTGCGGGTAGGCGGAAATATCATCGGCGTGGTGGGTATCTACGGGGAACCGTCCGAGATCCGTTATCTTGCCCATCTGGTGGAGGTCTACACCGAAAAATATTATCAGCTGGAAGCGCTGATACGTCCCCAGTACGCGCAGGGCGCACTGAAAAGCATTCTGCTTTCCAAGCTTCTGGAGGGCAGCGCAAAGAGCATCGCGGAGGCAGAGACCCTGATCAAGTCCCGGAACCTTACCCTGCGCTACCCCGTCCGGGTGGCTCTGCTGGCGGACAATGATGGGAAAAACCTCACGGCGCAGCAAGCGGAGGCGGAATTCCACCGCTGGGAAAGCGCCGGAGCGCTTTCGGGGACGGAAGATCTGTGGAGTCTCATCGACGGGCGTCTCATCCTGCTTCTTTCCGACAGACCGGGCCGCAAAGCGGAAGACGTCCAGACCGCCCTTCGGCTGAACCTGAGTCTTCCGGTTCAGGCTCCATGGGAAATCCAACGGGCCTATCAGCAGGTGCTTCTGCTGGACTCCTTCACGGACAGCGGCCGCAACCTTCTGAGCGATCCGGATACCCGGCTGCGGTACATGCTTCGCTGCACGGCGGTGGAGAATCAGGATTTCGCGGAGGAAATGCTGGCCCGGCTGGGCCGGAATTTCTCCCCCGCGGAACAGAAATCCCTGCTGTACACGGCGCAATGCTACTATGCCTGCGAAAAGAGCGTCACCCGGGCCGCTGCCCAGCTGTACGTCCACAAGAACACCCTGCTCTACCGGCTGCACAAGCTCTGGAGCACCCTCGGTGTGGACGACAGCGGCGAATTCCAGCAGGAGTTCACTGTGCGGCTGATCCTTGAATACTATCTTGGTAAACAAGGCCCTCGGGCCTTAAAATAAGGGCATTGGAAAAATGTCTAAAAGGAGGATACATTCATGCAAACCTTTTTCCTGTTCGCACTCATCATAGCGTCAGTCGGGCTGATGGTCATCGCCATTTCAAAATGGAAGATCCATCCTTTCATCGTCATGACGGTCATTGCGCTTCTGGTCGGTCTGATCTGGGGCGCCGTGTATCCGGAGTCTGAGCTGACCCCCGCCAAGGTCGTAAGCAGCGTCAAGAGCGGCTTCGGCGACATTATGACGAGCATCGGCATCGTGATTCTCTGCGGTACCATCATCGGCACCATTCTGGAGAAGACCGGTGCCGCGCTGACCATGGCAAACGCCATCCTGAAACTGGTCGGCAAGAAAAGGAGCGTGGTCGCCATGGGCGCCATGGGCTATGTGACCGGTATTCCCGTATTCTGTGATTCCGGCTTCGTGGTCCTGTCCCCCATCAGCCGTGCTCTGGCTGCACAGTCCAACGTCTCTTTGGCCGTTATGGGCACCGCGCTTTCCGGCGGTCTGTACGCCACCCACTGTCTGGTTCCTCCCACCCCCGGCCCCATTGCCATGGCCGGTACGCTGAACGCGGATCTGGGCCTGACCATTCTTGTCGGTCTGGTGATCTCCATTCCCGCCGTTGTGGTTGCCGTCCTGTATGCCAAGCTGGTAGCCAGCAAGATCGACATCCCCGCCAACTCCGAGTATACGCTGGATGAGCTGAAGGAAAAGTACGGCAAGCTGCCCGGTACTCTGCACAGCTTCTCCCCCATTCTGCTGCCCATCGTGCTGATCGCCCTGTCCTCTGTGGCCGCCTTCCCCGGCAGCCCCTTCGGCACCGGCTTCCTGTACACCTTCATCACCTTCATCGGCAATCCCGTTGTGGCTCTGCTGCTGGGTGTGTTCCTTGCCATAACGCTGATCCCCGCGCAGGAAAAATCCCATACTCTGGAGTGGGTCACTCAGGGCGTTACGGACAGCGCTGCCATCCTCGCCATCACCGGTGCAGGCGGCTCCTTCGGCGCCATCCTGAAGCTCCTGCCCATCGCTGATTCCGTCGGCGGTCTTGTCAGCACCGGCATCGGCATTCTGATCCCCTTCATCATTGCCTCCATCCTGAAGCTGGCCATGGGCGCTTCCACTGTCGCGATGATCACCACCGCCGGTATGATGGCGCCTCTGATGGAGACCATGGGCTATACCTCCCCGCTGGCAAAGGTTCTGGTCGTTATGGCCATCGGCGCCGGCTCCATGGTTGCCTCCCATGCCAACGACTCCTACTTCTGGGTCGTGTCTCAGTTCTCCGACATGAAGACCGAAGAGGCCTACAAGTGCCAGACCGGTATGACCGCGGTCATGGGTATCACCATCATTATTCTGCTGTTCGTGATTTCTCTGTTCATCTGATCATACATCCCAAGCCGGGCCGCCGCTGCGGCGGCCCGGCACTTTTCTTTTTCTGAGGAAATCAGAAGCTCCGGCCATGCGGCATTAGAGGCCGCGCCGCCGGTTTTGTCCCTTCGGACTGAAAATTTGAATTACGACCCATTAAAGGAGCATGAACCATGCATATGGAAGACCAGAAAATCCGGGAGGACGCCCGGAAAATAATGGATGCGGCACTGCACGCGGCGCTGCCGGATACCGCCGTGGAGAAGGCGCTGGCGGAGATGCCCGACGCTTCGGGCAGACTCATCCTTGTGGCCGCGGGCAAGGCCGCGTGGCAGATGGCCGCCGCCGCGTACCGGATCCTTGGGGAAAGGATCGACGACGGCATCGTCATCACCAAACACGGCCACGCCATGGGCTCCATCGGCAATCTGACGATCCGGGAAGCCGGGCATCCGGTGCCCGACGCGGACTCCTACAACGCCACGGAAGCGGCCCTGACCATGACGGCCGGATTGAAGGAAACGGATACAGTCCTGTTTCTGCTGTCCGGCGGCGGCTCGGCGCTGTTTGAAAAGCCCCTGATCCCGCCGGAGGAAATGGATGACATCACCCGGCAGCTGCTGGCCTGCGGCGCGGACATTGTGGAGATCAACACCCTGCGCAAACGGCTGTCCGCCGTAAAGGGCGGTAAATTTGCCCAGCACGCAGCCCCCGCCCGGGTGTATTCCGTGGTTCTGTCGGACATTCTGGGAGACCCGCTGGACATGATCGCATCCGGCCCCGCCTATCCGGACAGTTCCACCGCCGAACAGGCCCGGGCCGTTGTAAAAAAGTACGGGCTGAAGCTTTCGGCAGCTGCTCTGGAGCTGCTGGACAGGGAAACCCCGAAGCAGCTGGACAATGTGACCACCCGCATCACCGGCTCCGTCCGGCAGCTGTGCGCCGCGGCGTCCGAAACCTGTCAGACGCTGGGCTATACCCCCGTTGTTCTGACGGCATCACTGGCCTGTGAGGCCCGGGAGGCCGGCGCGTTTCTGGGAGCCGTCGCCCAATACCATCAGGATTCGGCCCGGTCCCTCGCCTTTATCGCGGGCGGTGAGACCGTGGTGCATCTGACGGGAACCGGCAAGGGCGGACGAAATCAGGAAATCGCGCTGGCAGGGGCGAAGCTTCTGGACGGTCTTGCGGGCACGACCCTGTTCTCCCTCGGCTCCGACGGCACCGACGGCCCCACTGACGCGGCAGGTGGTATCGTCACCGGAGAAACAGCCGGGGCACTGCGGGAAGCCGGTGTGGACATTGACCGTGTTCTGAAGGACAACGACGCCTACCACGCGCTGGCAAAGGCCGACGGCCTGATCTTTACCGGCCCCACCGGCACCAATGTCAACGACCTGACGGTGCTGCTGATTCAGCGATAAACCAAACCCACACTTCTCAGGGCTGCCTTTGCAGGCAGCCCTTTTTTGTAAAAATGATTTCCCCGGAACGGACGTTACACGTTATAATAGCGCAAAATACCTTACAGACCGCACCCCTTCTGTCAAAAAAGGCCAACCGCCTTTT
>HF988122.1:2159-2414 GCA_000434635.1 Firmicutes bacterium CAG:110 | reverse complement strand
ACCGTTGCTGGTGATGGTGGGGTTGCTGTCCTTTGCGCTGCTTCCTCCCTGAGAGACGGTCTGGGTCGTGCCGCCCCCGGCATTTGCGGTGGCGGTGATCTCAATGCTGCCGTTTTCCAGATTCCATTCCGCAGCAAATACCGCCGTGGGCAGGAATGCCGCGATCAGCAGCAGAGACGCAATTCGAACGATCAATTTACCCATATGGTTTCCTCCTGACTGTGACGTTCCCGGCAGGATTAGCCGCCGCCGGGG
>HF988122.1:1820-2123 GCA_000434635.1 Firmicutes bacterium CAG:110 | reverse complement strand
CAAGGCTTCCGATGTGATGCTGGTTTGCGTACCATTCTGACGATTCTTATTCTACCAGACATTCCCGCAAAATGCAAGAAAGATTTATAAAAGAATCGGCTGAATCTGCCGCCCCGCCAGCGCTTCCGTCATGGCCTGGGGAATCATCGCAAAGTCCGCGACCATGCTGGTGGGCTTCTTCACGGCGTCGTCCTGCCCGAAGGGGACAAAATAGTAGTGCTTCCGGGCGAGGAGCCTGCCAATATTCTCCGCCGCGCCCGCCAACGCGTCGTTGCTGGACACGGCGACGAGAACCGGGCGGCC
>HF988122.1:0-1803 GCA_000434635.1 Firmicutes bacterium CAG:110 | reverse complement strand
AACCGGGCGGCCGTTGCGCAGGTGGCTTTTCGCCGCCATGGTCACCGGGGTATCGGCGATGGAATGGGCGAGCTTTGCCAGGGTATTTCCGGTGCAGGGGGCGATGATGAGGATGTCGAACAGCTTTTTCGGCCCCACCGGCTCCACCTGGGCAAGGGTGTGCAGAGGCGGCGTGCCGCAGATGGTTTCCGCCATGACGATATGCTCCCGCGCCGTCCCGAAGCGGCTGTCAACGCTATAAGCGGCGTCGGAGAAAATGGGGGTCACGTGATGCTCCCGGCTGAGCTGCTCCATAACGGGGAACACAATAGAATAAGTACAAAACGAGCCGCACACGGCAAATCCGATTTCCATAATCATTCCTCCCTGCACAAGCGAACGTAGGTTTCCGCGATCAGACGGCCGGAACTTTCCGGCATGTGGACGCCCGGCAAGCCCCGTGCCACGATGACGGAATCGCCCTCCATGCCGGTTCTGGACGCAAGGTCGATTTTCACGCAGTCGGGGTGGCACTGGGCGAGCTGTTCCTTGGTCAGCAGCCTTTCCGGCGCGGTGTTGAGAATCAGGCGGTACTTGCCCAAAGTCTCCGCCATCCGGGCGGTATCCACCGCAGCGCAGCCCAGCCCCCGGCACATGGCGCGGTCGGCGTTCTTTCGCGCCGCGACGGTCAGGTCAGCGCCAAGGGCATGGAGAATCTGCCCCAGGCATTTTCCGATGCGCCCCCAGCCAATCACCAGCACGGGACACCGCCGCAGGGTCATGGGAAGGTAGGACAGGGCGATCTCCACGGCGCATTCGGCGGTTATGTAGGCGTTTTCCGCCTGATACTGGGCGTCCTTCAAAAAATCGATACACCGGTAATTGTCCAGCGCCGGGTGGTCAAGATTCCCGCCGCAGACCGTCACGTCCGGCGGAAGCTGCGCCAGCAGATTTTCCACACTTCCCCCCATGCGAAGCGTCCCATCCGGCGCGAAGCTGGGAACGTCCAGCAGTACCGCGCCCACGTCAGAGCCGGGGCGCTCGGCCAGATCAATGTAAAAATTTCCCAGATATTCTCCGGCATAGCGGGCGGCCGCCGTGCCGCCGGCGCAGTAAAGCCGTTTGCCATCCATCGGCATCACTCCTTCCTGCCAGAATATGCAGGGCGTTCTCTGCTGGTGCTTGATTTTTCGGAACTTTTCTGTATAATGAAAGAAAAAGGGGTGAAGCGTATGCAGAGACTTGGATTTATACATGATATGATGGACGTGAAGGTGCTGATCCTGTTCGTGATGGCAAGGGTCAACTATCCCGTGAATATGCAGCAGATCTACGAGCTGTGCTATCAGGACGACTGCCTGAGCTATTTCGACGTCTGCACCGCGATTCCTGAAATGGTGAAGTCCGGCCACCTGAAGCAGGTGGAGAACGATTGCTATGAGATCACGGACAAGGGCAAGGCGGACGGCTCTCTGACGGAGGATTCCATCGCCTACACGGTCAAATGCCGGGCGGACAACGCCGTCAACCGGTTCAACCGTCAGATCCGCCGTTCCAGCTTCGTCAAGACCCAGATCATCCCCCGGGACAATGGGGACTATTCCGTGGTCATGGCGCTGGATGACGAGATGGGAAATCTGATGACCTTGGAGCTGCTGGCGCCCAACCAGCGGCAGGCCGTGCGTCTGGGCAAGCTGTTCGAAAAGAAGGCGGAGGCGGTTTACAATCTGACCATGGCGGAGCTGCTGGACGATGAAGATGAAGCGGACGATTAAGATTGCTCTGTGTGCAGGGGTGATACTGGCAGTAGCCGCTTGTTTCCTA
>HF988121.1 GCA_000434635.1 Firmicutes bacterium CAG:110 | reverse complement strand
ACGGAAGCTGGTTATGAAGCATGATTTGTTGGAATGGTTGCGGAGCCACACCAACGGAAAGGGGTAAAACTGCGGTCATGAGCCGGGAAAATCGTAAATTTGACGATAGTGGGAGTCAGAACATATCCTGCATCGTCCAGACAAATTCTATCGGAAAATTGCCACACTTTCCCGGCTCTTGAGCCGGGAAAAATCTTTGAATACAGGAGGATTCTTATGAAAACAGGACTTACGAAGAAGCAAAAGGTCACAGAGGTATTCTACAATGCCAAAGACCCCGCCGCAGAAATCTACACCCACGATACCAAGCTGAAAAAGCGGCTGCTGTCCTATGCTGCCAAGTATCCAGAGTTATGTAAACGAACAGATGATGACGGGCAGGGTGGTCTGTGGTTTGAGATTGCAAAAGAGCGAATCAGTATCCGGCTGACCGCTCCCTACTCCCAGGAACGCCGGGAGGTTGCAAGTAAGCTCGCTAAGGAAAACAACACATTTCGGGATTTGCACTAAGGAGGCTATCATGAAAAAAGTTGTAAGCTGTGCATTCAATATCGATACTACCAGCGTTGAAGTGAAGTGTGCCGACACATGCAAATAAACCATTGAAGTAAGATGCACTGCGGCAAAGATACTATTCTCTTTGCCGCAGCGTAAAATTTTTTCATCTCAGACTATCTTTTTTCCGTTCTGCTTCGTTATACTAAATGAAAGCGCTTTTAATCTACAGGAGAGGAGGAAAAACATGGACGGCGATTTCCTGCTCCTGCACAGAATGCAAAATGGCGATGATCAGGCCATCGAATCCTTTGTGCGGAAGTATTACCCAAAGATAATGCGTTACTGTCACCTACATATCAAGGACTCCGGTTTCACAGAAGACTTGACCCAGGAAACCTTTGCCCGGTTCTTCCGCACGCTCCATCAGTACCAGCACTATGGGAAGGCTGCAAATTATCTGTATGTGATTGCAGGCAATCTGTGCCGGGATTATTACAGAAAGCCGGAAGAACTGCCGATGGAGGAACTGCCGGAGCATCCTGTCTGCCTGATGGAGTCCCTGGATTTACGGATGGATGTCCATATGGCTCTGGAACGTCTTCCACAGGAACTGCGGGAAGTAACCATCCTGTATTTCTTTCAGGAAGTCAGGCAAAAGGAAATTGCCAGAATTTTGGGGATCAGTCTGCCGCTGGTGAAGTACCGGATCAAACGTGCAAAAGAATTATTGACGATATATTTAGGGAAGGAGGATTTTGAATGAGGGAACTCTTTCGCTTTGATGTGACCTGCGATGAATCCAAAATACAGAAAACCATTTCTGTTTCCAAGGAAGAATTTCTTTCTGAGGAATCGGAACAAACCGTTTCCCACATAGAATTTCTGTATCAGCAGAGTAAGTTCATCAAGAAACGCTGGTGGCTGATGCAAGGGCTGCTGCTTGCCTTTGTATGTTTCTTGCTTAAAAACTCAGAAACCGACTTCACCGTGCGCCGTATTCTGGGGCTTACCGGATCGCTGTTTGTAATTCTGATTTATCCGGAAATCTGGAAAAACCGAAGTTGCGATGCTTTGGAAATCGAATGTACAACATTTTATACCCTTCGTTCCATCTATGCGGCACGGCTGACCCTCTTTGCCGGGGTAGATATGGTGCTGCTGTCAGCATTCTATGCGGTCGCAACCCTGCTTAGCAGAATGACTCTCTGGGAAATGCTTACACAGTTTATGCTCCCCTTCAATGTGACCTGCTGTATCTGCTTCAGAACCCTTTACAGCAAGCGGATCAATTCTCAGGCACTTTCCCTGCTTCTGTGTGTCCTTTGGGCTGGAGCCTGGTCAGTGCTCGTTCTGAATGATACTGTTTTCCGTGCCATCTCTGTTCCTGCGTGGGTATCTTTGCTGGCTGCATCTGTTTTCTTCATGGGATATACCCTCTATCGCGGACAGAGGAAATGGCAAACGATTATGGAGGTGAAACCTTTATGGATTTGAGAATTAGAGACTTAACAAAAGAATTTGGCGACTTCAAAGCTGTCGATCATTTCAGCTATGATTTACGCTGCGGCGTCTATGGTTTGCTTGGTGTCAACGGCGCTGGTAAAACCACCCTGATGCGGATGCTTACTACCTTGATGAAGCCCACATCCGGGCAAATTATCTGGGATGGAGAAGACATTTTTGCCATGGACGGCAGATACCGGAATCTGCTGGGATATCTTCCTCAGGATTTTGGGTACTATCCAGACTTTTCCATCTACGACTACCTGATGTACATTGCCACCCTCAAAGGTATACGCCCTGCGGTGGCAAAGCAGCGGGTCAAGGAACTGCTGAAGCAAGTTGGTCTGGTGAAAGCACGGAACAAGAAAATGAAAACCCTTTCTGGCGGCATGAAGCGCCGGGCAGGTATTGCCCAAGCCATGCTGAACGACCCCAAGATTCTAATTCTGGACGAGCCTACCGCCGGTCTGGATCCCAGCGAGCGGATTCGGTTTCGGAATCTGATCAGCGAGCTTTCAGAGGATCGAATCGTGCTGCTGTCCACACATATTGTATCGGACATTGAGTATATCGCAGGTGACATTCTGCTGATGAAGGACGGCTGCCTTGCCATTTCCGGCACTGCTGAGGAACTCATTGACTCCATGCCAGAACTGGTTTGGAGCTGTACTGTGCCCAAAAGCAGGATCGATGCCTGTCTGAAGGCATACAAAGTTGCAAACGTGAAGACGATTCCTGGAGGTGCGGAGCTACGAATCGTTTCCAAGGGACGACCGGCAGAAGATGCCGTCAGGGTAGAACCAACTTTGGAGGATGTTTTCCTCTGTTATTTTGGAGAAAGGACAGGTGATAGCGATGGTACGGTATGAACTAAAAAAGGTGCTTGGTTCCGTTGGTGGTAAGATCGCCCTGATATTGTACATTGCCGTCTTGGCGCTGTCCTGTTGGCTATCATCGACTGGCGCATTGAATGTGGAGGTAAAGTGGGTGAATGAGCAGGGGGAGAGCGAATATGGCCCATCTGCTGTCAAGAAACTGCGCGAAGCCCAGAAGGAATGGGAAGGCTGGGTTGATCAGAATAAGTTGAGCAGAGTGATTCAGGAAAATCAAAGGATCAATGCAACACCCGAAGCAAAGTCAGATATTGTGCAGCAGAATGAAATCGCGTATAGCTGGAAACAGGGTTTCGCACCCATCCGGAAAATTCTGAATGAGTCCTATTCAAATGGTTTCCGGGAGTACGATTATTACACCGCTGACAGGCTCACTGCCATCGATGAAGATACCTTTTACGCCAACCGTGAGAAATTACTGAAAAATTGGCTTTATGATGAAGCCGATGGTGCTTACTCCAAGTATTCCGAATCGGAGAAGCAGTATATCATTGGGCAGTACAAGGAATTAGAGATTCCCTTCTACTTCACATACCACGAAGGCTGGCATCAGCTGCTGGAAAACGCCGGATATATTCCTTCACTGGGAATTCTGATTCTGGGTTTTCTGTTGGCTGGCATCTTCTCTAGCGAATTCAAATGGAAAGCGGATGCAGTGTATTTTTCCACCCTTTGTGGCAGGAATAAAGCTACCTCTGCCAAGATCAAGGCAGGTTTTCTGCTGGTAACAGTCCTGTACTGGGGAGCCATGCTTATCTATAGCCTGTTCACCTTGTGCTATCTCGGCTTCGAGGGCGCAAGCTGCGTCATCCAGTGGCAGCTCTGGAAAAGTATCTATAATCTTAATATGTGGCAAGCTTGGATGCTGGCTCTCATATCCGGCTACATCAGCAACCTTTTCTTGGCGTTCCTGACCATGTGGATCTCCGCCAAGACAAAGTCTACTGTCTTTGCGGTGACAACCCCATTTATTCTGATATTCCTCCCCTCTTTCCTGGAGGGAATGGCAAACTGGTTGGATAAAATTCTGAGCCTCATGCCGTCGCACTTGCTGGAACTCTATCAGAATCTGGGTTCCTTCAATATTATCACCATCTTTGGTAAGGTTTTCCGTACTTTAGATGTCAGTATTCCGCTATATCTGATGCTGACTGTCATATTGATTCCCATGATGTATCTGGAATATCACAGGAAGAGAGCATAATCATTACCGTTCCATGTGTGATAAGCGCGAAATCAAAAAGGAGGTTTTACACCATGTATCGAAAAGTCCTTGCCTTTCTTCTGACCGTCCTTGTTGTGATCGCCATTGCAGGATGCTGGATTTTGTAAAAACAGTATGATGTTCAGGCACCAGCAACTCTTCATTCCTTCGCTTGTGTCCCTTAGTAATTATACTAAGGGCGCACTTCTATACGGGGTATTCCCCGTATGTGCGCTCTGTGAAACTGAACGCCCCGGGCACCTGAATGTCCGGGGTGTTTTGCGTCACTGCGTTCCGAACAGGGGGCTGCGCTCCCTTGCGCCGCTATGCGGCTATCCTTGCAGACCGTCAGTAATGCTGATATGCACCCCAAATGTTGGACGATTCTGGTTAAATAGCCTCTGCGAAATGAGTTCGGTATTGCACCGGACTCATTCCTTTTAACCGGAGTTTTATCCGGTTATTGTTGTAATAATCGATATATTTCTTTATTTCAGAAATCAGATGCTTTGCGTCCCGGAATTTCCTGCCATAGAACATTTCCGTTTTTAATAATCCAAAAAAGTTTTCCATCATTGCGTTATCGTAGCAGTTCCCTTTCCTGGACATGCTCTGTACAATTCCTTTTTCCTGCAGCCTCTGTTGATAATGTTTCATCTGATACTGCCAGCCCTGGTCCGAGTACAGAATTGCCCCAGAGTTATCCGGAATCTTCTCAAAAGCTCTGTCCAGCATATCCATTGTCTGCTTGAAATCGGGACGCCGAGAAATATCATAGGCAATCCTGCTGCCCGCCCACGCTCCGCCGGAGTACGCAGACCAGGAAACACTCTGGAACGCTGTTGAGAAAGTGGAGCGTGGAAAGAAAGCCCAGCTCGCATACAGCTTTGACATTGCCTTGATGGTATATTCAAACTGCTTCATATTATTAGCCTCCTAAATCGTTATTATATTCAATTACTTGCTCAGTTCGATGACAACGTCATCATTGGTAACAGCATTGCCGGTGTGACCGTTCAGGGAAGCAAAGTCATCGACATTGCAAACCAGGACAGGGGTAATGGTATTCAGACCGGCAGCCTTGATTCCTTCCAGATCTGCTTCGAACATCAGCTGGCCCTTCTTGACCTTCTGGCCATTCTTCACATGAACTTTGAAGCACTTGCCGCCCAGACCAACAGTTTCCAGACCCACATGGATCAGAATCTCAGCGCCATTCTCTGCTACCAGACTAATGGCGTGGCCAGTATCAAACATGGTATCCACGGTAGCATTACAAGGGGCATATACTTTACCGTCATCGGGAATGATTGCGATACCTTCACCCAGAATACCCTGGGCAAAAGTAGGATCGGGAACTTCTGCTACAGGCACGGTCTGACCAGCCATAGGAGCAAAAATATGATTGGGATCAAAGGTTTCTTCTTTCTTACCAAGGCTGGCATCTGGATCGGTATCTGCGGCGAGCTGGGTGCTGACATTTCCATGCTGCCTACCTTCCTGGCTATGGGTATCGATGAACTGTCTGTATCTCCCTCTGCCGTGCTGCCTGTTCGTGCAGCCATCCGCCAGAGCATTGCTCAAACTTGCACGCTGGAGATGCTGGAGTGCTGATGCATGCTTGAAATACTTAAAGCCAATGTGTTAATTGCATATCAACAGCTGGAGCAGTATCAGCTGGATCGCTACGGTAGAGGTGTTGTGTCTGCAATCACCGAAAAGCTCAGCCAGTTCAGCTGC
>HF988120.1 GCA_000434635.1 Firmicutes bacterium CAG:110 | reverse complement strand
GTTGTTGATCTGGTTGGGATAGTCGCTGCGGCCGGTGGAGATCACCTTTGCGCCGCCTGCCTTTGCCTCATCCGGGAAGATCTCCGGGGTGGGGTTGGCGCAGGCGAAGATGATGGCGTCCTTGTTCATGGTCTGAACCATTTCCTTTGTCACCATGCCGGGCGCGGAAACGCCGATGAATACGTCGGCGCCCACCAGCATGTCGGCCAGGGAGCCAGCCTTGTGATCCAGATTTGTGACCTGCGCCATTTCTTCCTTGATCCAGTTCAGACCGTCACGGCCGGCGTAGATTGCGCCCTTCCGGTCGCACATGGTGATGTTCTTGAAGCCGGAGGACAGCAGCAGCTTGACGATGGCGATGGCGGCAGCGCCCGCGCCGGAGGTGACGATCTTCACGTCCTCCTTCTTCTTGCCGACCACCTTCAGCGCGTTGGTCAGACCGGCCAGGGTGATGACGGCGGTACCGTGCTGGTCGTCGTGGAAGATGGGAATGTCGCACCTTTCCTTCAGCTTCCGCTCGATCTCAAAGCACCGGGGAGCAGAGATATCCTCCAGATTGATGCCGCCAAAGGAACCGGAGATCAGGGCAACGGCATTGACGAACTCGTCCACATCCTTGGACTTCACGCACAGAGGGAACGCGTCCACATCGGCAAAGGCCTTGAACAGAGCGCACTTGCCCTCCATAACGGGCATACCGGCCTCGGGGCCGATGTCGCCCAGGCCCAGAACGGCGGTGCCGTCGGTGATAACGGCGCACAGGTTGTGCCGCCGGGTCAGGGTGTAGGACTTATCCACATCCTTCTGAATTTCCAGGCAGGGCTGGGCAACGCCGGGGGTGTAGGCCAGGGACAGATCGTCCTTGGTCTTGCAGGGCACCTTGCAGATGACTTCGATCTTGCCGCCCCACTCCTCGTGAAGCCGCAGGGACTCTTTTGCGTAATCCATTGTTTATTTCTCCGCAGATCCCCTGCATCGAACGCAACGCCGTCGCCGCAGTCCGCGCCATGAACGCCTGCAATTTGAGCTATTTTCTCACCGGCTCCCGGAACATCAGCTACGACATGGTGTGCCGCGCCATGCGGGAGACCGGCGTCAATCTGGATCACCGCTTCCGGGAAACCAGCGAGGGTGGCCTTGCCAAGCTGTACAACCGGCGAAGGAAGCAATAATATAGTGCAAAAACCCGCTGTCATCCACCAAAATCGGATGACAGCGGGTCATTTATTTTTCGCTTTTCCTGCCGCAGCCGCCGCACCGGGAGCAGTCCCCGCAGCAGCCGTCTTTTTTCTTTCTGCGCAGCAGTAAGTACGCACAGTACCCGCCGATCAGGGCAAGCAGCAGATAATCCAGCCAGCTCATGTCAGCAGCAGTCCCACATGGTAGACCATGAATGCCGCCAGCCAGGCAACCAGACACTGTGCAAACACGATCCCCACCGTCTTCCAGCCGGATTTCAGCTCCGTCTTAATGGTGGAAACCGCCGCCACACAGGGGGTGTACAGCAGGCAGAAGGCAAGGAAGCTCGCCGCCGACGCCGTTGTAAACAGGGAGTGCAGCGCAATGCCAAGCTGTTCCGTGCTGACGCCCAGAATCACGCCGAAAGTGCTGACCACCGCTTCCTTCGCGGTGAAGCCGGACACCAGCGCCGTCACCATCCGCCAATCGCCGAAGCCCAGCGGCGCAAAGATGGGCGATACCAGCCGCCCAAGCGCGGCGAGAATGCTGTCGGCGCTGTTTTCCACCACGTTCAGCCGGGTATCGAAGGTCTGCATGAACCAGATGATGACCGTGGCCATAAAGATCACCGTAAACGCCCGGGTCAGGAAATCCTTCGCCTTCTCCCACATCAGCAGAACCACGGATTTTGCCGAGGGGAAGCGGTAATTGGGCAGTTCCATCACAAAGGGAACGGGATTGCCCTTGAAAGCGGTATTTTTCAGAACCAGCGCCACCAGAATGCCCACCAGAATGCCGCCGAAATACAGTGCCAGCATCACGAGCAGCTCATGTCCCGGGAAAAACGCGGCGGCGAACAGGGTGTAAATGGGAATTTTCGCCGAGCAGCTCATGAAGGGGGTCAGCAGAATGGTCATTTTCCGATCCCGGTTGGAGGAAAGGGTTCTCGTCGCCATGATGGCGGGGACGGAGCAGCCGAAGCCCACCAGCATGGGCACGAAGCTCCTTCCGGAAAGGCCGATTTTCCGCAGCAGCTTGTCCATGACAAAGGCCACCCGGGCCATATAGCCGCTGTCCTCCAGAATGGACAGGAAGAAAAACAGCGTCACGATCAGCGGCAGAAAGCTCACCACGCTGCCCACGCCGGCAAAAATGCCGTCAATGACCAGACTATGTACCACAGGGTTGATGCCGTAGGCCGTCAGTGCCCGGTCGGCCAGAAGGGTCAGACCGTCAATGGCATAGGACATCACGTCGGACAGGAACGCACCCACCACGTTGAAGGTCAGGAAGAACACCAGTCCCATAATTGCGATAAACAGCGGGATGGCAAAAATCCGGTGGGTCAGCACCTTGTCGATCTGCATACTGCGCCGGTGCTCCCTGCTCTCCTTCGCCTTCACCACGCACTCGCCGCAGACCTTTTCGATGAAATTATAGCGCATGTCCGCCAGCGCGGCATTTCTGTCCAGCCCGGTCTCATGCTCCATCTCGATGACGGTGTGCTCGATCAGTTCTTTTTCGTTCTGACTCAGCTCCAGCGCATCGAAAAAGTCCTGCTCGCCCTCGATGAGCTTCATGGCGCAGAAGCGGCGGGCGATGTTGATGCGCTGGGCATGATCCTCGATGATGTGGCACACCGCATGGATGCACCGATGCACCGGCCCCTCGGGGCAGAAATCCTGCACCTTGGGCGTCACCCGGCGGGAGGCGGTGTCGATAAGCGTATCCACCAGCTCGGTGATGCCCTGATTTTTCGCCGCGGAAATGGGAACCACCGGAACACCGAGGGCTTCCGACATCTTCTGCACGTCCACACTGCCGCCGTTGCCCACCAGCTCGTCCATCATGTTCAGGGCGATCACCGTAGGCACCTGAAGCGTCAGGAGCTGAAGCGTCAGATAGAGGTTCCGCTCTATGTTGGTGGCGTCCACAATGTTGATAATGGCGTCCGGTCTGGATTTGAGGATGAAATCCCGGGTAACGATCTCCTCCTGCGTATAGGGGCGGATGGAGTAAATGCCGGGCAGGTCCACCACCTGATGGTCAGTTCCCTTGATTACGCCCGCCTTCTGATCCACCGTAACACCGGGGAAATTGCCCACATGCTGATTGGAGCCGGTAAGAGCGTTAAACAGGGTGGTTTTGCCGCAGTTCTGGTTTCCCGCCAGTGCGAAAATCATACCGTCCCCTCCTTCAGCGCGATTTTCCGGGCATCCTCCCGGCGGATGGTCAACTCATAGCCCCGCACCTGGATCTGGATCGGGTCGCCCATAGGCGCGATTTTCTGCAGCGTTACTTTTGTTCCGGGAATCAGCCCCATATCCAGAAACCGCAGGCGCAGCGGCCCCTCGCCGCCCACCTGAGAAATCACGCCGGACTGGCCGATCGTCAAGTCATCAATGGTCATCTTTCTATACCCCCAGGCAATCAATTTGCACAGCTTTTTCTGTCCGCTCTATCATATACTATTTTCCTGCAATTTGCAATATTCCCGGCGCCATCTTCCGGTAAAAAATACCCGCCCAAAATGGTAGCGAAAGAACGCCCGCATGCCTGACCGTATCCGGTATGCGGGCGTTTATTGTGCAGTTACAGTCCTGC
>HF988119.1 GCA_000434635.1 Firmicutes bacterium CAG:110 | reverse complement strand
GATCGGCGGCTTTCCTCTGGCGGCGGTGCGAAATGGCATCCGACCGGTGTGGGCGAGCGAAATTGAATCCTTTCCTATCGAGGTGACCAAGTTGCGCTTCCCCAATATGGTTCATGTCGGGGATATCACAAAACTCAATGGTGCGGAGCTGCCACCAGTAAATATCATATGTGGGGGCAGCCCTTGTCAGGATCTCTCGTGTTTGATGGGATCGGCGGCTTTCCTCTGGCGGCGGTGCGGAATGGCATCCGTCCGGTATGGGCAAGTGAGATTGAAGCTTTTCCTATCGAGGTGACAAAGCTGCGGTTTCCCAACATGGTTCATGCTGGGGATATCACAAAACTAAACGGAGCGGAGCTGCCGCCAGTAAATATCATATGTGGGGGCAGCCCATGTCAGGATCTCTCAGTGGCCGGAGCCAGAGCCGGTCTGGCCGGTGCGCGTTCCGGCCTTTTTATGGAACAGGTCAGACTCACAAAGGAGATGAGAAATGCAGACGAATTACGAGGCAGAGCAGCTATCGATAGACTTCGGTAGGAACGATTTCAAAGAGGTCGGCACCGACAGCCTCGGCAATGTCCTCGGCTACCCGGCGGGTATTGCCGGAGGCGGAGTAGTAGACCACCAGCGTCTTGCCAGTATTATCATTTATGAAAATGTAGTCCATAGACTCAATGTCAACGGTAATATCTGTGATCTTGATTTCCGGCAGTTTTACTGAAATGATTTTCGTCTCATCATCAACAGAAATTTCGACATGCTCAAAATCAATACCGGCTTTAACTGTAGCGTCATACGACACATAATAATCGATCTTTTGAGGATGTGGTGTTTCAATCCCTCGACCTTACCCCTGGCCATGGCAATCTGCTGGGCGAATCATACTGGGAGCTAATTTCTCCCTGGCGTGGAGATGCCTCGACGCTCAATACTGGGGTGTCCCCCAGAGAAGAAAACGGATCTTCCTTGTCGCGGATTT
>HF988118.1:3883-7152 GCA_000434635.1 Firmicutes bacterium CAG:110 | reverse complement strand
CGCCGCTGCCGCTCCCGTGGCCGGTGACGCCGTCACCGCTCCCATGCCCGGCAACATCCTGAAGGTAAACGTCACCGCAGGTCAGGCCGTGAAGGAAGGCGACGTTCTGGTGGTTCTGGAAGCCATGAAGATGGAGAACGAGATTCTGGCGCCCAAGGCCTGCACCGTGAAGCAGGTTCTGGTTTCCAAGGGCTCCACCGTTGACACCGGTGCTACTCTGGTCGTCCTCGGCTAAGGAGGATACACCATGAGCATCAATATTGGTGAAGTCCTGTTAAATCTATGGCAGAAGTCCGGCTTCAACGCCATTTTCGTCGGCTTTGCCGACGGCGGCTGGCAGAATCTGGTGATGCTGATCATCGCCTGTGTGCTGCTGTACCTGGGCATCGTCAAGAAATTCGAGCCGCTGCTGCTGGTGGGCATTGCCTTCGGCTGCTTGCTGTCCAACCTGCCCCTGGGCGGTCTTTACCACCAGGAGCTGTGGGACAACTTCATGAATCCCGCAAGTGACCTGTATCACAGCTACGGCGCCATCATGCGGGAAGGCGGTCTGCTGGATATCTTCTATATCGGCGTCAAGACCTCCCTGTACCCCTGCCTGATCTTCATGGGCGTGGGCGCGATGACCGACTTTGGCCCCCTGCTTAGTAATCCCAAGAGCCTGCTGCTGGGCGCTGCCGCACAGCTGGGCGTGTTCGTTGCCTTCCTGGGCGGCGTGCTGCTGGGCTTTACCGGCCCCCAGTCCGCTTCCATCGGCATCATCGGCGGCGCGGACGGCCCCACCGCCATTTTCCTGACCACCCGCCTGGCTCCCGAGCTGCTGGGCGCTATCGCCGTGGCCGCTTACTCCTACATGGCGTTGATCCCGCTGATTCAGCCCCCCATCATGAACCTGCTGACCTCCGCCGAGGATCGCAAGATCAAGATGGTGCAGACCCGTACCGTCTCCAAGGCCGAGAAGATCATCTTCCCCATCGTGGTCGTTATCTTCGTGGCGCTGCTGCTGCCTGACACCGCGCCTCTGATCGGCTGCCTGATGCTGGGCAACCTGTTCAAGGAGACCGGCGCTACTGACCGTCTCAGCGACACCGCACAGAACGCCCTGATGAACATCGTCACCATTCTGCTGTCCACCGCCGTGGGCGCCACCATGGTCGGCTCCACCTTCCTGACTGCCAGCACCCTGAAGATCGTGGTTCTGGGCGTCGTGGCCTTCGGCATTTCCACTGCCGGCGGCCTGTGGGGCGGCAACGTGATGTGCAAGCTCACCGGCCGGAAGGTCAATCCCCTGATCGGCTCCGCCGGTGTGTCCGCCGTTCCCATGGCTGCCCGTGTGTCCAACACCGTCGGCCAGAAGAACAACCCCTCCAACTTCCTGCTGATGCACGCCATGGGTCCCAACGTGGCCGGCGTTATCGGCTCCGCCATCGCGGCCGGCTTCCTGCTGTCCGTGTTCGGCTAATCCCATATGGTTCGCAACCGTGCCGGAGTAAATCTCCGGCACGGTTTTTTGCTGCCGCCGATTGCATTCCGGAATAGGCTGTGATATACTTCTTAATAGAATCGTAATAAAAAGCCATCTTTGGCCGAATATGGGCAGAACATATCCCTTTATGGCACAGGGAGGAGTCATTTTATGCAGCAGTCAGGTCCCACCGAAATTGCCGTTTCCCGTCTGAAAGGCGGAGCATCCGTCACGCAGCTCCTTCACGAAGCCAACGGCCCCGCCCTTGGCGACTACCTTTTCCAGTTTCTGCGTAAAACGCCCCGTTCCGTCGAGACCATCGCGGGGCTTGCGGGACTGAACAAGTCCTCCCTTTACCGGATCCTGAACGCCGAGGTCAGCCCTCAGCGGAATGTGCTCCTGCGGCTTTCCCGCGTTCTGGGCATGAACCTGTCCGAGACCCAGAAGCTGCTGAAAATCGGAGACCTCGCTTCCCTGAGCGGTTCCAGCCCGCGGGACATCGTTATCATCGACGGCATTCTGCGGGAGCTGGACATTATAGACATCAACAACCATCTGGAAAAAAACGGCTTTTCTGACTTATTCAGCAAGAAATAACGAACGTCAGACAAGAAAGAGGATCAGGATATGGAAAATCGCAGATGTATGAGATGTATGCACGCGCTGGCGGCAGGGGAGACCGTCTGCCCGGAATGCGGCCGCCCTTACGGCAGCGTGAAGGCGGAGTCTTTCGCTCTGAAACCCGGAACGATCCTGGACGGGAAGTATCTCGTGGGCGAAATGCTGGGGCAGGGCGGCTTCGGCATTACCTACATCGGCTTTGATCTGCTGCTGGAGCAGAAGATCGCCATTAAAGAGTACTTCCCCATGAGCACCGGCATGGTCAGCCGGGAAGGCCGCTCTACCGTTGTGTGGAGCGATGCCGTCATGCAGAAATCCGGCGTGGAAAAGGGCTTCGACAGCTTCTTAAAAGAAGCACGGAAAATGGCGAAACTGCGGAGCATTCCCAGTGTGGTGGGCGTGAATTCGGTCTTCATCCAGAATGAGACCGCCTACATCGTCATGGACTTCATCGAGGGCGAAACACTGCTGAAAAAATTGCAGCGGGAAGGCCCCATGGATTATGGCACCTGCGTCAGCCTGATGACCCCCATCATGCAGGCACTGTCCGAAGTCCATAAGCACGGCATCATTCACCGGGACATCAGCCCGGACAACATCATGGTGCAGAACGACGGCAGGCTTATCCTTTTGGACTTGGGCGCGGCGAAAGACTTGGACATTCAGGGAAAGGACGGCAATGTGCAGTCCTCCCAGATGGTGGCCAAGCAGGGCTTCAGCCCCGTGGAGCAGTACGGCCGGGACGGGAAGATCGGCTCCTGGACGGACGTTTACGCCATGGCCGCCACGATCTACTATTGCTGCACCGGCGTCCTGCCCCCCTCCGCCACCGACCGCATGATAGAGGACACCCTGACCTGCCGTCCGCGGCTGACGAAGGAGCAGTTTGACGTTCTGGCCTTCTGCATGAACGTCCTGCCCCAGAACCGCCCCCAGAATATGGACGCTCTGCTTCAGATCGTCACCCAACCGGCAGGAAAAACGCCGCCCGTCAGGGACGTCCCGAAAACCGAGCCGGTCCGGCCGGAAACCCGGAACCTCCAGCCGCTGAAGCCCGCCCCCGGCCGTCCGCTTCCCAAATGGCTGATCCCCGGCATTGCGGCGGCTGTAGCGGTGATAGCCCTCATTATTTCCATCGGCAGCGGCGGGAAAAAGTCCACCCCCGTTTCCTCCGTGAAAGCAC
>HF988118.1:3644-3854 GCA_000434635.1 Firmicutes bacterium CAG:110 | reverse complement strand
CCGCACAGGCCGCCGCCACGGAAGCGGCGCCCACGGAACCGGTGCCCACGGAACCTGCGCCCACTGCCCCTATGGAAGTCCATACTATGGCGGCAGCAAAGTTAGACTTTGATGAGGACGCCTTCTTCTGGGGTCAGGAGCGGTATATGCGCAAAGACGTAAAAACTCTGACCTTCCAAAGCTCTCTGCAAAATGTCCCCAGTAGTGCCT
>HF988118.1:2888-3539 GCA_000434635.1 Firmicutes bacterium CAG:110 | reverse complement strand
GGCGATCGCGCCAAATTCCGATGCTTCCTGGCTGTTTCAGAATTTTGTAAATTTGAAGACAATCGACTTTGGAAACTGCTTTGTCACCTCCAACGTAACACGGACAAACGGTATGTTCAACGGCTGCAGCAGTCTCACAAGCTTGGATTTATCTGGTTTTGATACTTCCAACGTAACATACATGGGTTGGATGTTCGGCAGTTGCGCGAGTCTGACCAGTTTGGATTTGACCAGCTTTGATACCTCCAAAGCGACAGATATGTCCAATATGTTTTACGGCTGTCACAGTCTGACCAGTTTGGATTTAACCAGCTTCGATACTTCCAGCGTGACAGACATGGGTTCTATGTTCGACGATTGTATGAGTTTGCCCCATCTGAATTTAACCAGCTTTGATACCTCCAAAGTAACGGACATGGCGTTTATGTTCACCAGCTGCAACAGCCTGACCAGACTGGATCTCAGTAACTTTGATACATCCAACGTGACGAACATGCTTTGGATGTTCGGCCTGTGTTATGACCTGACCAGCCTGAATCTGTCCAGTTTTGACGCCTCCGCCGTAACAGAAATGGACGACATATTCACCGGCTGTTACGTACTTACGGACCTCAACTGCTCCGATGCGCGTATTCTTAAGGAATACAACCG
>HF988118.1:0-2862 GCA_000434635.1 Firmicutes bacterium CAG:110 | reverse complement strand
CCCGCCGCTGACCCCCCCATCACCCCCGCCCGGCTCTGCCTTTCAGAGCCGGGCGAATTTTTTCAAAATTGTCGCATGGCGTGCGACCGCAAATTCTGGAAATCTGATATACTAAATTTGCCAAATAATCAGTAGACAATAGTATCAAGCGGTGATATTATTTTACTGTAATGGTTCCAAAAAACGGCGGGAACCCCACGAGTTCCCCCGAAAGAAAGAGGAATGGACTATGGAAGTACGCAGATGTATGAAATGTATGCACGACCTGTCGGGAGGGATCGCCTACTGTCCGGAATGCGGGCGCGCTTACGGCAGCGTGCACGCGGAGCCTTTCGCGCTGAAGCCCGGTACGATCCTGAACGGAAAGTATCTGATGGGCGAAATGCTGGGGCAGGGCGGCTTCGGCATCACCTATATCGGACTTGATCTGCTGCTGCAGCAGAAGGTCGCCATCAAGGAATATTTCCCCACATGTACCGGCATGGTCAGCCGGGAAAACCGCTCCACCGTGGTGTGGAGCAGCGCCATGGTGGGGAAAACCGGCACCCAGCGGGGCTTCGACAGCTTTTTGAAGGAAGCCCGGAAAATGGCAAAGCTGGGCGGCATTCCCAACGTCGTCGGGGTGAAATCGGTCTTCACACAGAATGAGACCGCCTACATCGTCATGGACTTTATCGAGGGCGAGACGCTGCAGCAGAAAACACTGCTGAAAAAATTGCAGCGGGAAGGCCCCATGGATTACGGCACCTGCATCAGCCTGATGACCCCCATCATGCAGGCGTCCGGCTCATGACGCCCATCATGCAGTCACTGGCAGAAGTCCACAAGCACGGTATCATTCACCGGGACATCAGCCCGGACAATATCATGGTGCAGCCGGACGGCAAGCCCGTCCTTCTGGACCTGGGCGCGGCAAAGGATCTGGATATTCAAGGAAAGGACGGCTCGATTCAGACCACCCAGATGGTCGCCAAACAGGGCTTCAGCCCCATCGAGCAGTACCGGAAGAACGCCAGCGTCGGCCCGTGGACGGACGTTTACTCTATGGCCGCCACGATCTACTACTGCTGCACCGGCACACTGCCGCCCACCTCTGTTGACCGGATCGTGGAAGACACCCTGACCTGCAAACCGCGGCTGACGAAGGAGCAGTTTGATGTTCTGGCCGCCGGTATGAGCATTCTGCCGCAGAAGCGCCCGCAGGACATGGCCGCCTTGCTGCAAATGGTCACCCGCCTGCAAAAAGGCGGGAAGGCCGAGCCGGTCAAGCCAGCCCCGCAGGCAGAACCGGCCAAAGCGCAGCAGACGACGCCAGTCCCTCCCAGACCGGCAGATGTGAAGCCGCCGGTCAAAAACGCGCCGCCGAAGACGCCGCAGAAAAAGCCGCTCCCCGCATGGCTGATACCTGCCGTGGCCGGTATCGTCGCGGTGCTGGGAATCGTCGTCTGCATCGTGACCGCTACGGGAAAAGCGCCCAGGCAGAACTTCTCCATGAAAGCGGCCGCCACAGAACCGGTCTTGCAGCCCGCGCCTGCGGAAACCACGCCCAAGGCAACCACGCCCAAAGCAACCGTGCCCAAGGCCACGGAACCCAAGCCCGAACCCACTACGAAGCCTACACAGCCCAGGAACTATATCGAATATGTGGATGGTTACTGGGAAAGCACAAATCTGAAAGACGGGAACTTCAGTCTGAATGTCCACGCGCTGGTTTTTTACACCCCGCTGGTACGATGCAGGGAAATGACCGTCAATATGGAAGTATCCATGAACGCGGGAACAAAGTGCAAAGAATGGCAGGTGTGGGGAAGAGTGAACGGGCAGTTCCAGAAAATCGCCAAGCTCTCCCTGCCCGCCGGTGACGGCGCTGCCTCCGAGACGATTACATTCGATACGCCGCTGACATTTGACGCGATCATCGTAACGCCGACGGTGATCGGCGGGTATTCGTGGTCGATGGGTCTGTCCGTGACGGATGCTTGGCTTGCGGATTGATCGACATGTAAAACAGCACGAAAATCGGCGGGAACCCGAACGTTCCCCCAAAGAGAGGAATGAAATATGGAAGTACGCAGATGCATGAGATGTATGCATGAGCTGGCGGCAGATCAGAAGTTCTGCCCGGAGTGCGGCCGCCCTTACGGCAGCGTGAACATGGAGTCCTTCGCGTTGAAGCCCGGCACGATTCTGGATGGAAAGTATCTGGTGGGCGAAATGCTGGGGCAGGGCGGCTTCGGCATCACCTACATAGGCTTTGACCTTTTGCTGGAACAGAAGGTCGCGATCAAAGAATATTTCCCCATGAGCACCGGCATGGTCAGCCGGGAAAACCGCTCCATGGTGGTGTGGAGCACCGCCATGATGGGAAAGACCGGCACCCAGAAGGGCTTCGACAGCTTCCTGAAAGAAGCCCGGAAAATGGCGAAGCTGGGCGGAATTCCCGGCGTTGTGGGGGTAAAATCCGTTTTCATCCAGAATGAAACGGCTTACATTGTCATGGACTTCATCGAGGGCGAGACGCTGCTGAAAAAGCTGCAGCGGGAGGGGCCGATGCCCTTCGACACCTGCCTGTCCCTGCTGACGCCCATCATTCAGGCGCTGGCAGAAGTTCACGAGCATGGCATTATCCATCGGGACATCAGCCCGGACAATATCATGGTGCGGCCGGACGGCAGGCTGATTTTGCTTGACCTTGGCGCGGCCAAGGACTTGGACATTCAGGGACGGGACGGTAACGTCCAGTCCTCCCAGATGGTGGCCAAACAGGGCTTCAGCCCCATCGAGCAGTATCAACGCAACGCCAGCATCGGCCCATGGACGGACGTTTACGCCATGGCCGCCACGATCTACTACTGCTGCACC
>HF988117.1:16465-16621 GCA_000434635.1 Firmicutes bacterium CAG:110 | reverse complement strand
AACAGGTCGATTGGAAAACCATCTGTTTTCCGCATAGTGCGTAAAAATAGAGCCCTTTGCGAGATGTCAGACCAGACCTTCCTGACGACAGTGCCATACATAATCGTCAAGGCCTTTGTATTGGGGATCCCAAAGGTAGGTCCCGTACTCAATCCC
>HF988117.1:15248-16432 GCA_000434635.1 Firmicutes bacterium CAG:110 | reverse complement strand
CCTGAGCCAGCATAGTGGCCAGATTGAAATAGCCATCCTTCACATGGGGATTCTTCAGATAGTCCATGTCGAATGCCGTCATGATCTTGGTGGTTCCCTTGGACTGCACGTACTCCAGTGTTTCCTTCAGATGATTCAGGGAATTGACGCCGGGTACCGCAATTACCGTCAGACCGGTAATGTGATGGATGACATCCGCCTTCATAGGTCCCTCGGTCAGAAGGACTGTCGGGGTAGGCTCGCCAGCGATATGGGTCCAGCATTCCGCTTTACAGCCATCCTGCTTGCCGATGCTGGTGATCCACCGAAACTTTCCTTTTTTAATGGAATCCAATCGGATCTGCAGGCCCTGAATTTTTCCTTCGGGGGTTCTTGCCGGTACGAGGATACCTCGCCTTTCCTTGCTGATGGTCCAGTTTCCAGCCATATCATGATAAAAGCCGGGGACACCGGCCAGATAATGGCCTTCCTCATGGAGCTGCTTTGCAATGGCGGAGAAGCCTGCAACGGGCATGGTCTTATAGCCATTCCGACAGATCATTTCCTCGGTCATGCCTCTTGATAGGAGGTTTTCCAGATGGTCAGACGCCAGTGACAGCTTGGAGAGCAGCGCCGTGTAGGTTTCATGCCGGGCATCAATGTCCGTGAGGGGCAATTCAATATCCTGCAGAATGGGGCGTGTGACTGTCCTCCGCTCCCGCTTGCGTTTGCTGTCTTCATGGTGAAATGAGTCGCTATCCTTCAGACCAAGCTCCTTTATCAGAATTTCCCGCACGTTTTTGCGGTCAACCTGAGCATAGTACGCATACAGATCAAAGACACCGCCTGAGAAATGGCACCGGGGACAGCAGAATACATCTTTCGTAAGATTGATGTTCAGGTGCTTTCCACGTGGATTTGTGTCACAGCAGGGGCAGCTTATATTGTAGCTGTGTCTGCCGCTCGGCGGTTCCGGAATGCCGATCAGAGGGATAATATCGTAAATATGGATTTCAACCATGCAGCCTCCTTTCCGGGGGGATGTGTGGTACATCCCCCTTTCTCGCAAGCGGTTTATGCGGGTGTTTGTTCCATTGCATAATTGCAAATATACTCTGCAGCGGCACGAATGGTTTCATCGCCGCTGAATTTTGAGGCCAGCCAGTTAATGGCCCGGGGTTCCGTGCTGAGAACTTCGCCCAGCG
>HF988117.1:14377-15219 GCA_000434635.1 Firmicutes bacterium CAG:110 | reverse complement strand
GCCACCGTGCTTCTTGATGGGACTCACAACGGCACATGCCTGTTCAAATTCCTGCTCCGGTGTCAGTTCCACAATGACAAGCTCTGGATCTGAAACAGGAGGTGCAGTAACTACTGCGGGTGATTCTGTTTCAGGCTGGGGAGCGGGCGGCGTGCCTGTGGGCATTGGCGCAGGAGGTGTTATGCCATTTTCTGCACCAAGCTCGTCAGGGACATTGCCGTCGAAACCATCTCCGGCAGCACTGAACTGTAAACCGAAACCGGCGTTGCGAAGGGCAATACCGATTGCCGCAGTCTGCGCCCATTCCCGGGGAGAAACGGTAGGCTTCAGCGGATCATATTTGCGGGAAGCGGTGGCTTCAGACAGGTAGCAATCTGCTGGATCCTTGTAGCTGACATATACTCTCGCAGTTGCAACGAAGTAATCCTTCACTGGCTCAACATGCAATGCGATTTTCCCTTCGGGGTGGCGCAGACGGAACCACGCAAGCTGCGCCATGACGGGCAGCCGCTTCCGCTTTTCCTGCGTCGTGAGGTCTACATAGTCTACCGTCAGTTTGGAAGGATCAAAGCCATCCACCTGATTGATGGTGTTCAAAACAGGAAACTGAGAGTTGAAATTGATATTCTGATTCATGTGATTACCTCCTGATCAGAACGGAATATAGGTGAAGCGGTACTGGAGCCATGCGGGCAATACCGTGTTGACCATCTTGCTGATAGCATCCCGGTAAGCCTCCGGTGTGGTTGGCGCAAAGCTCTGGAACTGCTTGCGGAAGCTGGTGATCACTGTCTGGAGATTACCTAAAGCAGTCGCACGCTGTTTCTTCAGCTTTTCGTCTG
>HF988117.1:14076-14350 GCA_000434635.1 Firmicutes bacterium CAG:110 | reverse complement strand
CGCGGGAATCCCAAACTGCCGTTCCTGAAGCATACAGGTAAAGAGCGCATCCACAATCTTGTAGTGAAAGCTCATTACATTCACATCAGAGGTAACGGGGGCGGTCTTAACAAAGTTCATGCAGCTTTCCAGAATGGAGATCCGGTAAAGCAATTCCTGATAACCCAAAAGCTGATCCATGGTCAGCTTATGGTTCGCAATTATTGCGTTGAGCTGCTGCTTGTTTTGGTAGTACAGATCCAATGTAGTTGCCATAGTGATAATTTCCTTTCTA
>HF988117.1:13748-14060 GCA_000434635.1 Firmicutes bacterium CAG:110 | reverse complement strand
AATTTCCTTTCTACTCAATGAAGTCTTGAATTCTCTGCGCCAGACGGGTACCCCGCTGGTCGGCTTTGGTATTGCGGATTGCTCGACACAACGCTTTCCGCTCCCCAACAATGGCGAGCCGGAGCCTTGCTCGGGTAATTGCTGTGTAGACGATGGCACGCATCAGCATGATCGCGTGGGCGCATTGCAGGTTCAGAATGACAGATTTGTACTGGGCGCCCTGAGACTTATGGACGGTGGAGGCGTATCCGAGATCCAGCATTCTAAGCTGATCACTTTCATAGGCCATGACCCGTCCATCCCCAAAGTCAA
>HF988117.1:0-13722 GCA_000434635.1 Firmicutes bacterium CAG:110 | reverse complement strand
ATTTCCACGGTAGCCTCATTTTCGGGGCCGGTGATATTGGTGATGTAACCCACGTCGCCGTTGTTGACCTGCTCGTAGTTCTTGATCTGCATGACCTTATCGCCAAGCCGGAAGCGCAGCTGTCCGGAAACGGCTTCAGCTTTTCCCGGAGCCGGTGGATTCACCAGTGCCTGCAATCGTGCGTTCATGGCATCTACGGATGTTTCAGTCCTACGCCGGAAGGGGGTCAGGAATGCCGTGCCGTCCACACCAAATTTCTGAACTTCCTGCATATACAGGTTTTCAATGATATCGGCGGATACAGCTAAATCCTTGGAATCAAAGAACATGAAATCCGGGCCGTACTCCATACTCAGATTACCGTGCTTGATCAGCCGGGCATTGGTAGCGATCCGGCTTCCGGCGCTCTGGCGGAACACATGATCCAGACGAACCACGGGTACGACGCCGCTGTTGATGATGTCCTTTAAGACAGCGCCGGGGCCGACAGAGGGAAGCTGGTCCGCGTCACCCACCAGAATCAGTCTGGCATGAGGCGGGATGGCAGTAAACAGCCGCTCTGCGAGAAAGGCATCCATCATGGAGACTTCATCTACAAGGATCAGATCCGCATTCAGCATGATGCCTTCGGTCAGGGTGCCGTCAGGATTGGCCTTGATGCACAGAGCCTTGTGGATCGTTGATGCCGGAAGCCCGGAGGATTCCTTCATCCTTTGCGCTGCCTGCCCGGTGGGGGCGCAGCATATGATCTGTGCTTCCGGATACTTTTCCTGATACAGATCAAGGATCGCCCGCTGAACTGCGGTTTTGCCTGTCCCCGGGCCGCCCGTTATGACGCAGAACTTTGTGGAAAGCGCCATTTTTACCGCCTCCCGCTGTTCCGGCGCCAATGTGATCCTGAGCTTCCGTTCCTCGCACAGAATGGCGTGATCCAGATTCTCGTAAGGCTCTGCGGCCGTTTTCATCTGCTGTGCGATATGAAAGGCAATATTGTTTTCCACGGTGGCAGTCGCAGTGCGGTAGATGTAGTGGTCATAGCAGACAAGCCGATCCGCTTGTACCAGTTGGAAGGCTCTTGCGGCCGCCATCTCCTCAGTGATCTCCGGTGTTTCCAGAAGGCGCAGCGCCCTGCGGAGGAAATCGTGTTTTTCCAGACACATATGTCCCTCCGTCTCGCCTTCGGCGATGGCGTACATCAGCGCTTCGTCGACACGTTCCGGGGAAACGGTGGGAAGCCCCAAACTGATTGCCAGCTTGTCCGCTGTTTTGAATGCGATACCTGCCATTTCCACCAGCCGGTACGGATGCTTCCGGATGATATCCAGAGTATCCTTTCCATACTCGCGGTAGATCTTAATGGCTCGGTTGGCGGTAACGCCGTGGGGCGTCAGAAAGGCAATTACGTCCCGGGCGCCGCGGGTGGCCAGATAGGAATCACAGATCATTCTGAGGCGCTTTTCGCTGATACCTCGAATGGTCATGAGTTTTTCCGGCTCCTGATCCAGAATCTCCAGCGTGTCTTGCCCGAAGGAATCGTAGATTTTCTCTGCGATTTTTCGGCCAACACCTTTGATCTGACCAGAGGCAAGGTAGCCGATGATGCCTTCCTTGGTATGCGAAATTACCTCCTCGTAGCTCTCCACCTCAAACTGGAGTCCGTGCTTCGGATGCCTGACCCAGTGGCCATTCAGACGGAATCGAGCTTTTTCCGTGATGGGGAGGCAATAGCCGACAGCTTTGAACTGGCTCATTGCATGGCTGCTGCCATCGTGCAGGATTTCCAGCGGACGGTAAACGGCAATCATATAGTCAACGGTGGAAGCATCGGCTATCCGGGGGTAGAGGAGCTTATCAAATTGACATAACACTTGTTTTCTCCTTTCTCAAGAGCGTTCTCACTTGGCGACAAGCACATGCCGGGTCTGGGGTACATAGTACGCCTCCTCCACAACATCAAACGCTTTTGCCATATGAACGGCCTGACTGACAAGATCGTCAGCCAGACTGTCCAGCTCCTGTACAAGCTTTACACGGTCCCGGAGTTCAGACAGCGACCATTCTTCGTAGTCGTCATCCATGTCCGTACCCCGACCGGGGAATGTGACGGGCTGTTTCGGTGGAACACGGAAATCTACACGGGCTGCTTTCCCGCAGACACCACAAACATTGCCTGTGTCGGCAACACTGCGGCAGTTCCGCTGGCCGCAGCAGGTGCAGTAAGACAGATATCCGGAGGGCTTCAGATCCCCTTGGTAGAGGATCAGATAGCCGCCGCTTCTGCCGTTGAACCCTGCCTGCCAGCGGAAGTTGTGGACTGCATTAAACAGATACAGCGCTTCCTGCCGCATAAGCAAAAACTCCCGGGTATCGAGCATATCGTAAAGCTTGGATTCAATCTCGGGATCCAGACCAAGTCCGTAAATCTTGAGATTGCAGGCATACGATGTTGCATGATTCCATGAGTTCATCGTGGAATATCGGAAATGGTTACGCAGGTAATCTGTCATTTCGCGGCGGGATCGAAGGTCAATCGGTCGAGAGAATTTTCGCATATTGCTCCTCCCTGATTAAATCGGCTGTACCGAAACTTTCACCTTACGGCTGGTAGATACGTTCAGCACGTCGGCATAAACGCCGGGATACTTCTTTTTCAAAGCATCGGAGCTGGGCCGCTTGGTGGTCCTCGTTACGAAGTCAATGAGGAGCTTATCCCTGGTAGTTGTCAGAATACCATGCTCATGCTCTTTCATGACTTCGGCAATTCGCACGGAATGTGCTTCAATCTCCTTTTCGTAGAGTTTCTTTTCGTCTTCGCATTCCTTGACTTTGGCCTGCAGATTGGCAATCTGGCGAAGCTGCCGCTCAAACTTGTATGGCAATTCAATGGTAGGAAGACCGGGTTTGCTGGCACCATAGATCCTTGCGAGAGATTCCATTGCCAGTGTGGGTTTGACACCGCTCATGGTAGGCGGGACATCGTGTTCAAGGCTCCAGATCCATTCATCCAGCCGCTCGAAAATCATATCCTCTTTGACAAGGTCGCGCTTGATTTCAGGCATTGCCAGATCATTGGCAGGATTATTCCCCCAAAAGCATGAGAACGCCCCGTGCTGGACGTCTGCCACAGCAAGGTAGAAACGGAGCTGGAATTCGTAGTACAGGGGGATCGCATCGTCCACCCAGTCTTCCGCTTTGTGATAGGTGCAGCTTTTGCATTCCAGAATGCCGGGCTGACCATCGCTGGCCCGCTCATACCGCCGATCAAAATTGGCCAGAGCATAGGGGTGGTCTGCGTGCTGATACAGCCCCTTGTCGTCGTAGACGTAGTTGCCGCTTTTCTTTGCATACCAGTATGCCGCTATCGGTTCGAGCAGATGCCCCATCTCCAGTTGGTCTGCATTGTCTTTCGGCTTGGGCTTCATGCGCCCCTTTTTGATCATCCACAGCTCCAGCGGGGTCGTCCACGGCGACACGCCGAATATGGCTGCCACATCGCTTCCGCCGATGGTGTAGGGGATATCGCCCTTGGGGCCATGCATACGGCATTCCAGCCAGCGGTCATTGCTCATTCCGGTGGTGTCGCAAAGTAATATCGGAGCAGCCATTACCACTTCAGCTCCTTTGCCACATCATAGTCGCTCCACCGGATACTCAGAGCGCGTGCCATGTTTTCTTCGGCCTTGAGCAGCTTTGCTTCCCGGGTGTGGCATGTCTTCATCATGTAGGGAATTTCCTGCATGGCCATGAAGACATCATGGGCAGTCGCGGGTCCTCCGCCGTAAGCCATTTCATACATGGCGATCGCTTCCAGCGCTTCCTTTTTCGGAAGGGAGAGCTTTTTGCAGACCCGGGTCATGGCATTGACAGGGTACTCCAGCGGAATTTCCAGCAGGCTCTGCAGCTTGGCAACGGAATCGCAGAACTTAGCAAACAGCTTGTCCATCTCAGCATCGAAATCCGCGATCTTGCGCTGATTCCGGTGATCCACACCAATGCAGTCGCCGATATGGATCGGCTGCTGTGCGCCTATCAGCAAAGCAGATACTTTTGCGGAGGCAACGCCGGTGTCGGATGTCATGAACCGGATACCGGGAACCAGCCTGTTTGCCATCGCTGCCTGACCGTGTGCGGCAAGAGCCTTGGCATAGGCGCCCAGAATGCCTTCCTTTTGGTTGGGGAGAATCCAGCTGCCGCAGGTATAGGCATGGTCGGTATACCCGCTTTCAAACACGAAGCCGGGGAACCGTTCCCCCAGCTTCTTCTCCAGCGTAACCAGAAGTTCGTCCATGGGAAGCACGGAATAGTCCGTTTCGTCACCGGAGTGAACTGCGGAAACCTTTTCGTTCCGGATCAGCAGAAGCGCATCTGAATTGTGTACGGACAGGCAGGCGTTGAGTACATTGGCAAGGTCTTTGCGACTGAGTTTGGGGAGTGCTGTGCCATTGATCTTTGCGCGTTCGGTCAGCGTTTTGTAGGCCGTGCCGCGGACGGGATAGATGTTTCCATCCACATTCAGCGCAAGGCCGAGATTGGCGGCGGTGTCCTTAATTGCGTCCTCGCTGGTACCTGCGGCAAATGCTGCGGGATGACCATACAGGGGAGAGGTCGGATCCAGTGGCTCCACGTGAAGGTCTTTGACCTTACATCGGCGCCAACTGGATGCCATACTCAGTGCTTGGTGATAACTGAGCATGGACGGATAGTTGTCAAAGTTTGCTTCAAAGTTGTCGTGACAGGATAACATGCTGCTTGCTCCTTTCGGTTGTTTGGCGGAAACCGCCGGATATAACAAAAGCCAGTAATCCCCGGAAGAAAGGAGACTACTGGCAAGTGTTTACGGTATAGAGTTGTCAGAAAATAGAAAAAGTGCCATTTGCACAAAAATGCAAATGACACTTGAGAAGAACCCGGAAACTGTGTTTTGCCGCTGCAAAACTCTGATACTATGTTGATGGCATTATATCATAGCTGCCGGCATTAGTCAATTACCGGATTCCGGAAGTTTTATTTCCGGCGGCAGGCACCGCAGATGCAGGGCCTCTCCTGACTACTGTATCGTCATGATATCCTTTGCGAAAGGAAAAAGCAGTTTATTTTGGTCAGCAGGTGTAAAAGGAAAAGGGATGCCGCCAGAGGCAGCATCCCGAGATGTAGTGGACTTATCAGATTGAATTGGTCAACATTCGCGTGGATAAACGCAATCCATCATTACGTGAGACGTCATCTGGTTTGCGTTCCTGATGCGAGCCTGCATGACCGACGACAAACGGAATCACTGTGCAATGAGTTTCCGAATAATGTCCTTATCGGATTCCGGCGTTTTCAGGAGTTTCATTGCTTCATCGACAGAGATAGACAAGCTCTCCATGATTGCGCGGACAGAATTGATTTTTCTTCTAAACGACCTTCGTTCCGTTCAGCCATCGCAATTTTTTCAACTTCTCTACACATGGTGGTAACTCCTTGTGGGCGGTATTGGCTAGTCCGCACCTACAATGCGAGCCTGCACGACCAGCAGTAAATGAAATTACTGCTCAATAAGTTTCCGGACGGCATCTTTTTCCGAATCGGGTAATTCCAAGAACTGCATTGCCTCCTCCACAGAGAGGGACATCTTGGCCATAACATTACGAACTGCTCTTGCGCTCGATTCGATGTTTCCTTCCGCACGGCCTTCTGCGCGGCCTTCATCCCGTTCAGCCATTACTAATTTTTCAACTTCTCTGCACATGGTGGTTGCCCCCTTTACATTTTCCTTGAAATACCTTACGCGCTCGGCAAGAACTGGATAGTGCATGTCATCTGCCTGTGTACAGGAGAAATCATGCATCAGCTTGCCCAGAGGCGTATCGTTTTTGCACTGCGCATTGACGTATATGATGTGGGAGCCGTCGCCGAATGGTTTGCCGGTTTCCTGAATCATCCGGTCAATGTGGTAGATGGGAAGTCCTGCCTTCAGAACATCCCGTTCTGTAATGAAGATAACGTAGGTTTCTCGCAGCTCTTCGTAGCGGTCACCGGGGTGTGTCAGGTTTGCGTCTAAGAGGCTGCTGTTGTATCTGGCACGGCGTGCGTCCGCGCCCTCGTCCTGCCGCTGGATCTCAATATTGTAGTGTTTCCCCTCCTGGTCAACCGCCAGAATATCCAGACGGACGGAGCGCCCCTGAAGATTCTTGATGCTGTATTGACCATGAACCTCTTGTACAACGAGATCGCTGCGTTCCAGAATGATATGCAGCAGTAACTGCGCACATTCCTTATCCTCGAAGACTTTGCTCATAAAGTCATCGTCCAACAGGCGAAAGCCCTGTAACAGACGCATGTACTTGGCATTCTGTCGGACAAATTCCTCCGGAAGACCAGGGAATCCATCCGGTTTTTCTGTTTCCATGATGTTTCCTCCTCTTGTTGGCAACAATAGTATACCACATTCTGTTCCTTTCGTCCAGTGAAAACATTGTAAATTCACGTCATCTGTAAGCGTTTTTACAACTTTACTGGCAGTAACAGATGGGGCAAATATGCTATCTCCAATTCAGCGTGTATCCGTTCAGATCTTGAATACGCTGCAGGATCTTGGTAAAGAGCGTAAATTTGGGCGGCCATTCATCAATGGTCCACCCAATCACCATAGCTTCCAACTGCGTATCCGGCTGAGCGGTCACAAAATTGCAGCCATAGGCTGGAAGCGACTGACCCGTGTACTCGGTATAAATGCCGATCTCACCGCGCTCCAGCTTTTTCTGATCTTCCCAGGAGAATACCAGTTTTCCGAGGAACGCGGAACCATGACATTCTTTGAAGGCACGGATGATCTCACGGGTGAGGTCATTGAAGTTTTCGTCTCCGGCCGGGACATCGCTGAGATGCCCCCGGCTGGACAGGTATTCATCCTGCTTTTGTATGGCTGCCTGCAATTTAGTGACGTCCATAGCTGCTGCTCCATTCTCAGTGGATAGTTGATAGCTCATACCAGTTTCTCCTTATACTGCCTTACGAGGTCGAACGAGGCCTTCGATACCGATTTCCAGAAGGAATCCATCAGAAAACCGTCTTGCTCCAGCTGCCTGCGGATGTGCCGAGGGACATTGGGCGCAGCGATCGTGTCGGCGATCTGCTGCTCGGTAAGACCTTCAAGTCCGTCCCAGCCTTCAATCTGCTCAGCAAAATACCTCCGGAGCCGGTTATCAAGGAGACTGCGTACCGCATCATCGTCAATGGGAAGTTCCTGCTCCTCAATGCAGACTTTATAGTGATTCTCGCAGTACGAATCGTGAAGCCCGCATTCATAGCTTCGGGGTGTACATTCTACGCCCCAATCAGGGCGATCAGCCCATTCGGAAGCATATCCACTTTCCAGTTGTTCCGTAACCAGTTCAGTAAGAATGTATTTCGCCATGCCGGGGGCTGTGGTGAGAGAGAAATCCTCACCATAGTCCCCACCGAATGCCCATTCCTCCCGGACAGTGTAGATTGTCAGTTTTTGCCATGGGGGTATCGGTTCCAGCACCTTGAGCATATCGGGAGCCATGATGACAATATCCAGTCCAATGTCCTCCAGATGCATCTCTCTGCGATATAGCTGCGAGAACCGGCCTTCTAGGGCCTTGATGTCATCAGCCAGTACAGGGGGCATAAATGAACAGTAGATGTCCGGGGTATCGTTTTCCGTTTCCCGGTCATCGCCGTCCCGGATCTCTGTGATGGTACCATACAGTCCCTCATAATCGCTGGCATCGTTTGCGCAGACCTTGCCGCCAATGGTGTAGGTTACGCCTTCGCATTGAAATTGTGCGCCGACTCGGTTCATAAACATAAAAAATAGTTCCTTTCTGTCATATCGACAGGTGGGCAGTGTGGCATGTGCCGGCTGCCCACCTGAGAGTAAAGTGGTTTGCTATGATTTCTGCGTCTTATAACACATGAAATCACCTTAGAAAGCGTTTGATGACTGCGGTCAGCTTCACCGGGAGCTGGTTCAGATCGGTGATGTCAAGGAAGGAATCGCCATAGATGCGCTCAATGTTGGACTTGTCCTCGCCGATTGCAGCGGCAATGAACAGAATGCCCTTGCGCTTGTATTCCTGCTTGATGCCGCGCAGATCTTCTTCAGCTGCGGTACCGCTGTAGCCTCTGGCTGCGGGCTGTCCATCCGATAGCAGCATGAGGACCCGAATTTCTTCAGGACGCTTGGATAGCTGCTCGGCGACAAACCGCAGAGCGGCGCCGTCTCGATTGCTGTTTCTAGCAGAGATGTCCATGAGCCGGAACTTATCATCCCGGTCGATGCTGTCGAACTCCGCATAGGAGTACAGATCAACATCGGCACCCCAACCGGTGGAATGCCCGTAGATCATGATGGGGATGTTCAGGGATTGGCAGAAATCATAGAGGATAATGGCTGCCGCCCGCGCATAGGTGCTGCGATCACCGCAGGACATGGAACCCGATTCATCCAGCAGCAGACCGACGGAAAGTCTTGGGATCTCGTTTGGAAGATTGTTCGTATAGAAAACCTTTCCGTCATTTCTGCACAAAGCGTGTGCATCCAGACGGCGCCCCATCACCAGACCGGTTTGCTTCCCGCCGCGCTGTTGGTCATTTAATTTTTGAATCAGACTGCGCTGGAGTTTCTTGGAGATGTCCAGCAGCGGCCCGCAGATCTGGTAGAACTGATCCTCCAGCTCGTCGTCGACCTGTGCGATTCGATGGACCTGAATGTTCACACCACTGTGGATGTCGCCGTAAGAAATGCTCTGGGCAGCTTCGTTCAGCTCCTTCAGACGCTCGGTTTCGAGCTGCTTACAGGCTGCCTTTTCTGCCATCTGCCCCAGCATCCGTTCGATGTCCGTGGCAGCGTTCTCATTCATTTCCCGCTTGTAGTCGGAATCATACTCGGTGGAGCCACCAACAGGAGCAGACGCAGAATCCGTCTGGTGGAATGGAATCCGGCCACCTTCCTCTGCAGTAGTCTCCTGTTTTTGGGAATCTCCACCGGAGTCGCCCAGTGGGGCGCTGACGTCATCAGATCCGGAGGAATCGTCAGAGTCGGTTTGATTGGAAGCCGGGTTCTCTTCAGATTTATTCTCCTCCGAACTGTCGTCACCGGACTCATTTTCCTTTTCTCCTGGAGCCTCAGACGCATCCTGTTTTTCATCGTCATCCCCAGACCCATTTTTGCGGGCCAGAGCCTGCGTGCGGGTACGGGCTACAGCATTCGCTGCGACGCCTTTCCTCACCTCAGAACCGGAAACAGGCTTTTCAGATCCGGTGCCTTCTGCACTGGATCCGGCAATAACCTGAAGCAGCCCGGAAAGAACTTCGCCCGCCGAGCTTCCGGTTCCGGAGGTGGCTGCCTCGTCCTGATGCTTTTTGCAAAGCTCGATATAGTCTTCAATGTGATGCCAGCAGCGGATCAGGATAAGGCTGACGATTTTCCAGCGCTCCTTTGCGGAAGCGGTGGTCACGGCTGTGTCCAACTGCGGTATCAGCCGGAAGATCGTTTGGATACGCTCGTCGCTCAGGGGCGTCTCACCATATTTGATCTCGCCGTACAGGGCATAGGAGAGCATGATTTGCAGAATGGTATGGAAGATGTGACCGGAGCCGGCATCCTCCATTTCCATCATCTGCGTTACAGTGCGCATGTCCTGATACTGGTGATCGCGCATGACAGACAGGTTATAGCCGAGTACGCCGGGAAAATCGGCGAGAATCCGGCCTTCGATGTATCCGTCCTCCAACACATTGGCAATGTAGCATGCAATCTGCATCGCAAATTCCAGATTCCTAGGATCCAGTTTCACATATTCCCAGAAGTCGCGTTCGTTGGCGGCATCCCGGGAGGTTTTCAAATCTGGGGGTGCCGGATACCACTTGAATTTAGACAAGTAATTCATGTAGGTTTGCTTTGCCAGAAAATCGGTATACAGTACATGACCTAACTCGTGCGCGAACAGCCCTGACACCATCTCATAGCGATCCATTCGTCCCTTGATCTTGGTGACACACGGGTGTCCGGCATTGATCAGGATAGATGCGTTATTGGTACAGGCAGCGTTTGGATCGTCGGGATTCCAGTAGATATTGACATGGACACGCCGGTCATATCGATACCGTCGTGTCTGTGCTGCCGCTACATCCTCGTAGTGACCGGCAAGGATTCGGGAGGTAAAGAACTGCTTATCTGTGATTTTGCTCCGATGCTCATTCAGAAGCTGCTTGACACGTTTGTGACTTACTCTTGCCATTGAAAAGCCTCCTTCCTCAAGCTGTCCTTCGACGCTTGGGGGCAAAGATCGGTTCCAGAATCGCTGTCTTCAAAGTCTCCCGATCCTCCGGGTCAGAGGTAGCCTTGCTGATAATTGTACAGAGCGCAGAGCGATATGGGTCGCCGGTGATCTCGGTGCTGTTGATCCAGTCGATAAGGCTTCTCATACCGCAGGAGCCGTCGGTGATGCCGTTCTTACGCATATACTCGGACATGTCATTGACGACCTGAACCATCTGGGAAACCTGATATTCATCGGCGGCGCCGGTGACTGCCATGGCACGCTGGGCCATGACATCAGGGTCGGGAAGCTCAATGTCTTCCACCAGACTCATTCGGTCAACGACAGACTGGTTCAGCCCGCGGCAGCCCTCGTAGGTGATATTCGTTGTAACTACGACCACCGTGTCGGGATGCCGCTGGATGACTTCGCCGGTGGGCAAAGTGATAGAACCGGTCTGCTCCAGAAGAGAGTTCAGGCCAACCAGCACACCCGGCTGGGTAATGACGGTAGGCTCCTGAATCTCGACCACATAGCCATTTTTCAGCGCTTTAATGAAGTCAGTTTCCACATAGGTGTAGGTTTGACCGGAGGTAGACTTCTTCTCAGCAGGCTTTGTCAGTGCCTTGATCTTCTCTGTGACCATATCCATGACAACAGCCATGCAGTCCCGGGAAGTGGCATCTTCGTTTTTTACGCCGGTCAGGCTCTGGAAAGTACCGGCAGGGTCAAAGTCCATGTCGTCCAGATCGGGCAGATTCATAAGTTTGGATACATTGGCGAAGTTGATGCCGCCCATTGTCTGAAGCATTTCCAGCTGCTTATCCAGCTCTGCGTCGCCCGTGGACACACTGTCCGTATTGGGGAACACCATGCCAACGAAATCGAACACTTCGGTGGAAGCGGAGCAGGTATACTTCATGTAGGGCAGATGCAATCCGGCCGCGATTGCCATAGCGCTCTGCGTTTTACCGGTACCGGCAGGGCCGCGCAGCAGAAAATTACGCATCTGCATGGGCTTGCCGGTGGTAATCTGGGCGTGCTTGCAGATATTGGCCACCTGATCCGGGATGATGTACCAATCCTCCAGCTTGGGCACAAGGGATTCCTCCAGAATGGAGAGCTTTCGGCCTCCCGTCAACTGATATTTACCGACAAAATCCCGGTGGTCGATGGCAGCCTTTGCTGCAGAAACAGTGGCCTTTCCCGTTTTGGCAAGGATGGTAAATTCACCTGCCAGAACGGAAGTGGGGGTATAGACGCCTGATAGTAAATGCCCCTGAGATACGCGAAGCACATTTCCGGATTTGTCCAATGTGACCTTGATATGTGCCGGACAGGTGTCGTCCTTAATACGGCGGTAAGCATTGTCACACAGGATCGCCATGGCGTCTGTGGCCTTTTTCATATCGGGATAACCGGCGCTGCGCTGGTCGAAATAGGTCTGGAAGTTTTCATCGAACTCGTCGTCCTTCAGAAGCAGGGGCATCATAGCCATCATGACGGCGGCGCCGTCCTGTGAGCTCTGGTGGAGCTTGTAGTTTTCGATGGTCTCCGTGTTGTTATCATAGATACTGGCCATGATATTGCCGGACCCGCTGTCAAACACAACCAGATGATACATATCCGGACCGGCGGAGGATTTATACTCAGCCACAGTGCGGTGGTCGATGGTGCCGACAGCGCCTTCTCCGGTACCCACCATACAGTTACAAACTGCGTGGACAGCCTTGACCATGGTGCAGGAAAGCGTAGCTTCCGTTGCGCTTCCATACTTGGAGGTGACTTTCACCTTTTTGCTTACCAACTTGTCGAAAGGCTCCGGTAAAGCTCTGGAGAAGTTAAAGAGATTGTTCATAGAAACGCTCATTTGGTGATTTCCTTTCTGCAATGTTATTGCTCAATTTCGATGATGATGCCCTCGTCACAACAATGTGCGCCGCGAAAATCACTGTGAATCAACGCTTCACAGATTGCGTCCCAGCTTTCTGTTACGGGGAGCTCCTGCGCCGGGATGAGGTATTCGCTAAGACCTTCAGCGACCGCCTCATTGCACTGTTCATTCAGATCAATGACATGGGATTCGACCCAGTTAAATGCAAGCGGGCCAAAGTTTTCAGGCATTGGCTCCTCGTCATCCTCGGGTACGAGTGCGGGCGGTGCTGGATTTCTTGCTGGATCCGGATCAGGGGCAGGAACCGGTGTGGAGGGCGTAGGGGTCGGCTGTTTCTCGTCAAATACGATGTCGACCACCTGAAACTGCTGCATAACGACACGCCCCCGGCGATAGCCGCCTGCCCTGTTCAAAAGCACATAGGTAGGATTGCCTGCCAGAATATCTTCCATGGCGCGTGGATTCTCCCAGACCCATCTGGCTTCCGGGAATTTGGCACTGAGGATCTGCGTGATCCTGCATTGGACAATGGTGTATGCAGCGGATTGCAGATCCTTTTCGGTTGGAGGCTGATGGGGAGGCGGAAGCGTGAGCAGTGGCCTGACGGGTTCTACCTTCTGGGACGAAAGAAACAGCAGCCGCAGAGCGGCGACGAAGATCCCAAGAATGATCAGAAGGAGAATGGGCCACAGGCGGGTAATGTAGGTCAGCAAAGCAAGCTGTCCCAGAATTACCAGTACCTCATAGGCAATGTGTCGCTGACGGTTTTTGTCATTCATGCTGATACTCCTTTTGGGGACAAAAAAACGCACATGTGTGATCTCGGGAAGATACGCATGTGCGTTTTTTGCGCCATGTTCAATTGTGATACGACTCCTTACAGATTGAAGAAGTTGTTGCCGCCGCCAAAGCCTTCATATCCCGTAAAATTGCCGGGCATCTGGAAGCCCTCCTGAGGATCTGCCGCAGGGGCGGGTGCGGGAGTACTGTCATTTTGGGAATTGGATGCTGCCTTCTGGCCGTCGCCGGAGCGCCTACCGCCGCCGCTGTATTCCAGATTATCCAGAATCACACAGGGCATACTGCGCTTCTCCTTGGTCTCCTCGTCCTCCCAGACATCCTCGTCATACCGGCCGCTCAGGCTGATAAAGGAACCTTCCTTCAGACCCATTTTGCGGATGCGGTCAATGAGGGCCGGATCGAAGCTCTTGACGGTAATGTTGATCCAGCGGTGGTTCTCCTCGGCACGGGGGTCGTAGACCTTCTGGCCTACACGGAAACGCACGAAGTCGCCCTTTTCAGAGAACTTAAGGGCGGGTGCGTTTTGGTAGCCTTTGGAGACTACCACATCGGATGCAAAGAACATTAACATTGTTGACTCCTTCCTGCAGGGTGTTCCTGCAAAGCAAAAATATATATTTCAACCCGCTTTGCGCAGGCAGAAACCGAGGGTAAATAAAAAGTGCCATTTGCCGAAGAAGCAAATGACACTGATTGAGAACTCGGAAACTACGTTTTGCCTGCGCAAAACTCTGATACTATGTTGATGGCATTATA
>HF988116.1:19759-21669 GCA_000434635.1 Firmicutes bacterium CAG:110 | reverse complement strand
CGGGCCAGATAAATGGTGGGAACAACAGGGCTCGAACCTGTGACCCCATGCTTGTAAGGCATGTGCTCTCCCAGCTGAGCTATGCTCCCAAACAGCGCCGCCGTCGGCTCTTCACCTCAGCGACGTGGTTTATTATACACAGAAACCCCTTTTTTGTCAAGCATTTTTTCCGTTTTTTTCTATGGAATTTTGCTTAGGGGCAATCAACGCTTCCCACCATTTTTCCGCCGAATATCAAATTTTTTCCAGCAGTTTTCCAATATCCTCCGGCGTGAAGCTGTAAACCGCGTCACAGAACTGGCACTCTACCGGGAAGGTCTTGCCCTCCTGCCGGATCTCCTCCAATTCCTTCCTGCCAAGGCTTATCAGGGCGCGCTCCACCCGCTCACGGGTGCAGTAGCACTTGTACGTCACCTCGGTGGTTTCCAGAAACGCCACGCCGAGACTTCCGCAGACCTGCCCCAGAATGTCCTCCGGGGTCATGCCCGCTTCCAGCATGGGCGTCACCGCCCCAGCCCGGGAAATGCCCTTTTCCAGCGCGTCGATCACTTCGTCCGGTGCGCCGGGCAGCAGCTGCAGAAGATAACCACCTGCCACCTTTACGCTCTGGTCGCGGTCAACCAGCACGCCAAGGGCGCAGGCCGTGGGCGTCTGCTCGCTTTGGGCGAAATAGGCGGTCACGTCGTCCCCGATCTCGCCAGAGACCAGCTGGGTCGAGCCGATATACGGCTCCTTCATTTGCAGGTCGCGGATGACCATCAGCGTGCCGTCAGTGCCGACGGTCGCGCCCACGTCCAGCTTTCCCGGGTATTTCTCCACCAGCGGCACCCGCGGCTCGGTGACGCAGCCCCGGACATTGCCCACGGAATCGGATACCACGGTGATGGTGCCGATGGGGCCGCCGCCCCGCACCTGCAGCGTCATGGAGCCGTCCTCCACCTTCTGCATGTTGCCCATCATGGAAGCCGCCGTCAGGCAGCGTCCAAAGGCCGCAGTGGCGTTGGGAGTCGTTTTCTGAATCTGGGCACCCCGGCGCACAAGCTCCGTGGAGCGGATGGCCACGGCCTTCACAAAGCCGTCCATGCTCATGCCCCGGACTAAGTAATCCTTCATTTTATCTTTCCCTTTCTCGCCTTAAAATATACCCTCTGCTCCCCTGCCCCCGGCGCTTCAAAACGGCGGTCGGCGTAGACCGCGATGTGGGTAAAGCCCGCAGCTTTTAAGTAGGCCGTCAGCTGCTCCTGAGAGTAGGCATACTCCCTGTGTTCTTCAAAAGAACGAACCCACGTTTCCCCCCGGCGCTGGAACAAATCCATGCCGTAGGAGCAGATATTGCTTTCTTCGTCAAATTCGCCACGCCAGACGCAGTAAACGTCGTCGTCCTCGTCCAGAAACACCTGGCCGTCCATGGCGCGGAGCTTTTCCGGGGTGTTCACGTCGAAAATGAATATCCCGCCGGGGTTCAGTGCCTTCCAGACCCGCCGGATGGCCTCTTTGCAGTCCCCCGGGTTCGTGATATAGTCGAGGCTGTCCAGTGCGCAGACGGCAAGGTCAACGCCTCTGGGAAGGCACAGCCTTTGCAGACTCTGACGGACAAACCGGGGCGGGTTTTGGAGGTCTGCGCATTTCTGCTGGGCGGCGGTGAGCATTTCCTCGGACATGTCCACGCCGATGACGGAAAGCCCCTTCCCGGCAAGGATCGCCGACACCGAGCCGGTGCCGCAGGCAAGATCGACCGCCGTCCGGGGCTTTAACCCCTCTTTTTTCAGAATTTCCTCATAAAAGGCCACAATCGCCCCGTAATTCACGTCATTGGTCAGGCGGTCGTAGCTGGCCGCCAGCGCTTCATAGGCACCCATAGCTTTCCTCCCCGCTACAGCAAACATCCCGTCCCGAAAGGGACGGGATGC
>HF988116.1:15196-19733 GCA_000434635.1 Firmicutes bacterium CAG:110 | reverse complement strand
GGGATGCGGTACATTATCCCAATTTTATCAGCGCTTGAAAATGCTGAAAATCTCGTCGATGTCGCTCATGTCCGCCGGCTTGGTGGGCTGCTTGGAAGCGGCCACGGGGGTATCAATGTCGTCGGGGACAAAGCTGGGCTTGCTGGGGCGGGCGGTCTTGTCCGCGCCGGCGCTGGGGGCGAAGCTCTCGGGCTTCATCTCAAAGCCGGTGGCGATTACGGTCACGCGCATCTCATCCTGAAATTCGTCGGAAATGGTAGCGCCGAAGATGATGTTGGCGTCGGGGTTGGCAGCTTCCTGCACGATCCCGGCAGCGGTCTCCACGTCGTCCAGCGTCATCTCGTTGGAGCCGGTAACGTTCACCAGCACGCCGGTAGCGCCGTTGATGGAGGTCTCCAGCAGCGGGCTGGAAACGGCGGCCGTGGCGGCCTGCTCGGCCTTCTCCCTGCCGGAAGCGGTGCCGACGCCCATGTGGGCGCGTCCGGCGTTCTTCATGACGGCGGACACGTCGGCAAAGTCCAGATTGATGATAACGTTCTTGCAGAAGCCAACCAGCTCGGAAATGGAGGTCACGGCCTGCTTCAGCACATCGTCGGCGATGCCGAAGGCGTTGGCGAATGTGATCTTCTGGTCGGTGACGTATTTCAGCCGGTCGTTGGGAATGATGATCAAGGAATCGACCTTGCCGCTGAGATCGGTGATGCCCTGCTCAGCCTGACGCATCCGGTTCGCGCCCTCGAACTTGAAGGGCTTGGTGACAACGCCGACCGTGAGGATACCGGCCTCGTGAGCCAGATCGGCCACGATGGGAGCCGCGCCGGTGCCGGTGCCGCCGCCCATACCGGCGGTGATAAAGACCATGTCCGTGCCTTCCAGTGCCTTGGAAATGGCAGCCCGGGACTCCTCGGCGGACTTCTTGCCAATCTCGGGCTTGGAGCCTGCGCCCATGCCGCCGGTCAGCTTCTCGCCGATCTGGATCTTGTTCTTGCAGACGGATTTATTCAGATCCTGCTTATCGGTGTTGACCACGACGAAGTCCACGCCGCCTACACCGGCATCGATCATGCGGTTGATAACATTGTTGCCGGCGCCGCCGACACCGATCACCTTGATTTTCACAACGCGATCCTGTATAGTTTCGGACATAATCTCTTCCTCCTATGTATCTTTCGCAGACACGGCGGAGCCGCTGCTGCCTGAATTTTGCATCTGTACTTTCCCATTCTATCCCGAAAACCCGATTTGGTCAATAGAAAATCTGGCATTTCGGCAAATTATTTACAAAATAATAACATCATGCGAAAGGCGTATAGCCCACCTGATTCGGCCAGATGGTGAAGCTGATGTCCAGAACGCCGCTCTGGTAGTCGCTCATCTGCAAAATGGCGTCGTTCATGCAGTCAACCTTGTAATCGAGGCGGGATGTGTCACCCAGATTGACCTGATACCGGGTGCCGTACCAGAGGATAATGTCCTCGGTGCTGGTCACGTCCACGCTGGCGGCCTCGCCCACGATGTCGTTGTTTTCCAGCGCCTTGAGAATCTGCAAAGCAGCTGTCAGACGCTGGGCGCCGGTGGTCGACACCGGGATCAGCTCTCCCAGTTCGTTGGTCTCACTAGGGGTCATCTCCGTGGCGACGCCCTTTTCGTTGACCGTAGGGGCTTCCAGCGTGACGCCCAGAACCTGGGTGGCCGTGGCCGCCTTGGCGTTGTTAGCCTGCTCCACGACCCTGCCGTCGGAGTCCATCATCCACCACTGTCCGTCGCTGGACTTGATGGCATAGACCACGCTCTCTTCTTCGATCATAATATTGACCGTATCTGGCAATTTTATACCAATCCGCACGCCCTTGACATAGGGCAAATTTGCCATAATCTGGCTGGCGGCGCGGATTTTGCTGAAGGTCAGGAGCTTGTCTCCCTCGGAAATGCCCGAGGCTTCCCGCACTGCCCACGCGCTGTAGGTATCCGCGCCGGTGACCGTGATGGTCTCCACCTTGAAGAACACCGACAGTCCCATGACGATGGCCAGAACCACCGCCGTCACCGTTATCAGCTGGACGATCAGCCGGTCGCGGTTGAAGGGCAGGGGCTGGGTATAGATCACGGCGGGTGTGGGCGTTTTCGGGCGGCTGCTTTCAGTTCGCCGGGAGGTGCGCTTCTTCGGGCGGTTCTTCGCGCTCATGAGCGTCTCGGCAAGCATGGTCAGCACCGATTTCTTTTTGGGCTTGCTGTTTCCGTAGGCGCGCTTCCTGTTGGGGACATCATCGTCCACGGGCTTGCGGCGGGGTGCGCCCCTCCGGGAATCGGCGGAGTGCTTTGCACGCTGACGTGCTGCGGCTTCTTCTCCGGCTCTTTGACGGGGCTGGGCTTCCCTTTTGGCCGGACGGTCAGGCTCTTCCTGCCGGGCGGGGCGTCTCTGAGCGTCCCGTTCCGCCGGGCGGCGGGGGCGCTCTTGGGCATTTTGCTCTGGCGCACGGCGGCGCTGTTCTGGGGCGGTTTGTTCTGCTGCACGGCGAGAACGCTCCTGCGTGCTTTGCTCTACCGGGCGGCGGGGGCGTTCCTGTGCGCTTTGCTCTGGTGCGCGACGGGGCCGCTCCTGAGTGCTCTGTTCCGCTGCGCGGCGGCGCTGTTCCGGGGCGTTCTGCTCTGGTGCGCGGCGCGGGCGTTCCTGAGCGCTTTGTTCCGCTGCACGGCGGGGGCGCTCCTGAGCGCTTTGTTCCGCTGCGCGGCGGGGGCGCTGCTCCGGGGCGCTTTGTCCGGGGCGCTGGGAAGCGCGATTCTGCCCGCCTGTCTGCGGGCGGCGCTTTCCGCCGTTTTCCCGGCTATCCTGTGTTGTATCCATAGTGTTCCTCCTGGGGTAAGGCGGGTTATTTTTCGCTTTGGGTCAGCTGCTCCACAATATCACATATCCGTTCCGCGGAATCCAACCGAACCATCGTGTGCAGCTTCTGGGACATTTCCCTGCGGCGGTCTTCGTCTGCCAGCAGCGAACGGATCAGCTCATACAGCTTCCCGGGCGTGCAGTCCTTTTCCAGCACCACCACCGCGCCGCCCGCCGCTTCCAGCACACGGGCGTTCTTTTCCTGATGGTTGTTCGTCACATTAGGCGAGGGAATCAGAATGCAGGGCGTGCCGGAAGCGCCGATCTCATTGCAGGTGGCGCTGCCCGCCCGGCCGATGACGATATCCGCCGCCGCCATGACAGTGGGCATGTCGTAAATATACTCCCGGATATCCAGCGCCGGACAGTTCTTCCAGTCCACGCCGTTGTCCATGACCCGCTTAGGCATCCACTCTTTGCCGAAGCTGCCGGTGGCGTGGATGTGGTGGAAGGGGAAGCCGTCGGCCTGCTCCAGAGACATCATGTCCGCGATGGTCTCGTTCATAACCTTCGCGCCCTGACTGCCGAAAGCGGAGACGACCACGAAGCCGCTCAAGCCCAGCTCCTTCCGCGCGCCCTCTTTGGTGTCGAAAATGAACTCTCTGCGCACAGGCATCCCCACGACCTCCACCTTTTCCGGGTGCTTGTAGTGGCGGACGCTTTCCTCAAAGGCCACCAGCACCCGGCTGGCCTTGTTTGCCGCCAGACGGGTGGTGACGCCGGGGACGGCGTTGCTCTCGTGGACGCAGGTGGGAATGCCCATGGACTGGGCGGCGTACAGCGCCGGGAAGCTGGCATAGCCGCCGGTGCCGATGACCACATCAGGCTTGAATTCCCGGAAAATCTTCTTGCACGCCTTCACGCCCTCCCGCACGCATTTTACCGCGTGGAGGTTCTTTTTCACTGCGGTCAGGTTCTTTCCCCGGCTGAGGCCGGAACCTTCCAGGCATTTGAGGTCATACCCCGCCTGCGGCACCAGCTTTTCCTCCATGTGCCCCTTTGCGCCAATAAAGAGGATATTGCAGTCCGGGTGGCGTTCCCGCATCATATTGGCAACCGCGATGGCCGGGTTGATGTGTCCCGCCGTGCCGCCGCAGGTAAAAATCAGATTCATAGGTCATGCCTCCTGTATTTTTCTCCGGTTTCGCCCTCTGGAAATGCCCAGAAGAATGCCCATTTCCCCCAGATTCACCGCCAGCGCCGTGCCGCCATAGGAAAAAAACGGCAGCGCAATGCCGGTGGAGGGAAGCAGGTTTGTGACCACGCACAGGTTCAGAATGGTCTGCACCGCGATCAGCGTCACCAGCCCCGCCGCAAGGACGGTGGAAAACCGGTCACGGGCGTTCAGCGCGATCCAGTAGCCCCGCAGGATGGTGACGGCAAACAGCGCAACGATTGCCATTGCCCCCACCAGTCCCAGCTCCTCGCAGATCACCGCAAAGATATAGTCATTATATTGAAAAGGCAGGTACAGATATTTCTGCCGGGACTTGCCGTAGCCCAGCCCGAACAGGCCGCCGGAGCCGATGGCGTACAGCGACTGTAAAATCTGGTATCCGGTGTCCCCGGGGTCAAGCTCCGGGTGGAGCCACGCGGTGACCCGGTCGCCGGCGTAGCCCATAAAGCTGATGTAGACGACCACGAACACGGCGG
>HF988116.1:11436-15171 GCA_000434635.1 Firmicutes bacterium CAG:110 | reverse complement strand
GGCGGCCCCCGCCCCGGCCAGAAGCCATCTGGTTCGGGTGCCCGCCACGAACATCATCACCACCGCCACCATGCCCATGAGCATAATGGCCGACAGGTGCTTTTCCAGCGCCAGCGGGACCAGAATCCCCATCAGCGCCAGACCGAAGCCCAGAACGCCGTGGCGGAAGGTTTTCGCGTCCTGCCCGTACAGCCGTGTCAGCCGGGCGAACAACAGGATCATAGTGAATTTCGCGATCTCGGAGGGCTGAAACTGAATGCCCGCCAGATTGATCCAGCGCCGCGCGCCGTTGACCTCCTCGCCGATGACAAGGACGCTCAGCAGCAGCGCGATACTCACGCCGTACAGCGGCCATGCGAACCGGTACCAGACGCCCGTGGGTATCCGGCTGAAAAAGAACATGGCGGCAAAACCGATCGCGGCGCAAACCGCCTGTTTCTGGAGATATTTTGTGGAAATTTCGTAGCTGGTGTCGTATTCGCTCTGGGCGTAGCTTGCCGAATACAGCATAGCCAGTCCCACCGTCAGCAGCAGAAGCACCAGCAGCAAAAAGGGGTAATCAACGCTTTCCCCCGTCCGGGAAAGTCCCGGGCGGCGTTTCTCTTTGGCATGGAGGTCACGCTCCGACGCCATAAGATACTTCCTTTCAGGAGTTAATCAGCCAACAAGTCCGGAAACGCCGAACCACGCCAGCACGCACATGGCTGCCGTCACACCGGCGAACACCAGCACGATTTTTTCTTCCTTCCAGCCGCACATTTCAAAATGGTGGTGGATGGGCGCCATCTTGAACAGGCGCTTGCCGTGGGTCGCCTTGAAATAGGAGACCTGCAAAATATCGGACATGGCTTCACAGACATACACGAAGCCGATCAGAATCAGAATCAGGGGCATCTCCAGCGCGAAGGCCATGGCGCACACCACGCCGCCTAAGAACAGCGAGCCGGTGTCTCCCATGAAGACCTTAGCGGGATGCCAGTTATAAAAGAGGTATGCGACCAGTCCGCCCGACAGAGCCGCGGGCAGCAGTGCCAGATCGTATTTGCCCATGGCGGCGGCCGCAGCGGTAAAGAATATCATCACAGGCAGGGTGATGCTGGCGCACAGGCCGTCCACACCGTCGGTGAGGTTCACCGCGTTGTCCGTCCCCACCATGACGAACATGGCAAAGAAAATATAGACGATGGGGTGCAGCTGGAAGCTCACATTCACGAAGGGAATGTACAGATGGGTATCCATAAAGCCGGAACGGTACATGGCATACAGGAACAGCGCCGATACCGCCATTTGCAGCATGGCCTTCTGGAGCGTCGTCAGGCCCAGATTCCGGTGGAATTTGACCTTGGTAAAATCGTCCAGAAACCCGATGAGGCCGAAGCACAGGGCAAGCGCCAGCACATAAAACGGGGAATCATCGCTCATGGCGGGGAAATTGCCTACCAGGCAGAGAATTGTCCCGAAAATGAACATCAGTCCGCCCATCATGGGGGTGCCGGCCTTGCTGTTGTGCCATGTGGGGCCGATCTCCCGAATGGACTGTCCGGCTTTCAGCGCCCGCAGCACCGGCAGCAACAGATACCCAATGCCGCCGGTCAGGATGCAGCCCGCCGCCGCCGTAATCAAGATTCTTGTCATGACTTCTTCCTCCGTTACTTCTCTTCGCCTAAGAACGCATCGATAACCTGTTCCAGATGGATACCGTGGCTGGCCTTGAACAGCAGCACGTCGCCGGGCTTTGCCGTGCGTTTCAGCGCCGCGACCAGCTCCTCCCGGTTCGTAAAGGCTCTTCCCCGGGTCTCCGGCATACCGCCGGTGATGGTTCCGCTGATAATGCGCCCGGAATTGGGGCCGTAGGCAAAGACAAAATCCGCTTTCTCCGCGGCGATCCTGCCCACCCGGTAGTGCTCCGCCTGCGTGCAGTCCCCCAGTTCCAGCATGTCACCCAGCACCGCGATCCGCCGCCCCTGCTTCTTTCCAAGGACGGCCAGCGCCGCCGCCATGGACTCGGGGCCTGCGTTGTAGCAGTCCTTGATGATGGTCATGCCGCCGGCCTGGATGATCTCCTGACGGCCGGAAATGTTCCGGAACTGGGAAAGCCCCGCCTGAATCTTTTCGGGCAGCACCCCCAGCTTCAGGCCGACCGTCACCGCCGCCAGCGCGTCGTTGACGTAGTGCTCGCCTTCCAGAAGCATCTTCACCGGGAAGGACAGCCGCCCGGCCTCCACCCGGAAGCGCAGATAGTCGCCGTCCTGATTGACGTCAAACGCCCGGACGGCACAGCCTTCGGAGGAACCAAAGTATGTAACCCGCTGCTGCGGCTCCTTGTCCAGATTGCGCAGGAGAAAATCGTCGCCGTTGAGCAGGAGCATCCCGTGAGGGGTCATGCCCTCCACGATCTCCATTTTCGCCTGCCGAATTCCCTCCTGCGTGCCCAGAAATTCAATGTGGGCGGTGCCGATGTTAATGATAACGGCCACGTCCGGTCTTGCGATCTGGGACAGGTAGGCAATTTCGCCGAAATGGTTCATGCCCATTTCCAGCACCGCGACCTCGGTATTCTCCGGCATGGCAAGCACCGCCATGGGCATTCCGATGTCGTTATTGTGGTTGGCCGGGGTCTTACTGGTGACGAAAGCCTGTTCCAGCACGGCAGCGACCATTTCCTTCGTGGTGCTCTTGCCCACGGAGCCGGTGACCGCCACCACCTTTGCGCCGATGCGTTTCAGTTCTTCCCGGGCGATTCTCCCCAAAGCAATGCGGGGGTCGTCCACATAGATCGCGGGGTAGTCCCCCACCTTGCGGCTGCACAGAGCCGCCGCAGCGCCCCTGTCCATAGCCTTTTTGATGAAGTCGTGGCCGTCCCGCGCGCCCTGAAGCGCGATAAACAGCTGCCCCGGCTGCATGACCCGGGTGTCATTGGCCGCGCCTAAAAATTCGACGTCCGCATATTTTTCTTCCACCACACCGCCGCACCACTCGGCGGCCTGTCTGAGCGTTAATTTTCCCATGCCGTTTCCTCTTTTTCCCGCAGGTGGGCGGCAACCTCTTCCCGTTCATCCAAGTGGCGCTTTACGCCGCCGATGTCCTGATAGGTCTCATGACCCTTTCCTGCCAGAATAATTATATCATCTTTTTTCCCAATGTCCATAGCATATCTGATGGCCGCGCGCCGGTCTTCGATAACAATATATTCCCCGTCTTCCTGTTTTACCCCTGTCAGGATGTCCTCGATGATGGCCATGGGGTCTTCCGTGCGGGGGTTATCCGAGGTGATGACGGCAAAATCCGACAGCTTCACGCCGATATGTCCCATAATGGGCCGCTTCATGGGGTCCCGGTCGCCGCCGCAGCCAAATACCGCGATGACCCGGCCTTTGCAGAAATCCTTCACGGAGGAAAGCACGTTTTCCAGTCCGTCGGGGGTGTGGGCATAGTCAATGAGGATGCTGTAGGGCTTTCCGGGAGTGGGGACTACCTCCACCCTGCCCTTGACGCCGGAGGCCGTTTTCAGTGCGGCGGCGCAGTCCGTCAGGGAAATGCCCAGCTGTTTTGCGATGCCAATAACCGTCAGCGCGTTGTAGACGGTGAACTTTCCGGGGATGGGCAGAGACACCGCCGCCCGTTCCTCGCCGGATACGGCCGTAAAGCGAATGCCCTGCGCCAGAAGCTCCAGATCTTCGCCCCGCAGATCGGCGGGACGGCGTACGCCGGTGGTCAGCACCGGGCAGGCGGCCG
>HF988116.1:3396-11417 GCA_000434635.1 Firmicutes bacterium CAG:110 | reverse complement strand
CAGGCGGCCGCCGCGAGAATCCTGTCCGAATAGCTGTCGTCCGCATTGACGACCGCCAGACGGCAGCGGCGGAACAGCTCGGCCTTGGCTTCGCAATAGGCGTCCATGGTCTTGTGGAAGTCCAGATGGTCTTCCGTCAGGTTGGTAAAGGCGGCGACGTCAAAATGAATGCCGCCGATGCGCTCCAAGGAAATGGCGTGGCTGGAAACCTCCATCACCACATGGGTGCAGCCCGCGTCCCGCATTTTTGCGAACAGCGCCTGCAATTCAAAGCTCTCCGGGGTGGTTCGCTCGGTGGGGATGGTCTCCTGCCCGATCATATTGGCCATGGTGCCGATCAGCCCCACCTTCGCCCCCAGACAGGTTTCCAGAACCTGCTTTAATAGAAGCGTGGAGGACGTTTTTCCGTTGGTGCCGGTAATGCCGATCATGGTCATATGCTCCGCCGGGCGGCCAAAGAAATTACACCCCAGCAGCGCCAGCGCCAGCCGGTCGGATTCCACCAGAACATAGGGAATATCCGTCTCCGGCTTCTTCGCCGTGACCACCGCCGCCGCGCCCTTTTCCGCTGCCATGGGAATAAATTTATTTCCGTCGGCAGCAAAGCCGGACACGGCCACAAACAGGCTGCCCGGGGTCACCTTCCGGGAATCGTAGAAAATCTCTTTGATTTCAAGCTCCGGGTCCGCGGTGCATTCCAGAACGGAAATGCCCGTCAAAAGTTCCTTCAGCTTCATATTTATCCTCCGTTGTCAGTCTCTGGCCGCGGTATCCGCGAATACCAGCGTGATCGTCGTTCCCGCGGGAACCTCGGTATCCTTGGCCACGTTCTGCGCCGTCACGGTCACGCCGGTGGAAATTTCATCGTTCCCCGTCACCAGAATGTACAGCCCCAGCGCGCCCGCGGCGTCGCTGGCCTGCTGACGGTTCATGCCGTAAAAATCGGGGACCTTCACCGTTTCCGGCTCCGGGGTCTGCCCCAGAAACAGAAGCACCTGGCTTCCCCCGGGAACGGTCTGTCCGGGAGACGGGATCTGCCCCGTCACCGTTTCGCCGCTGCCGGAAATTGCCGCCGTCAGCCCTTCTTTTTTCAGAAGCGTCTGGGCATCCTTCGCCGTCATGCCGGTCAGGTCTTCCATGACGATCTGCTTTCCCGCGATATCGTCCTCGGAAAAGGACTGCTTCACGCCTAAGTATGGCAGCACGTCCGCCATCACCGCGCCCACGGTGGGCGCCGCCATGACGCCGCCGGAAATGTAAATTCCCGTTGTCCGGGACGGTGTATCCAATGCGGCAAGTATAATATACTCCGGATCGTCCATAGGCGCAATCCCCACAAAAGATACGATTTTATCCTGCACGCGCTGGCCATTCTCGTCAAAAACGTCAATTTTTTCACTGGTTCCGGTCTTTCCGCCGATGGAAAACCCGGCAACTTTGGCATTTTTTGCCGTTCCCTCCGTAACGACGGACTCAATGAGGGTGCGCATGGTGTCGGAGGTCTCCTCAGAAATGGTTCTGCGCACCACCGTCGGCTCCGCCTTCATCACCGTATTGCCGTCGGCGTCCAGAATCTCCGAGACGATGTACGGCTCCATCAGCTGCCCGCCGTTGACCACGGACGAAATCGCCCGCACCAGCTGCAGGGGGGTGATCTTAAAAGTCTGGCCGAAAGAACCGGAGGTCAGGGACGCCGTGCCCCATTTGTCCGTGTCCGTGACCAGCGCCTTGTCGAAAAAGACGCCCTTGCTCTCTCCCGCGAGGTCGATGCCGGTTTTTTCCAGCACTCCAAAGTTTTTGACGTATTCATAAAACCGCTCCCCGCCCAGCTTCAGGGCGATGTGGGCGAAGGCGATGTTGCAGGAATTTTGCAGCGCCTGAGGCGTTTTTTCCGCCCCGTGTCCCGTGGAGCGCCAGCAGTGGAGCCGCTGGGCACGTCCCGGAATCTGCTCAGAACCGGAGCAGTGGAAAGGGGTATTCAGGTCGATCGCGCCGCAGTCCAGCGCCGCCGACATGGTAAGCACCTTGAAGGTTGACCCCGGCTCATAGCCGTCGGAGATCACCCGGTTGCGCCACTGCTTCAATCGGGCGGCGGAGAGGGCTTCCCCATAGGCCGTCTTCCCAGCCTCGTAGGCTTCGCTCCCCTCCGGCTCGGCGAGGTAGACCCGTTTCATTTCTTCCAGTTGCGCCGCCGTTCCCTCGTCGGCGATTTCCAGATAGTTGTTGGGGTCATAGCTGCCCAGCGTGGCCATGGCGAGGATTTCTCCCGTCTTGCAGTTCATCACCAGCCCGAACGCACCGTTCTGGACATCATAGCGGGCAATGGCGGCAGAAAGCTGCTTTTCAAGGCACGCCTGCACCGTGGCGTCCAGTGTCAGAATTACGCTGTCCCCCTGCCGGGAGGAAACGTAGTTTTCATAGGAAAAGGGCATATCCATTTCGTTATTGCCCTTTGTGGTGATGACTCTGCCCGTGCTGCCCGCGAGGAAGCTGTTGTAAGCGGCCTCCACCCCTTCACAGCCCTCGTTGGATGCGTTGGTGAAGCCGACGACCTGCGCCGCCAGCGTTTCATAGGGGTAGACCCGCTGGGACGTGGGTTCCAGATGGATGCCGGAAATGCACTTTTCATTGATGTAATCCCGGATTGTTCCGGCAGTCTCCTCGTCAATGCGGGTGCCGACCTGCTTGTAGCGACGTTTGATGTCCGCCGCCTGTTCCTCGATCCAGGCGGGGTCTTTTCCCAGAATTTCTCCCAGCGTCCGGGCAATTTCGGGAATGTCCGCCTTGGACTGCTTCAGCTCGTGAGGGTCGAGGTACACATTCTCCACGCTGACGGAGGTCGCCAGAATATTCATATTCCGGTCGAAGATGTCCCCCCGGTCGGCGGTCACCGTCGTCGTGCGGGTCTGGTTGCGCAGAGCGAGGGAGGAATAATAATCGTAGTTCGTCACCATCAGGCTGTACAGCCGCAGCCCCACCGGCAGGAAGGCCAGCGCCCCCAGCAATGCGGATACCAGCATGATGCGCCTGTGCTGGCCGCTGTCCAGCCGCAGACGGTTAAATTCCCGCTTCTTCCTCCCCATAAGCCACCGGCCTTTCCGTCAAGATACAACTTTGGGCAGCAAGGGAATCCCTCGCCGCCCAGTACAGCTGCTATCTTACTTTATGAGGAGGGACGAACTTTATGCAGGGGAACCGCTTTTTCCGCTCAACCGAAGGAAGCGGCTTCCCCGTCCCCGAACAGGCCGCCAAAGAACCAGACGATGTCGTCCCAGAGCGTCCGTTCCGGCTTCGGCTGGGAGATCGTGACGGTGATGGTTCTGCTCGGCACTTCCTCCACCGGCACCATGCCAAGCGCCAGCGCCTTGTCCCGGATGTCCTCCAGATCGTAGCCGTCCCGGTAGGTGCGTTCCAGCTCGGCGTTGTTTTGGTTCAGCCGGGAGACGTAGTTGGACATTTGCTCATACTGCGCCCAGTCGCTGCGCAGCTGCAATGCTCCCACCACCATGACTGCCAGCATCACCACTGCCACCGTGATGCCAATCAGCGCCACGGGGTCGATATAGATCGCCTTTACCTGCTCCTGCTTTGCGATGGGGAGCTTTGTTTTGGCCTTTTTCTTCTTTTTCTTCGGCGCAAGCACCTGCGCCTCGCTGCCGGGGACATAGAACTGACCAATGTACTGAATTTTGGGCTTTTCTGTCATCATTCTATCCCCTTTCCGGCAATTTGCCTGTTATAATTTATAGTTTTTCGCAGATACGCAGTTTGGCACTGCGCGCTCTGGGATTCCGTTCCAGCTCTTCTTCCCCGGAAACAATGGGCTTGCGGGTCACGATCCGCACCTGGGGCTTCTTGCCGCAGACGCAGACCGGGAAACTGGGCGGGCAGGTGCAGCCCTTCGCCGCCTCCGCCATGGCGTTTTTCACAATGCGGTCTTCCAGAGAATGGAAGGTGATCACCGCCAGCCGTCCGCCGGGATTCAGCAGCGGAACGGCTTTTTTCATCACCGTTTCCACCGCCCCCAGCTCGTCGTTGACGGCGATGCGGATGGCCTGAAAGCTTCGCTTGGCCGGGTGCTGCTTCTCCCGCAGAGCGGAAGCGGGCATGGCGCTTTTGATCACGTCCACCAGCTCCAGCGTCGTCTCGATGGGCGCCTGCTCCCTGCGGCGGCAAATGGCCGCGGCGATCCGGGGCGCAAAGCGCTCCTCGCCGTAATCATACAAAATACGCTTGAGTTCCTCGTAAGACCATGTGTTCACGATCTGACGGGCGTCCCGGACGTCCTCGCCGTTCATGCGCATATCCAGCGGCGCGTCCGTCATATAGGAAAAGCCCCGCTGCCCGTCGTCCAGCTGGGGGGAGGAAACGCCCAAGTCCAGCAGGATGCCGTCCACCTTGTCGATGCCCAGTTTCCCGAGCGCCTCATCCATGTCGCAGAAATTGGCGTGAACCAGCGTGACCCGGTCTTCATAGGGCTTCAACCGTTCCGCCGCCGCTTCCAGCGCCACGTTGTCCCGGTCGATGCCGATGAGCCGCCCGGTTGTGAGCTTCGCGGCAATGCGGCTGGAATGTCCCGCGCCGCCTAACGTTCCGTCCACATAAATGCCGTCGGGCTTGATGGCAAGCCCCTCGATGCATTCCTCTAACAGCACGGAAACATGATGAAATTCACTCATAGGCCGATCGCCTCCAAGGACGCCAGCAGCTTCTCCGGGGTCAGGTTCTCCCGCTCAAAGTCGGCGAATTCCTTCGCGTCCCAGATCTCCGCCTGTCCCGCCCGGCCGACGATCATGACCTCCCGGTCAATTCCGGCGTAGCTTAAGAGAAACTGGGTCAGGCTGAAACGGTACTGCTTATCCGGGCTGCATTCGGCGGCGTTCATAAAAATCAGGCTGGTTGCGCCGGAGCGCTGGGAAATGCTCATGGCATTGTAGTTATCCGAAAGGCGCTTCCATTCCTCGGCAGTGTAGACGGTGAGACAGCGATGACCGCAGTTGACGCCGAGGGTGACAAAAAAGGTGTCCCCCAGTTCCGCCCTCAGCTTGGACGGCACGAACAGGCGGCTCTTTTCGTCCAGCTTCGCAGGATATTTCCCGATCACGGCGCTCACCTCCCTTTCGCTCCACTTTACTGCCCTTTTACTCCATGTAGAGACAGTATACTACCCGCAAGGGAAAAAATCAATCTTTTTCTCAGGGATTTTTCGATTTCCGCCAGAAATCCGGGAATATTCGCATATTTGTTCTAATAAAACAGGCGTTTTCTCAGCTTCATTTCAGATAACCACGCCTTCACCGCGCCCCAGAGCGTCAAAAAACCAGCTTTCCGTCCTCCAGTTTTGGCTTGACCCGTGCGGGTTTCTTCCCGCAGCGCAGCAGGTAGCTCGCCAGTGGCCCCTCCACCTCGGTCTGCACAAGGCGGCGGATCTGTCGGGCGCCGTCCTTTCCGGGGCGCTTTTTCAACAGCTCCGTCGCCAGTTCCGGGGGCAGCAGAAGCTGGGTCCCCAGCGCCGCCGTCCGCTCCTGAAGCTGCCGCAGATATTTCCACGTGATGGCTTCCAAAGCACCGGCTCCCAGCGGCTCGAAGCACACCGTCTGGTCGATTCGTCCCAGAAATTCCGGGGAAAACGCCTGCTGCAGCGCTTCGCCGATCTCCGCGCTTCGTCCCCCGGCACAGAAGCCCAGTCCGTCACCCCGAATCTGACCGCCTACGTTGGAGGTCATGACCACAATGGCGTTCTTGAAACTGACGTGCCGCCCCGTGGAATCCGTCAGCGTTCCTTCCTCCATGATTTGCAGCAGAATGCCCAACACGTCCGGATGGGCTTTTTCCAGCTCATCCATCAGCACCAGACAATAGGGGCGGCGGCGAACCGCCTCCGTCAGCTTGCCGCCTTCCTCATAGCCGACGTACCCGGGAGGCGCGCCGATCAGGCGGGAGACCGACTGCTTTTCCATATATTCCGTCATGTCCAGCCGGATCATAGCGTCCCGGCTGCCGTAGACCTCCTGCGCCAACGCCCGGCACAGCTCCGTCTTTCCCACGCCGGTGGGTCCCGTGAACAGCAGGCACGCAATGGGCCGCGACCCGTCCCGGATGCCGCAGTAGCCCCGGCGCACCGCCTCGGCCACGGCGCTGACAGCTTTGCTCTGCCCCACCACCTGCGCGGACAGCAATCCTTCCAGCCCCAGCAGCCGTTCCCGTTCCCCGGCGGTGAGCCGCCCCACGGGAATCCCCGTCCGGGCGGAGACCACCCACGCAATGTCCGCCCCGGTGACGCACCGGGCGCGTTTTCCGTCGGCGGGCTTCGTCAGGTGCTGCATTTTGTCCCGCAGTTCGGCGGCCTTTTCAAATTTCCGTTCCCGTACCGCTTCGTTCAGCTCCTGTTCCAGCTCTTTTCTGGCAGGGCCGCCCCGGGACAGCTGCATTTCCTCCATCCGCGCCCGGGCAGCGCCTTCGTCCAGCAGATCGATGGCCTTGTCGGGAAGATACAGGTCAGGGAGGTACCGCCGGGACAGGCGCACTGCCTCCTTCACCGCTTCCTCGGAGATCCGCAGATGGTGGTGCCGTTCCAGCCCCGGCTTCAGCGCCCGGAGGATCGCCAGCGTTGCCTCCTCCCCAGGCTCCTCCACCACCACCGGGCGGAACCGGCGCTCCAGCGCGGCGTCCTTTTCAATATACTTCCGGTATTCCTCCCGGGTCGTCGCGCCCAGCATTTGCAGCTCGCCCCGACCCAGAGCGGGCTTGAAGATGTTCGCCGCGTCAATAGCGCCCTCGGCCGCGCCCGCGCCGACGATGGTGTGCATTTCATCGACGAAAAGAATCACGTCTCCGCTGCGGCGGATTTCCCCCAGCACGTCCCGCAGACGTTCCTCGAATTCGCCCCGGTACTTGGTTCCGGCAACCAGAGACGCCATGTTCAGACTCACCAGCCGTTTGTCCTTCAGCTGGGGCGGCACGTTGCCCACCGCCATCCGCTGGGCAAGCCCCTCGGCGATAGCGGTTTTTCCCACCCCCGGCTCGCCGACCAGTGCGGGGTTATTCTTGTTTTTCCGGCACAGAATGCCGATGACCGTGTCGATCTCCCGTTCTCTCCCGATCACTGGGTCCATGCCTGATGCCTTGAGAATCAGATCTTCACTGAACTGCTCCAGAAGTTTCGTTGTGACCGCCTCCTTTTTTCCTCTCACGGGAGCGCCCTGCTCCCAGTGCAGATAGTCCACCGCATGGGTAAACAGCTCGTCGGTGCTGATGCCGTTGAGCTTCAAAAGCTCATATGCGTCGCTGTTTTCCCGTCTTGCCATCGCCAGCAGCAGATGCTGCGGCGTAATTTCCCGGCTGCCCAGATGCTTTGCCTCCCGCGCCGCCCCACGAAGAAGCTCCCGCGACTCCCCGGTCAGTCCCTGAGGCAGGGGCAGTTCCGGCGTCCCCTGCCCGTAGAGCAGCCGTGCCATTGCCTCCGTCAGGTCCGGGTCCATGCCCAGAAGCCGGAGGGTCTGCCCCACCGCCCCGGGTTCCCGCGCCATCACCAGCAGCAGATGGGCAGAGCCGACGTAGCTGTGTCCCAGACTTCTCGCCAGTTGGGCGGCACGCTGGATCAGGTCGGACGTCAGTATATCGTAATGCACGGTATCCCTCCCGAGTTAATGGTTTTTCCCTTTCCTGTTCCGGAAAATTCTCACCACCCAAGGCAGAAATTATTCAAAAATTTTTTATAAAAAAGGAATTGCTTTTTGGGAAAACCATGTTACAATGAGGATACGCTAGTTGTGTGGCGTGCAATACATATTAGATAAATGGAGGTAACACCATGGCTTACACGATTACTGACCGCTGCGTCGCCTGCGGCTCCTGCGCCGAGCAGTGCCCTGTCGAGGCTATTTCCGAGGGTGACGGCAAGTACGAGATCAACCCCGATATCTGCGTTTCCTGCGGTTCCTGCGCCGATCAGTGCCCCGCCGACGCTATCGAGGAAGGCTAATCTTTCTCGGACCCGAATTGGCCTGCGCAAGTGCTTG
>HF988116.1:0-3355 GCA_000434635.1 Firmicutes bacterium CAG:110 | reverse complement strand
CAGGCCGATTTTTTGTTGTATAATAGCGTAAATATCACCACGGGAGGCATTCATGGAGCAGTTACCCAACGAATTTACCCTGAACCTGCCGGAAGGCGCTTTTCCCTTGAGCACCGATTCCATGGTGCTGTCCCATTTTGTCAGGCTCCCCAAAAACGCCCGGGTGCTGGATCTCGGCTCCGGCTGCGGCACACTGGGGCTGCTGCTGTGCGCCGTGAATGAAAGCTGCCGCGTCACCGGCGTGGAGCTGTCTCAGAGTGCCCACCTCGCCGCCATCGACAACATCCGCCGCAACGGCCTGACGACCCGCATGGAAAGTATATGCGTCGATGTGCGGCAAGTTCCCGGCAGTTTTCCTCCGGGAAGCTTTGATGTCTGCGTCTCCAATCCCCCCTATTTTTCCGGCGGCCCCGCCAGCCGCACCGCCGCCCTTGCCCGCCGGGAGGACGCCTGCTCCCCCGCCGACCTGTTCAGGGCCGCCGCTTGGGCGCTGAAATACGGCGGCGACTTTTTCCTCGTCCACCGTCCGGAACGGCTGGCCGAGCTGATCGTCCGGGGTTCGGAGGTCAATCTGGAAGCCAAGCGGCTGTGCCTTGTACGCCATCAGGCGGATTCCCCGGTGAATCTTGTCCTGCTTCAGCTGCGCAAGGGCGGAAAGCCCGGTCTTAAATGGGAGGAGATCGTTCTCCACGACTTGAGCGGTGCCCCCACCGAGCAATACCGCCGAATTTACCATCTCTAGGAGGTTTCACATGGCTGGAATGCTGTATCTTGTCCCGACCCCCATCGGCAATCTGGGGGATATCTCCCTGCGCTGCCGGGAGACGCTGGAAAGCGCCGACTTCATCGCCGCCGAGGATACGCGGGTGACGCTGAAACTACTCAACCATCTGGGCATCAAAAAAAGCCTTGTCAGCTACTACGAGCATAACAAGGCCACGAAGGGCGACCGGATCGTTGACCGCATTCTCGCCGGGGAGACCTGCGCGCTGGTCTCCGACGCGGGCAGTCCCGCCATCTCCGACCCCGGGGAGGACCTGGTCAAGCAGTGCGCTGAAGCCGGCATCATCGTTTGCGCCATCCCCGGTCCCTGCGCCGCCATCACGGCGCTGAGCATTTCCGGGCAGTCCACCGGCCGGTTCTGCTTTGAGGGCTTCCTCTCCACGGCGAAAAAAAGCCGCCGGGAGCATCTGGACGCCCTGCGAACCGAGACCCGGACGATGATCTTCTACGAAGCCCCCCACAAGCTGGTGTCCACGCTGGCGGATATGTCAGAAGTCTTCGGCGCTGACCGCCCCGTCAGTCTGTGCCGGGAGCTGACAAAGCTTCATGAAGAAGTCGTCCGCACCACACTGGGGGAAGCCCTGACAAAGTACACCGAAACGCCGCCGAAGGGGGAATTCGTTCTCATCGTCGCGGGCGCGCCGGAAACGGTAAAGGAATCCGCCTCAGAGGACGACGCCGCCGCCCGTGTCGCCCAGCTGATTTCTCAGGGGCTCAGCCGCAAGGATGCGGTCAAGCAGACCGCCGCAGAGCTGGGACTTCCCAAAAATGTGGTTTATGACATTGCGTTAAAAGACCCCGAATGACTTTTGAAGTCATTCGGGGTCTTTTTCAAAATTCCGTCATGTTTCTGATGCATTCCTGACAGATGTTCTTCTGCCGGTAGGAGATCAGCCCTCGGGAAGAACCGCAGAAAACGCACGCCGGCTCGAACTTTTGCAGGATGATGCGATCACTTTCCATGTAGATCTCCAACTCGTCCCGTTCCGCGATGTCCAGTGTGCGGCGCAGTTCAATGGGCAGCACGATTCTGCCAAGCTCATCTACCTTTCGGATAATGCCCGTAGACTTCATTGCGGTCAGCTCCCTTCCTTCGTTTTCCAGCGGCTTATTTGCATTATCATTATACTAATTTTATTTACTATAGTCAAATACTTTTTACAACAAACTGAAATTTTTGTCGAAACATTTCCATTCTTTTCCATTTCTTATCCGCATACCATGCGTTAAGGAGCCTCTGATTCAATCGGCAAGAGCTGGCGGCAGAAGATTTTGGCTCAGCCAAAAGTTCTGGAAGCGGAGGAATACTGTATGTACCCGCAAGGGGTATGCCGCATCCGTAAGCCAGCTTACGCTGGCAACGGCTGCGCAATATTTCCCGCTTTCAGAACTGCGCGGATGGGGCAAAAGATTCGCCGCCAGCCGAAGACGATTGATTCAGAGATTCCTTAAAGGAGGAATGCGCATGGTCATGAGCTGGATATGGACGGGCATCGTTCTGATAAGCATTCTCTGTGCGCTGGTTCTGGGCAACGGCAGCACGCTGGCGGCGGCCACGGTCAGCGGCGCACAGGCCGGGATACAGCTTGCCCTGTCCATGGCGGGGAGCCTGTGCCTGTGGACGGGGGCGGGGCGGCTGATGGAGCACGCCGGAATCACGCAAATGCTCTCCCGGCTTCTGCGCCCCCTGCTGCACCGGGTGTTTCCCAGCACAAAGGAGGACGCTGCCCTCGCGGAAAGTCTGAGCGCCAACATCTGTGCGAATTTTCTCGGCCTCGGCAACGCCGCCACGCCCATGGGCATTCAGGCGGCGCAGCGGATGAAGCGTGGCGGCACCGCCACGGACGAGCTTTGCCGTCTGATCGTGCTGAACACCGCCTCCATCCAGCTGATCCCGGCGAATGTGGCGGCTGTCCGCAGCGCTCTGGGCTGCGCGACCCCCTTTGATATTCTCCCGGCAGTGTGGGTCACCAGTCTGTGCTCCGCCGGGCTGGGAGTCACGGCGGCGTGGGTACTGGGAAAGGTCTGGCGGAAATGACGGATTACATTGTTCCGGTGCTTCTGTTTCTGGCGGCGGCGCTGGCTCTCGGGAAGCGGGAAAACGCCTATGACCTTCTCCTTCAGGGCGGCGCGGACGGGCTGAAACTCCTTGTGACCATTCTTCCGGCGCTGGTTCTGCTGCTGACAGCGGTCCACATGCTCCGGGCTTCCGGGGCGGTGGCGCTTCTGAGCAGATTTTTCGCCCCGGTCTTTTCCTTCTTCGGCATTCCGCCGGAGACGGCCATGCTCGTGCTCATCCGCCCCATCAGCGGCAGCGCCGCCCTTGCGGTGGGTGCAGAACTGATGGCGCAGTACGGCGTGGATTCTCAAATCGGCCGCACGGCAGCGGTGATGCTGGGTTCCACGGAGACGACCTTTTACACCATCAGCGTCTACTTTGGCGCGGCAGGCATCAAAAAGACCCGCTACACCCTCCCGGCGGCGCTGTTCGCGGACTTTGTCGGCTTTCTCATGGCGTCGTGGACGGTGAAATGGTTATTTTGAAAATGTTCAGGCGCACCCTTGCGGGTGT
>HF988115.1:14711-20026 GCA_000434635.1 Firmicutes bacterium CAG:110 | reverse complement strand
TACACGACGCTTCCAAACACATGGTCTACCCAATTCTATCAAAATGTTGATGTTTACAGCTCTACGACCTACCGCATTTCTTTCCGTGCAAAGAGTTCTGTGAGTAGACCGATTACAATTGGCGTAGAGGGAGTCAACAATGCGGCTCTGTTTAATAGCACTTTTACCGCGACACCAGAATGGCAGACGTACACTTATGATTTTGCACCGTCTGTTTCCTGCGGCGGTGCAAAACTGCTCTTTTTCCTGGGCAATGTAGAAGGAAGTCAGAACGTGGAGCATACGGTATCTTTTGATGATATAACACTCATTCCGCTTCCTGATGATATTGTAACAAATGGCAATTTCGTGAACGATCTTACAAGCTGGTCTACTTGGACAGAAAACGGGAGTACATATTCCGTTGATGCTGGAGAACAGTGCTTTGTTGCCAATATTCCTACTACACTTCCCAATGCTTGGTCGGCGCAGCTTTATCAGGTGATTGATGTGCCAGCTTCTGGGAGCTATCGTGTAACATTTAAGGCAAAAGCGTCTATGAATAGAGAAATCCGGTTGGCTCTGGAAAAAGATGGCCAATCGCCCTTGATGGACGAAACTATGTCTGTGAGTGCTGATTGGACGAATTATTCCTATGATTTCACTGTTAGTTCTGCTGCTTCGGGCGTAAAGCTTGTATTTATGCTTGGAAATGTTGGCACAACAGAAAATATGGCTCATACGATATCCATTGACGACATTTCCTTGTATAAAGTTTCCTGAAAATTACCGGAGGGGATCAAGAATCCTCTCCGGTTTTTGTTCACTGATAGACCCGAATATAGTCTATTTCAAAGATGGCGGGAAATTGCGGGGTTATATTCTGCGCCGACTCCAGATCGAAAGACCCACCAATGGCGAGATTTACCAGAAGGTAAAATGGCTGGTCAAATGGGGCCGGGTATTTTATCCTCTGGTCTATTGAGTCCCACTGGTTTACTTTGGCGTAAGGGACGCCATCTATCAGCCAGGAAATGGAATCTGGTTCCCAGATCAGCTCGTAGATATGAAATTGATCGATCCCTTGCCCGTCCGGTAACTGAGCCTGGTTTTCTGTGTGGGTGTTCTGCGGACAGACACCTCCAAAGTGGATCGTGCCGAAAACGCTTTGGGGCAGACGCCCTTTTGCTTCATAGATATCGATCTCTCCGGAGGCTGCCCAGGGGCCGTAGACGCTATCCTCCGGCAGCATCCAGACTGCCGGCCAAAGCCCGTTTCCCACAGAACATCTGGCGCGGAATACGACCCTCCCGTACTGAAAGGAAAATTTCCCATGGGTATCGATTCGGGCTGAGGTATATGGACAGCGGATCCCAAACTGTTCGGGTGCCTCCTCTTGACGGGCGATGATTTTTAAGGTGCCGTCGCTGACCTCCAGATTGTGTGGCGTGTAGTATTGCTGCTCTCTGTTTCCCCAGCCCGGCACAACAGGCTGCCCATCCGAAGACAACTGCCAGTTACCTACCCGTCGATTCCAATTATGTTCATTCAGCGAACATCCGGGAAAGGTTTCTTCCCAAATGAGTGTTTCGTACATATGCTGCGAACCTCCTGATATTGCATGTGGAATTAGTGTAAATAATACAAAGGATAATGTCAACCAAATCCAAAAAATTGGGATATAATCCAAAATTGATGCGTTGTTTCTGACTGGCAGCTCTGCTATCATGTAGACAGAAGGAGGGGGAGCAACGTGAATCAGCAAAAAGCAGAGAAGAAAATGTCAAACTCCAGTCGATTCCAGCGAGGGATAAGAAGCCTCTGGAAACAGCGGGAACTGCAGGCGATGGTATGGCCCGGATTGATTTGGATGGCAGTTTTCAGCTATGTTCCGTTGGTGTTCCTGTATATTGCTTTTACGGACTACCGTATCAGCACACCGCTGTTTGAGAACAATTTCGTCGGACTGAAGCACTTTGCGGCGTTTTTATCGGATGACCGCTTTTGGCGCAGTGTGTACAACACGCTGGGAATGAGCGCGTTACGGATCACGCTGGGATTTTGTATTCCGATTTTCTTTGCGCTTATGCTCAATGAGATCAAGAATGCTAAGTTTAAGAGATTGGTTCAAACGCTGTCTTATATGCCGCATTTCATCTCCTGGGCAATTTTCGGCGGTATCCTGCTTACCTGGCTGTCCCAGTCCGGAATTATCAATCAGCTTATGATGGCTTTGGGTCTGCAGGACAAACCGATCCTGTATAACGGCGACCCAAAGAAGTTCTGGTGGATCGCGTTCCTCTCCGATACATTGAAAGAAATGGGATGGAGCGCCATTATTTATCTGGCTGCGATCTCGGGTATTGACCCGGGGCTGTACGAAGCGGCTGAATTGGACGGGGCCGGGCGCTGGAGCAAAATGTGGAATATCACCATTCAGTGTATCCGTCCGACCATTGCGCTGCTGTTCATTCTTGCCGTAAGCGGCTGCCTGACCAGCAATTTTGACCAGATCTTCTTCCTGAGCAATTCTGCCAACATGGCACGCAGCGAGACCATCGATTTGTATATTTACAATATGGGCATTGTGTCCGGTCGGTTCTCTTTTTCGACGGCCGTGCTGTTTTTCCGCAGTATCATTGCCTATGGACTTCTCCGCCTGTGCAATTTCACCTCTGTGAAATTGACAGGAGAGAGTATCATTTAGGAGGGACAAAAAATGCGCAAGAAACTGCATTCTGTTACGGCATTCGATGTTATCCTGGCGATTATCATGGTGCTTATTTGCTTTGCCTGCGTGTACCCGATGTGGTATATTCTGGCGAATTCACTGGCAGCGCCGGAAATTGCGAACCGGGGGCCGGTTGCGTGGTGGCCAAAGGCTTTGAGCCTGGATGCCTATAAGGTTGTCTTTCAGAATGAATACATCCTCAGCGGTTTCAAAATCACAATTCTTCGAACTGTTGTTGCCACATTTACGCACGTCTTTTTCACCTCCATGGTCGCCTACGGAATGTCCCGGAAGGACCTGATCGGGAAAAAGTTCTACTTGAAGATTGCAATGATCACCATGTTTTTTAACGGCGGGCTGATCCCCAACTTTATTCTGATGATCAAGCTCAAGCTGTACAACACTTTCTGGGTGTATATCCTCCCCGGAATGTTTACCTTCTACAACATGGTCATTTTCATGAGCTTCTTCCGTTCTATTCCGGAATCGCTGATAGAGAGTGCCCGGTTGGATGGCGCATCGGAATTCACGGTTTATTGGAAAATTGTCATGCCAAATGCCAAGCCGGTCATTGCAACGATTGGACTGTTTACGGCGGTCTACCACTGGAACGATTATTACCAGGGCGTTGTTTATATTCGGGATAAGACGTTGGAACCGTTGCAGACGATCCTCTACAAGCTTTTGGCGGAAACCAGTATGACGGCGCAGCAGCAGCAGGCAATGCTTGCGCTGGGCGGGACAACGACATCGGCTACCGTAAAGTACGCCGCAATGTTCGTGGGAGCATTGCCGATCCTGTGCCTGTACCCGTTTATCCAGAAGTACCTGGTAAAAGGCGTTATGCTTGGCGCAATCAAAGGGTAACCAAAGCGGCTGGAGCTGCTTAAAATATGAAACAAGGAGTGCGAACAATGAAAAAAATAGTCAGTGTCCTATTGGCGGCAATTATGATCTTCTCACTTGCTGCCTGCGCAAAGGGAGGCGGAACGGAAACCACATCCGCAGCGCCTGCTCAGACAGAGGCCGCAAAGACCGAGAATACGGAAGCGGCAGAAACGACGGCAAGCGCAGATGCCCCCGCTTGGGAAAAGGATACCAGCCCCATCGATATGGAGTGGTTTGTAGGCGCGTCCTGGTATGGCTATACCTGGGGCGACAGCCTGTCCACAAAGCATATCACGGAGAAAACGGGCGTGAACATCAATATTGTTACGCCTACCGGAGATGTGTCTGAGGAGCTGAACCTGATGATGATCAGTGGAACGCTGCCGGATCTGATTTCTCTGGGTTCCTGGGAAACCTGCTACAATACGCTCTATGAGCAGGGTTATACTTACGCGCTGAATGAATTGGCTGACCAGTACGATCCTTACTTCTGGAAGGTCGTGGATGGCAGCGTTGTCGCATGGCATACCAAGTCCGATGGCAACCTCTACTGTGTTCCCAATGATGCCTACGGTGCCGAACAGATGGCCGAAACCGGTATGACGGCGGCTGTTCAGACTTTCCTGGTGCGCAAGGATCTGTATGAAGATATGGGCAGCCCGGATATGTCCACGCCGGAGGGCTTCCTGAATACGCTTCGGACGCTGAAGAATGAGTACGCAACCTATAAGGGTGTGGATATTACCCCCTTCTATGCACAGGGCGGTAGCGGCTACGGTCTGACCAGCTACTTGCAGAACTTCCTGGCTGTTCCCTATGAGGAAGACGGCAAGATCTATGACCGGATCTCTAACCCGGACTACATCGAGTGGCTGAAAACCTTCCGGCAGGCTTATCAGGAAGGCCTGATCGGGATTGATTACCTGGTTGACTCTGACGATCAGGTTACGGAAAAGAGCAACAACGGCGCTTACTTCTGCATGTTGCGTGAGTGGAGCGGAATGCAGGAAGCGAATGCAATCCTGGCCTCCAGCGAAAATCCGGACAGCTACTATATTGCAATCGATGGCCCCGCAAATTCTAACGGCGATGCTCCTCTGATTTTCCCGGGCTCTCTGGATGGCTGGATGAGCACCTTCATCAGCAAGGACTGCAAGGACCCCGCCAGAGCAATCGCTTTCCTGACCTATATGCTCAGTGAGGAGGGTCAGAAGGATATTTTCCTGGGAGTTGAGGGTGAAACCTACGAAGTTGTAGACGGCAAGCCCCAGCTGACGGATGAAATGATCGAGCTGATGAACAGTGACCCCAATACCTTTGCTACGCAGTATGGCCTGGTAGATACCTACTGGATGCTCCGCAATAGCGTCATTGTGGACCAGTGGCGTCCGGCAAGTCCCTACTACATCACGGCAATGAGCGATTGGGCAGACAAGAACGCATTTGTGAACGGCGGTATTTATAACAATCTGGAGCCGACTGGTGACAGCGAAGAGGCCATTGCGGCGACCAGAATCAATCAGCGCTGGCAGGAGGTAGTTCCTGAACTGATCACGGCTGCAAGTGACGAGGAGTTTGACAAGATTCTGTCTGACTTCCTGGCAGCACGGGACAGCTATGGCTACGAAAAGGTTGTCAGCTATGAGCAGAACCTGCTGGATGTGCGGAAGGCGCTCTTTCAGTAAGTAGAATTTTGGGCGGTGGGCACTTGCCCACC
>HF988115.1:4406-14679 GCA_000434635.1 Firmicutes bacterium CAG:110 | reverse complement strand
ACCGCCTTTCCCTTGTCGAAACAAGTGTCAACATGCTATAATGATTTACGCAGGAGGTGTTGTATCGTGCCCAAAAAGAGTATGCTTCCAGGGAAAACCAGATTGGCAGCGAAAATCATTAAAATGTTGTCGCTAATATGGATCATTCCATGCGTAATCATTGCCGCACTGTGGATCAAGGGTAGGATCGAGTTTGTCTATGACAGCTTTGAAAAGGATTCTGCCGCAGCGCTCCAGAATTTGCGCATAGAGACAGCGTCCAATGCGGCCAGAATTGATACTAGCGCGTCTTCAGCGCTCAGCCAGAGGGAATTTGTTCGCTTTTGTACGTCCGATATGGATGCGGATGGTTTGCAGCTGGTAAAGTTTTCTCAAAACGAACTCAAGACGATCCGGAGCATTTTTCAGAGCAATGACATCATTGAAGAGGCAAGTTTTTTCTTTGATAATCCGCAGATTCACGAAATCTGGCCGACAATTTATAGACTGGACAGGCTGAAAAATACGCCTTTTGATGAGATCATCCCCTCCGGACAAAGTGCCGTATACGCTGTAGAGGATGGAGAGGTATACGGGTGCTATCGTATTTACCTGGACATTACCCCTGTGGGGTTGCTGCGGCTTCGCTTGGATTCAGACAAATTCTTTTCAGGCTTCTCGAATGCAAATGCTGCATCCTGTTTGCTTGCGGCGAATGGAGAGCTGTTTTCAAATGAAGAGAATCTGTTTTCAGCGGAAGAGTTGCAGGCGGTGCTGACGGATTCGCCGGATACGCCCTCCAGATCAACCTATCAGGCCGTATTGGAAAAGGACGGAAGAAGCTACCTGGTACGTTACAGCTGGTTGGAGCTGCTGAACGCGTGGGCAGTTGTTTATGAGGATCAGGCGGATTTGCTGCAGCCCGTATATCAAATGGGGGCAAGCGTGCTGGCGGTTATGCTGCTGGGAATGTGCGTGATTTGGGTCCTGGTTCAATACGTCTGCCAGTCGATGCTGAAACGGCTTGCGCTATTGGAGAAGAAAATGCTGGCGGTGCAGTCCGGTAATTTGGATATTCGGATTCCCGAAAGAGAAAACGGCGGGGATGAACTGGATACGCTCAGCAAAAGCTTTAACGGTATGCTGGACCGAATGCAGCAGCTGGTGGATGAGAATATTCAGCGTGGACTTGCGGTAAAGCAGGCGGAGTTGGACGCATTGCAGAGCCAGATCAACAGCCATTTCCTATATAACGCACTGGAGAGCATCCGTATGCTGTCAGAAGTACATGGGGATACGGAGGTTGCGGAAACCGTTTTTTCTCTGGGGAGCCTGATGCGGTATCATATGAAGTGGAAAACAAAAACCGTCACGCTTTCCGAAGAACTGGACTGTATTGATCGCTACATCTTCTTCATGTCCGCGTCAAATGGCACAGAAATCCGCCTGGAATCTACGCTTCCGCGGGAAGTTTTGTATACAGAAATTCCCAAACTGAGTATCCAGCCACTGGTGGAAAATGCAATCGTTCATGGAATGCCGGCGGACAGCAGGCGTATTGTCATCACATTGAAATGCCGCCAGGAGGATGGCCTACTGATTTTGTCCGTTACGGACAACGGTATCGGAATTGCCCCGGAGCGGCTTCATGAGATTCAGTGTGCTCTGAATGGAAGCGGGACTGGGAATATCCGCTCCGGAAAGAACGGCATTGGGGTTGTGAATGTGCATCAGCGAATCCAGCTGATGTACGGCGAAGCCTGTGGGCTGCGGTTTATCAGCTGTGAAGGCCTGGGAACGAGCGTCGAAGTTCGGATACCGGCACGGCAGGATGCTCTGGGAGGATGGTAGCATGAAAATTTTGCTTGCGGATGATACGGAGCTGATTCGGGAAGGACTGAAGAGTATGCTGCTTCAGCTGCCGAATCCGGCAATATGCCCGGAGATCCGAACGGCATGCAACGGTGCGGAGGCGCTGAGTCTTATGCGGGAGCATCCTGTGGACCTTCTGATCACGGATATCCGGATGCCTGATGTGGATGGAATCGAATTGATGAGGCAATGCCGGTTACAGTGGGCCAATACATCCATTGTCGTAATCTCTGGATATGACGACTTCAAGTATGCCCAGCAGGCGATAGAATACGGCGCAAGCGCCTACCTTTTGAAGCCGGTGGATAAGCAGGAGCTGTACCGGGTTGTGGAGAAGGCCTGGCAGTCTGCCAACGCAAGGCGGGCGACCATTGTGAATACCTCGTACTCTCTGTTTGTGAATTACTTGCGGGGAGAATCGTCAAACGCGGGAATATTGGAGCAGATGAAGCGAACGTATCCGTTCCTGTCCGGGGCGTGTGCGCTGATGTTGATTGGCTTCCCGGGAACCGGATATATTGGGGAAGAGCAAAATCGGAATGCGTCGCTTCTGTGCAATAGGCTGGGAAGACCATTCCTTTGTATGGAGGACAGGTCAGAAATAATCGTTTTGGCACCGTATCCTGTGGATATTCGGAAGTATTATCCGAATTTGGAGCAGGATTTTCACGGAATATGTATTGCGTATACAATGGTGGGCAGAGAAGCGGATGCGTTCAAAACGGCGTATCAGCAGGTGCGGAATATCTATGTTCACAGGCTGCTTTACCCCGGGAAGAACGTACTCTGCCAGGAAGATATTGCGGGAATGCGAACCGATTTCACGGTTCCGCACCGGAAGATCGAACAGATGACGGAGCTGACGGGAACAGCGGCGGACGAGGCGCTGACAAAGCGGCTGTCGGAGCTGTTTGACCGTCAGAAGCTGGTACAATACAGTATTGGCTATACGCTTGCGCTCTGCGACACCGTCTATAGGGCAATGCGCCAGACGGCGCTCTCCATTCCGGGCGGCGAAGCAGTGGACTTGGAACGGGTAAAGTCACCGCTTACATTCGCAACCATGCGGGAATATCTCGTAAATGTAAATGAGCGTTTATTGTCCCTGAATCAATTGGCACACACCTATATGCAGAGCCGAAATGATACATATGTCATGGAGCTGGCAATTCAATATATCCGGAGAAACTATCCGAAGCCTATTACATTAGCAATGGTTTCCAATGAGGTTTCCCTGAATTATGCATATTTCTCTACCATGTTCAGCAAATACACAGGAAAAACGTTCTCTGAGTATTTGCGGAATACGCGGATGGAGAAGGCCAAAGAGCTGCTTCGTCAACCGGACATCTCAATTGCCGAGGTGGCCGCACAGGTTGGATATGAAAACTATAAGAGCTTTTATCGGGCGTTCAAGGACGCGGTAGGTACAACACCTGTGGAATACCAGCAAAAGAAATACAGGATCCACAGAGAAGATGAAAAACAGTAGCCAGTAAGGGGTGTATGGAATGGGAAGCGGATTTCTGGACGATATGGGGTCCTTTCGGATAGAGCATGGGGAGAAAAACAGGCTGAATTATTTTCCCCTTGCCGCAGAAAACGGCGTTATGGCAAGCATAACGCCGGAATTAAAGGGTGACTTGAAGCGGGACCAAAACAGTTTTGTGCTGCCGCCGGCCAGTGAAGAGGATCTGCGTTCCGGCATGGCGGGGAGAAATTTTTGGTGCAGATTTGAAAACGGCGAATTGTGGTCGGCAGCAGGAATGAGCGCCGCGCAGATTGCGGAGGAATTTACGCCCGCGGAAGAGAAGTGCATAGTGGAAGCGGGGCTGCTGTGGCATAGGACTGTGCGGGAAAACCGGACTCGTCAATTGCGGGCAGCTGTGACCAGCTGGGTCCCCAGCGCAAACGGAACGGTGGAGATCATGCAGGTAATATTGGAGAATTGCGGCGAAGAAACCCTCCGCTTGACACCGACAGCTGCAATCCCACTCTATGGGCGCAGTGCGGATAATCTGAGGGATCACCGCCATGTGACCTCTCTGCTGAATCGAGCGGAAAGCCGGAAGGAAGGCGTAATCCTCACACCGACCTATTCCTTCGATGAGCGTGGGCACACACCCAATCAGCGAAGCTATTTTGTATTTGGCATAACGGAAGACGGGAAATCTGCGGAAGCGGTCTGTGCGGACCTGGATCGTTACACAGGCGAAGGAAGCCTGATCATGCCGGAGTGGGTTGCCAAAGAGCTGCCTGGTGATTCCCTTGGTGGTGAAACGGCAGGAAAAGAAACAATTGGTGCGCTGCGTTTCCCGGAGACGGAGTTACGCCCGGGAGAAAAGCGGGAATACGATATTCTTGTGGGTACAGCGGAAGATAAGGCAGCTGCGGAGCAAATTGCCGCCGTCTGGCTTTCCCTGTACAGAATCCGGATTTCCCTGGAAGAGACAAAGCTCTGGTGGGATCAGGTGAATCCAATCCGCACCCATACGGGTGATTCAGACTTTGACAATATTCTGCGCTGGATCGGAATTCAGCCAACGCTGCGTAGAATTTATGGCTGCTCGTTCCTGCCTCATCACGATTACGGAAAGGGCGGACGAGGCTGGCGTGACTTGTGGCAGGATTCTCTGGGACTGCTTTTGAGCGAGCCTGAGACAGTGGCGGATGACCTGGTCGCCTATTTTGGCGGAGTCCGTTTGGACGGGACGAATGCCACCATTATTGGAAATCGTCCGGGAGAATTCAAGGCGGATCGCAATGGAATTCAGCGAGTCTGGATGGATCACGGTTACTGGCCGGTACTGACTATCTGGCAATACATCCAACAAACAGGCGATATTGAGATCCTTCTGAGAGTGGCACCTTTTTTTCAGGATGGTCTCGGAATGCGGGGGACCCAGAGAGATGCCATCCAGGCAAAAAGAAGCTGCACAGGAACTGTTGCAGAGCATATGCTGTTGGAACAGCTGACCGCATTCTGCGAAGCGGGAGAACATGGTCTGCTTCGGCTTCGGGATGCGGATTGGAACGACGCTTTGGATATGGCACCTCAACGCGGGGAGAGCGGTGCGTTTACATCCGCTTATGCCGGAAGTATGGAGCTGTTGGCGAAAATGCTGGAAACTTTACGGCAGACCGGAAAATGCAGCAGTATTGACCTGCCAAAGCGTTTTGCAATCCTGCTGGGGGAAGAGGACAATTGGGCTTCCATCGCATCGCGCAGGGAGAAGCTGAATCGGTTCTGCACGCAGTGCATCCAAATTCCTGATGATGACCGGATTCAGATCCCGCTGGACAAAATTGTGCGGCATTTGGACTTGTGTGCGGATACGCTGAAAGCAATCATACGGGAAAAGGCATGGATTCAGACGGAGCAGGACGGATGGTTCAACAGCTACTATGATAATTACGGTACTCCACTGGAATGCGGGACGCCGGGGCAAGAACGTATGATGCTGACGGGACAGGTATTTACAATCCTGGGCGGGGTAGCAACGAAATCGGAGATCCCTCAAATCTATCATGCGGCCAGGCGGCTACTGTATGCGCGGCAGGCAGGCGGATTCAGACTGAATACGCGGCTAAATCCAGAAGATTTCCAAATTGGCAGAATGCTGGCCTTTGCCTACGGGCATAAGGAAAACGGCGCGGTGTTCAGCCATATGAGTGTCATGTTTGCATATGCGCTGTACAGCCGGGGGTATGCCAGAGAGGGCTTTTCGGCCATAGAGCCAATTTGGAGACTTGCGCTGGATTCTGAAAAGAGCAGGATCTATCCGGGGATCCCGGAATACTTTGCCCCGGATGGCCGGGGTATGTACCCGTATCTGACGGGCTCCGCAGCCTGGATGATGCTGTGCGTGGTGCAGGAAATGTTTGGCGTCCGCGGGGAAAATGGAGCGCTGTGTCTGCGGCCTCAGCTGCTGCCGGAACAGTTTGATGTGCGGAATCGAACCAGCATTATTTTGAAGTTTGGCGGAAAGGCATTCAAGATTGTATACACATTGTTGGAACGCCTGGAGCCTTCCGAATATACAATTGTGAAGGCAGAGCTGGACAATATGCCAATAGCGGATGGACGTATCCTGCCTTCTGAAATGGGAGCATTGGACAAAGAGAAAATACATATTGTGGAAGCTTGGCTCGGGAGAAAAGTACAATGATCGATATCATAAAAGACTATGACAGTCAACCGGCATTTGCCGATTTTTTACCAGGAATTGCGGGGGAGAATGGTATCCCCGCATGGTGCTTTTTCGTAAATCGGGGGCAAGGCGTTGCGAGTTTTGGCACGCAGGATAAGGATCACCCGATCATGGAATTTCGGCCGGCGCACACAGCGTGGCAGGATGTCCAGACGAAGGGCTTCCGTACTTTCTTGAAGTACCATGGGCATGTGTCGGAGTTGTTTGTGAATGCACGGGACAAACAGATGCTGCTTGGGGCAAACAGCTTGACGCTTCAGTGCCGGGAAACGGATGCCCCGGTTCGTGCCCAGGTCCAGTATTTTATTTTACCGAATGCGTGCGTTGGAGCGCTGGCAAGGACGCTGACAATTGAAAATACTGGCAACGGCGTATTGGATTTGGAGGTACTGGATGGACTTCCGGCAATTGTTCCCCATGGGATCGGAGACTGGCATTTGAAATGCATGACCCAGACCGCAAGGGCCTGGATGGAAACGGTAGGAGGCGAAACAGGCGTCCCCCGATACAGGGTACGGGCAAGCCTGGAGGATAGTGCCCGGGTCGAGCCGATCACCGGTTTTGCGTTTGGATTTTCTTGTGTGGAGGAAGGAAAACGACTGCCTGTCCTGTGGGACCCGGAAGCCGTTTTCGGACAGGATACTTCCTTTGCCCATCCGCATGGATTTGCGCGGATGGATTTGCCGGAGTTGATTTCGGCACACCAGCGCTGCCAAAATCTGTTCCCGTGTTTCTTTTCAGGTGCGCGGCTCCGACTGAATCCGGGAGAGAAGAAAACGGTTTATACACTGCTGGGGCACGGAAAAACCGGCAGCGGCTGCGGGAAACTGCTGGAAGAGGCGGTATCGCCCGAATGGTTTGCAAGAAAGCTTGCGGAAGCGGAAACAATGGTGGATACACTGTGTGCGCCAATTGCATGCGACACGGCAGATCCCCGATTTGATGAGTACTGCAAGAGGACGTATTTGGATAATTTCCTGCGCGGCGGCAAGCCGGTACGCCTGGCTGGACATACCTTTCACCTGTATAGCCGTAAGCATGGGGATCTGGAACGGGATTACAATTACTTCTCTCTGACACAGGAGCCGCTCTCTCAGGGAAACGGGAATTTCCGGGACGTGTGGCAAAACAGACGATGTGATGTATCGTTTGCGCCTTTCGTAGGCGGAAAAAATGTTGCCGACTTCTATTCCCTGATCCAGCCGGACGGATATAACCCCCTGGTCATCAAACCGGATCTGGTACAGAGTGCCAGTGGAGAGACAATGACACCGGGGCAGTATGTGCTGCGCTATGGGAGACAGGAGGGAATGGCCCGCATAGCGCAAGGAACGGTAAAAGCAGATGCGGACTTCGGAGAGGGATATTGGACAGACCATTGGAGCTATGGCCTGGATCTGATTGAAGACTTCCTGCGTATCTGGCCGGAACGGGAGCAGGAACTGATGCAAATGGAACTGCCCTGGTACCGGCCGCAGGCGCAAATACTGCCCAGAGAAAAACGCTATAGTGTGTCGGGTGGAGAACTGCGGCAGTACCACTTTTTGGAAGAGACACCGGGCGAAAAATGGTGTAGGGATGGGGCCGAGAATCTGGTAAAAGCCACTTTGCTGGAAAAGCTGGTCTGTATGTGCGCAATGAAATTTGCGGCGTTGGATGCCTGGGGATGCGGCATTGAAATGGAAGGCGGAAGACCCGGCTGGTATGACGCGCTGAACGGATTGCCCGCACTGTTTGGTTCCAGTGTTACGGAAGCTATGGAGCTGCTGCGGCATTTGCGGTTTCTGAAAGTTTCTCTTCGGCGCTATGGAGGAAAGGTTTCTTTGCCGGGACCCCATTACATGTTACTGATGCGCCTAAAGCAGAGCGTCGAGGATATTCCGGAGTATACGGGAAATACGGTGCTGGTTGATTTTTGGAACAGCAGCAAATCCGCGCTGGAGCACTGCCGGGAAGAAGTCTATACGCAGGGAGCATGGGACTATGCAGATTGCCAGGCGGAACAGCTGGCTGAAATGCTGGACACATGGGCAAATTTCCTTGGTCAGCGGCTTGCTCTATGCCGCGGAGAAAACGGGGTGATGCCGACCTATTGCCGATACCGTGTGAAAATGGATCAAGGAACGCCTTCGTTTGAAAAGTGTGATATGCCGTTGTTCCTGGAATCCAGTGTGCGGGATATGCGCCTATGTGAAAGTGAGCAGAAACGCGAAAAACTGTTCGAGGCAGTACACCGGAGCGAGCTGTTTGACGGCAAGCTTGGAATGTACCGCGTCAATCAGGCACTGGATATATCCGAGCTGGAGCTGGGGCGCGCGGCTGCGTTTACACCGGGATGGCTGGAAAATGGTTCCATCTGGCTGCACATGGAATATAAATATTTGTTGGAACTGCTGCGCGGCGGATTGTATGAACAGTTTTCGGAAACAATGCGGCAGGCTGCGATTCCGTTCTTAGATCCGGCTGTCTACGGAAGGAGTACATTGGAAAACAGCTCCTTCCTGGTGAGCAGTCTGAATCCGGAGGAGGCGCTTCACGGACGTGGATATGTAGCGCGGTTGAGCGGTTCTACGGCGGAGTTTATGAGCATATGGCAAATCATGATGTTCGGCCAAAAACCGTTTCTGCGCACAGAAAACGGTGTGCAAATAAATCTGCAGCCTTGCATTCCGGCATATTTGATAGATGAAGGCCGCACGATCCAGGCGGCATTCCTGGAGAACAGCACCGTGCTCTACCACTTTGCGGAGTGCCGGGACTATTTCCCCGGAAACTACAGTATTCGTATTCGATCTATGGTGGATGTAGATGCGATTCGTCAAGGTGCGGCTACTGAAATAGTGGCGGATATTTTCTGATTTACGGGGCTACTGTAAACGAAAATACCGAAAAGAGCTTGGGAACCATGCGTACTATCCTGTAGGTCAAACAGGCTACTTTGAGTCGCGGGTAGATTTAAGACTCGCTAATGAAAGAACACCCATTTCTGCATGAGCTGTAGCTTCATAGCAGAAATGGGCGTTTTTTAGGCTAGGTTTCCATGCTTGCGAGGCTCGTCAGAGCCACCCTAAGCTGGTGTATACCACCAAATCAGGAAAGAAAAAACAAAGTATTTGACAAAGTAAATAATTTATGTAAATATATTAACAGAAATGGAGGTATTTATGGCTACTATAAAGGAGATCGCGGAAATTGTCGGTGTATCCAGTGCTGCTGTATCCAGAGTGCTGAACTATGACGAAGGGATTTCTGTCAGTGCGGAAACGCGGGCGGCAATTTTTGCCGCGGCTGAAAAAGTGGGATATAAAAAGAGAATCATTTTTCCCAAAATAGAAAATGTCGCGCTTCTGTACTTCACAGAAGCGGAAGATGAGCTGGAGGATATCTTCTACCAGAATGTTAAGGATGAGCTTCTGAAGCAGGCGCGGAAAATGAATATTCACCTTACGGTATACAGTAAAAAGGATGGGATGGACGCCATACCCAAGGATCTGAACGCATTTGTTGCGGTGGGTTGGCTGAACAGGAAGGAAATCAACAGGCTGTACAGAATATGCAAGAGAGGCGTGTTTATAGGAACTTCTCCGGACGAGAAGCTGTTTGATGCGGTAAGACCCAACATGGATTCTTTTGTGACCCAGATCGTAGACTACTTTATGGAGAAGGGACACCGCACAATAGGCTTTATTGGCGGCCCGGACAGAAACATTGATACCGGGTTGCCCTCTATGGATATCCGTGAGTGGTCCTTCCGGCAAAGCGCCAGCTATTATAATTGCCTGAATGAAGATTATATTCTGATATCCGACAAATTTACTGTGGAAGAAGGCTATCGTTTGGGCAAAGAGCTTCTGACCAAGGAGACGATTCCCACATCGTTATGTGTTGCAAGCGATACTCTGGCCGTAGGCGTCCTTCAGGCATTGAATGAGGCAGGCGTTCAGGTACCGGAACAAGTGGCGGTGTTCAGCATTAACGATGTAAATATCGCAAAGTATCTGTCACCGCCGCTGACCACAATTCACATTGACATTCCTATCATTTGCGAAACCGCATTGGATCTGCTGCGGAACAGAGTCCTGAGCGGAGGAAAAATAACGAAATCTATTTTCGTAAATGGAACGCCTGTGTTCCGGAAAAGCTGCTGATATAACAGGATAGCAGGAGGTGCGTTTTTGCATCTCCTTTTCTGTTTTGCACAAATTACAGTT
>HF988115.1:3063-4273 GCA_000434635.1 Firmicutes bacterium CAG:110 | reverse complement strand
ATGAGATAAATTGTTTAACTATCATCAACAAAGGAGAATATGTCATGAAAAAGAAGCTGTTGTCCATTTTGGTTATCCTGTGCATGATCCTGTCTCTTGCTGCCTGTGGCAGCGCCCCCAAAGCGGAACCGGATGAAAATGGAAACTATGTTGTGAATGGAAGTTTTGAGGATGCGGATTTCACAGGGTGGACTGTTACCAATATCGACGATTCCACTGAGGAACTGGATATCTATACCCGTGAAACGGATTGCTGCGACGGTGTTCAGGCTCTGCACTTCTATTCAGGCTCCAGCAATGTTAACTTTACTGCGGAACAGACCATTTCCGGTCTGGAAAAAGGAAGCTACAAGCTGACCGGTTATATTCAGGGCGAGGCCGCTGGGGACGAGAACGCAGAGGTCTTCTTCTACGCAGTAATCAACGGCAAGACATACAAGGCTGACGCGGAATTGAATGGCTACGTTAATTGGTACGCCGCGGAACTGGACAATCTGGATGTTGCGAATGGAGAAATTACCATTGGCGTGAGTGTGACCACTGCTCCCGGCGGTTGGGGTACGATCGATAACATCACTTTGGTCAAGGAGTGATCTATGGGCTTTGTCAAAGGTATGGATGTATCCATGGCAAAGGCGCTGGAGGCACACGGTGCATCCTACTATTTGGATGGAAAACAGGATGATCTGTTCCGCATCCTGAAAAAATGCGGAACAGACATGATACGCCTCAGGATCTGGCCGGATCCCTATGACGCGTCCGGAGCACCTTATGGCGGCGGAAATAATGATTTGCAGACTACAGTGGAGCTGGCACAGCGGGCAAAGAGCAGCGGGATGGAAGTGCTTCTGGACTTTCAGTACAGCGATTTCTGGGCAGACCCCGCGAAGCAGATCAAGCCAAAGGCGTGGAAATCTCTCACTGGAAAAGAGCTTGAGGCAGCGGTATATCTGCATACCCGTGAGACACTCAAGTATCTGAAAAACCGCGGTATCATTCCTGCAATGGTTCAGGTCGGGAACGAGATCACAAACGGTTTTCTATGGCCGGATGGACATGTCAAAAACTTGGCGGCAATGGCAGGTCTTTTACAAGCCGGAATTTACGCAGTGAAAGAAGAATGTCCTGAAGCAAGAATTGTGCTGCATCTGGATTTCGGAACAGACGCCGAGCTGTATGAACGGTGGTTTGACGCTATTGAGCCGTTTGA
>HF988115.1:2795-3029 GCA_000434635.1 Firmicutes bacterium CAG:110 | reverse complement strand
TGACATCATCGGTATGTCTTACTATCCACACTGGAACGGAGGACTCAACCTTCTTCTTGACAATATGAATCGGGTAAGTCAAAAATATGGTAAGGATGTCATGATCGCCGAAACCTCCATTGGGTACACAACGGACACGCTTGGCTGTACGGGGCTCGTGTTCACACAGGAGCTTGAAAAAAATACCGGATATCCTGCGACAGAAGCGGGTCAGATGCAATTCCTCCGTGATTT
>HF988115.1:2500-2665 GCA_000434635.1 Firmicutes bacterium CAG:110 | reverse complement strand
AATGGCTGCGCCTATATGAACGATCAGGTTGAGGCGGGCAATTCGATGGCAAATCAAGCGCTTTTTGACCGGGACGGGAATGCGAATGCGGCATTGCTGAACTTAAAACAAATGTAGGAGGTAAAGGAATGAAAAGGACAATAGCGTCTGTTCTGACGGCTCTGG
>HF988115.1:1676-2463 GCA_000434635.1 Firmicutes bacterium CAG:110 | reverse complement strand
TGGCGTTATCCGGATGCGGTTCCTCCAAAGAACCGGATACGAAGCTGACCATCTGGACCAACATGAGTGTAGAGGCAGAAACCATTCAGTCCTATGCGGACGAGTGGGGGACTGCCAATGGATATCAGGTGGAAGTGATTCATCAGTCTCCGTCCGTCCAGAAATTTGCGCAGGCAATCAAGAGCGAGGATGGTCCCGATGCGGTTGTGGGAATCCCCAATGACCAGCTTGCCGATTATGTCAACGCAGGTCTGGCGGCAGAAGTTCCCGCAGACCTTTACGCAGACGAGGATTTTGCTGATGCGGCAATTCAGGCGTGCTACGTCAGCGGTGTCCGCTATGCCGCGCCGCTTTCTGTTGAAACGACCGCCCTCTTCTACAATACCGATCTGGTAGATCAGGTACCGGCAACGTGGGAAGAACTGGTTGCAGGTGCGGCGGAGGTTGGCGGAGTTCAGTTCGATGCTACCAGCATTTACTATGATCTCGGATTTGTACGGGCGTGCGGCGGCTATATTTTTAAGTACGAAAATGGTTCCTATGACGTTACGGACATTGGTTTGGCAAACGAAGGCGCCGTTCAGGCGTATGAATTTATAAATGCGCTCTGTAATGAATATGGCCTTGTATCTGCGGATGTTACCGCAGACATTGCCAGAAGTAATTTCCAGAACGGTCAGACTGCTTATTATATTGGCGGCCCTTGGGATATCGACGGATTTACCTCCGCAGGAACGCCCTTTGCCGTTGCACAGATGCCCACCTTTCATGGCCAACCGTTTATTAC
>HF988115.1:1236-1633 GCA_000434635.1 Firmicutes bacterium CAG:110 | reverse complement strand
CACAGGTTTGCTTTGTGAGCAACGAAAGCGACAGTCAGGAGAAGGCATGGGAATTTATCATGTACCTGATTGATCACGGCGCGATAGGAATGTATGAGTCCGGAGACCGGATTCCCGCAAAACTGACCGATCAGGCGGAGGAAACCATCCAGAGCAACGCCTATTCTAAAGCGTTTATTGCGCAGATACAGAATGGTGAACCAATGCCCACCGTATCCGAAATGGGTCAGCTATGGTCTATTCACACCAACAACATCCGCTCAATGTGGACTGGGGAGCTGTCTCCTGAGGCTGCCGCTGAAAATATGGTAAAGCAGCTGAAGGAAGCTGTTGACCTGATGAACGCCGGAAAGTAGTGATACCATGAGGAGAAAAGACAACGCAAAAGCAATTCCAT
>HF988115.1:416-1195 GCA_000434635.1 Firmicutes bacterium CAG:110 | reverse complement strand
CCGGCTCTGGTTTCCATTCTGATCGTGACCTGCATTCCAATCATTTATACGATTGTAATTTCTTTTACCAATTACAACATGTATCACCTGAACGATTTTACGTTCATTGCGTTTCAGAATTACCTCACGGTCTTTTCCGGAAGCCTGAAAGATGTCTTTTTCCCGGTGCTGGGCTGGACGGTGTGCTTTGCCGTGCTCAGTACACTGGGATCCTATACTATGGGACTCGGCCTTGCGATCCTTTTGAATAATCCAAAAATGAAGGAATCAAAGGTCTATAAAACCATCCTGATCGTTCCATGGGCACTTCCCTCTACCATTGCGATTCTGGCGTGGCAGGGGCTTTTGAACGAGCAGTATGGCGGTATCAATAACCTGCTTCATGCGCTCGGTATTACAGCCAATATCCCATGGATGACGGACGCACTCTGGGCGCGGATCGGTATCATTATTGTGAATGTCTGGCTCGGGTTTCCCTATATGATGAATGTCTGTCTCGGCGGACTTCAGGCGATCCCGAATGACTACTATGAGGCAGCCAAAATCGATGGCGCGTCCAGATTCCAGTGTTTCAGAACGATCACACTCCCGCTGGTGACCAAGCTGTCGATCCCGCTGGTCATCTCAACGTTTGCTGCCAATTTTAACAACTTTGGAAACATCTACATGATTACGCAGGGCGGTCCGGCACGTGTGGACAATCAGTTTGCGGGTTATACGGATATATTGGCAAGCACAACGTACAAGATGACAACATGGTCGAACCGGTATGAACTGTC
>HF988115.1:0-239 GCA_000434635.1 Firmicutes bacterium CAG:110 | reverse complement strand
TGGGTCACCATTATAATCGTTCTGTTCCCGGTTCTGTGGATCGTTATGTCCTCCTTTTCGGCGGGAGACAGTTTCTTCCTATCATCGTTGTTTCCCAAGAAATTCAGTATTGAACATTATACCAGCCTTTTTCAGGAAACGAATTTCATGCTCTGGACGTGGAATTCTGTGAAGCTGTGCCTGATCGTGGCAGCGATCCAGCTGGCTATGACGTCTCTCGCGGCATATGCCTTTTCGCG
>HF988114.1:10913-24163 GCA_000434635.1 Firmicutes bacterium CAG:110 | reverse complement strand
CTGCCCGTATGGGCAGCCGCCGCTTTCTCGATTTCCTGCGCCGTAAAAGCGGTGCAGGAAGTTTTTGTTATGGCATCTCCGGATTTTCCGACAGAGAGACGGTGTAGGGCTGTGCCGTCGCGCCTTCCGGCAGCAGCTTCGCCATGACCACCAGACGCTGGTTGCCGGTCTTGGCTGTGTCATACTTCCGGCAGCAGGTGGAGAGGGTCAGGACGGTGTCGCCCTCCGAGAAGGTCACGCCGTCAAAGTTCAGCCAGTTCTTTCGTGCGACCGTCCGGAAGAACTCCGTCAGCTCGCTTCCCGTGGGATTGGGGACAATGTAGTCGAACTCAATGTCCGTGATGAACAGCGCCGTGATCTGGAAAACCAGATCTTCCCCTGTCACGGAGAGGTAAATGTAGGGATGATCTTTCACGTAGTCCGCGTCCATGTACCGGTAGAGCTTGGTGAACTTGGGGCCGTTGGGGTCGCAGTTGCTGGCGGAGTGGCCGAAAATCGTGGTGTTGGTGTCCAGCTTGTCCCGGCCGCCGAAATGGTTTTCGCAGTGGGCATAGTAGCAGCCCCAAGTGCTGTACTCGCCGTCCTCGCCCAGCCACAGGTAGTGGCCGTTGTCCTCCGCCTGCATCACGGGGTCGTCCACCTCCGCGCCGGGGATGTACAGCCACGCCACGGTGTCGGGGTTTTTCTTCCTGGCCGCGGCCAGCTCCGACTGCTTATCCACGGTGGGGATGACTTCCCCCACGGGAACCGTGGGGGGCTGGGTCTCGGCTTCGGTGGGGACGGTCTGTGTGGCCTCAGTGGCCGGGGCGGTGGTGGGAGGAACGATTGGTTCCTCCCGGTGGCAGCCCCTGACCGCTATCAGCAGAGCGGCAATGACCACAATGGCCAGAACCGCGCAGCAGATTTTCATGACATTTTTCTTCATAAGCTTGTCTCCTCGCGCGCCCAACGGACGCGCGAAACGCGGTGGGCGTTACCCCACATAGTACTCGCCGGTGACTTCGTCCACCATCACGCCGGTCTGGGGGTTGCCGTTGGCCTTCATGAAGGTGACCTCAATGGTGTGGTTGCCGGTGACGTTCTCGAAGGTGTAGGACTTCACCGCGCCGATGCTCACACCGTCGATCTTGACGTTGGAGATGGCGTAGCCTCTGTTCGCGGCGATGGTGAAGGTCTGGCTGCCGCCGTGGAGGACGTCAACGTCGCCGGAGGGCGTGATGGAGCCGTGGATACCTGCCGTGGCCTTGATGGTGTAGACCGGGCGATCGTCGATGGTCAGCGTGCCGTCCACGAAAACGACGGTGTAGTTGCCGTTGGGGGCGGTCAGCCCGCTGGCGCGGATAATGACCTTGCCGACCTTCGTCGTGTCGGGGGTGATCTCAGTGCCATTCGCGTCCACGTAGGCGAGCTTTATGTCGCCGGTCAGCGCATCCTCGCCGAACATGGCGCTGACGGTGTAGTCCTTGTCCAGTACGGGCTTGCTCAGATCGGGGGCCTTGTCATCGGTGTAGATGCGCTTGTCCAACGCCTTGACCGTGACCTTTGCCTTATCGATGGTGACGGTAAGGCTCTGCACCTCCGAGTCGCGGTGGTTGCCGTCGCCCTCGACCATGCAGTATACGGTGTAGGTGCCCGCGTCCGTGGCCTTGGGAAGCGCTTCTGTGAACTCGCCGGTCTCGCCCAGACGGTATTTCAGCTTGCCGCCGAGGGCAGTTCCGGCTGTGATAAGGGTCTGTTCACCGCCGTTGTAGACAAGGCCGGCGTTCGCCCCGGGGGCGGTCCTGACCTCGGAAGCGGCCTTGCCGATCTCGAAGGTGGCGCTGCCGCTGACGGTGTAGTTGCCGCCTGCCTTGTTCCTGACGGTCACGGTAGCGGTTCCCGCGTTCACATTGTCCTTGTAGGAAACGTCGTACTCGTCCGGGCTGATGACCGTGTCGCCGTCCTTCACGATGACATTGGGCTTCAGCGGGTCGCCGGTGTAGGTGAGGGAACCGCCGCTGACCGTCACGGTGGCGGTCACGGTCTTGGGAGCGATGGTTGCGGTGATGGACCCGGGCTGGGAATCCTTATGGTTGCTGTCGCCCGCGACCTTGTACCAGACGGTGTATTCCCCGGCGTCCGTGCCGGTGGGGATGGTCTCGGAGTAGGTGCCGTCTTTGCTCAGGCTGTAGAGCAGCTTGCCGTGGGCGGTGGAGCCTGCCCTGACCAGCGCCTGCGCGCTGCCACTGTAGGTCAGGCCGTCAATGGCAGCGGGCGCGGTATAGCCCGGCGCGACGCGGGAGATGATGACATAAACCTCGCCCTCCACCGGGTGGTAATTGACCAGATCGGCGGGGGTAAAGACAATGGCCTTACTGCCGGTGTCGGTCGCGTTGGTGATCGCCTGACCGGCTTTCCAGCTCCATGTACCCGGCACATCCTTGCCGTCAAAGGCGGCGCTCTTGCCGGTGACCGCGCTGACGGGAATTTCCGCGCCGGTGTAGTCCACGGTGATGATGTCCGGCAGGGTCAGGATGGGCGCGTCCCGCTCCGTCAGGGTGAGGATGACCGTAACAGTGGCGTCCTCGTAGTTCTTGGAGCGAACCAGAAGGATGAAGGTGATGACGTCGCCAGCGGCGGCACCGTCCGCCAGAGCGTAGGTGATCGCGCCGGTGTTCACGTCAATGCCCCAACCGTTCTCGATCTTGCCCGCGGGAGAATAGGACCCGCTGTGGAACGCGTTCGTGTCGGATACCTGTGCGTCATCGGGCATTCCCAGACTCTTGAGGTCGGGGAGGGTGATGGTCTGCTCTGTTTTCAGGCTGTACTTCTGGGTGACCTGATAGGCAGTCAGCGCGGGCGCGGCGGCCTTGTTGATCGTGAAGGTCGTGCTGGCCGTACCGAGGACATAGCTGCCGCCTTCCTTATCGGTGACGGTAACGGTGGCAGTACCCGCGTTTGTGTTATCGCTGTAGGAGACGTCGTATTCCTTCGGGTCAATGGTATTGCCGAGGTCGTCTGTGAGGGTAACGGTCGGCTGAACGGGATTTCCGCCGTTATAGGTGCCGTCCGCGACGGTGATCGTGGGTGTCACTTCTCTTGGCGTGATCGACCACGTGAACTTCATCTCGCCGGTGTAGTTACCCAGACCGCTGAGAGAAAAATCATCGTAGTATGTGCCGACCTGCGACGTTCTGTTGCAGGAAAAGCCATAATCTGTGCCTCCGCCAATGCCTGTCAGTGTTACGCCGTCCAGAACGACACTGATTATCTGGGGACATTTTTCCGTCCCGTCATACACGAAGGTGTCTTCCAGCGTGACGACCGCACCTACAATGGACTTGGGATTGACCGTGACCCGCACCTTTCCGGTGGCCGTCGCGTACTCCGGCGCGTCCGGGGTGAACGTCCATTCGGCCTTACGGCTGCCCGCGTTGAACATGAGCGTGCCGTCCGTCCATGTGAAGGTGCCGGGAACCTCTTCACCGGTGGTGGGGTCTTTCATCTTGCCCGTGATCGTGCTTGCATTCAGCGGCTGACCGTAGGTGATCTCGCTTGCGGTCACCTCGCCATCCGGAACGGGCGTGATCTTGTTCTTTGCGAAGATGTTGACGGTCAGGGTGATGTCCTCGTAGTTGCTGGTTGTGACAATCACCGTCACCGAGCCGACATTGCCCTCCGTATTGACCGGGTTTGCCAGAATGGGCAGAATCAGCTTGCCGTTTTCGATCTTCGCAGCGGCAGCGTCGCAGTAGCCGGCATCCACGGTGATGGTCGGCGCGCCATAGGCGATGTCGCCGTAGGACTTGGGACTTTCCAGTGCAGACAACAGCGCCGCCAGATCGACCTCGTAGGTTCTTTCCAGACCGTTGATGATGGTCAGCGTACCGTCTGTCGGCACGGGCGCGTCGGCCTTGGTGATGGTGAAACGGGTCGTATCGTCGGTTGCAAAAGTGTCACTGACCGTTTTGGTGCCTTCCGGCTTGCCCTCAAACACATAGTTGTCGTTCGCAAGCGTCATGGTGAAGGAAAGAGCCTTTCCGTTTCCGACGTCCGGCGAGGGCAGGTAGCTCCCGTCCGCCTGCTTCATGGTAAACTGGGCGTCAGAGAAGGTGAGCGCCGTATCGGGAAGTATAATGCCCGAACGACTGGCCGTCTTGCTGAAGAACGTCAGTCTGCTCGCGGTAAGCGTGACGTTTGCGGTGCCGTCGTAGGACTTGGAGATTCTTTCGACGGAGAGAAGGCTGATCGGCAGCGGGGCAATGGTTACGGTGAACGTACCGGTAGCCGTTTTGTGGTTTGCTGCTTCCGCTTTGTAGTAAACGGTGTACGTGCCTGCGTCGGTGAAAGTCGGTCCGCCCGAAGTATAGTCGCCGTCTACCTTGTCGCTGTAGGTGAACGTCACGGTAGTGCCGTCTACACTTTGCCCAAACGCGATTGTCGATGCGTGCTGCGGCTTGCCGGTGTAATACGTGCTGGGTGCCCTCACGGAAACTCCCGTCAGCTCTGCCGGTTCGACTGTGACGGTCACGGTGCCGGTCGCGGGGGCGTATTCTTCGTAGCCTTCCGCCGGGGTGAACGTCCATTCGGCATCATAGCTGCCCGCGTTGGGCTTGATGGTGCCGTCCTTCCACGCGAACGAACCCGGAATCACGGCCTGTGTGCGGGGGCAGATCATCGAACCCGTGGCCGTGAGTGTGCTCTCTGCCAGCGCCTGACCGTAGGTGATATCCGTCGCGCTGACGCTGACGCCCGATTGATCGAGGGGGATCCTCTGGCCAATGACGACCTTGATGGTCAGCTCGAACGGCTGATAGTTCGTGCTTACAATCGGGACGGTCAAAGTGCCGATCTGATCGTTCACATTCGCGCTGTGCGCGGCCACGATGGGCAGAGTCAGAATGCCTTCGTTTGACACGAATATATGGTTGCTGCTGTCGAGGTAAGTACTATCCGTAAAGTGGTAATCGCAGCCCCGATTATGGATCTTGCCGTACTCGCAGCCTACAGGCAGCTCTGGCAGGAGCGTTCTCAAATCGACTTCGTAGGTCTTTGCCAAATCGTTGAAAACGTACTGCGTGATCTCGTTCGGGGTCACAGTGGCCTGATTGATCTTGAAAGTCTGCGACACATCCGCGCCGTTCAGCACAAAGTCCTTTTGCGTCGTGCCGTCTTCAAAGGTATAGTTCCTATCCGTCAGCTTAATGGTGAAGGAGACGGTCTTTTCGTCCTCACTTGCATTGGCGGAATCATAACTGGCATTGAGTATCTGGTAATCCTCACCAGCCGCCAGAGGAAGTGGCCCGCCGGAAGGAGCATAGCGGGAATCCGCACTCTTAAGCTTTATTGACGCGTTTGCGGGCAGGTCTGTTGTGCCATCGTATGCCTTTATGATGTCGCCGACCGAGATCGTTGCTTTGTGAGCTGCGACCGTCCATCTGGCGGTTTTCTGGCCGGTGTAGTCGCCGTCGTCTGTCGCCTTGATGGTCAGAGTGGCGGTGCCGACAGTGGAACGGGAATCGCCGCGGACGACGGTGTAATCAACTCCCGCTTTCAGCTCGCTGCCGTTGTACGTTACAACATAGGGCGGCACGCCGGTGGTGGTGTTATAAGGCTGATAGACACTTTCATTGCCGTTGGGGAACGTGATTACGGCTTTGCTGAGATTCAGCTTGGTGACGGTCAGCATTTTGGGGTTGCTCGATACCGAATAGCCGTCCTTGCTGGCCGTGAAATAAATGCTGTATGTTCCGATCGTGTCAGCATCGAAGTCTACAACATAGTACCACATGGTGCCGATCTTTTTATATTCAGCTTTCTTCTGGATGTATGTGGGGATGCCGTCTCCCCCTATCTCTCCGACGTAGATGGCCACATCCGCATCCTTCGCGTTGCAGTTGGCGCAGAGCCGGACGGTCGTGCCGCGCTCCACCTTCGGGTTACTGCCGGTCAGGTTCTTCCCATCAACTTTCAGAGACAGGGTCTTGGAGGGGATTGGCAGACGATTGATGATGACATTGTTCAGCTCCGTGGAACCGGCAGGAACATCCGCCGGGGCGTACCACTTGTGAGTGCCGTCCCCATTGAGCACCTTATAGCCAAGGCGGTTAGGTTCATACAGGATATTTGCCCATGTGGCACCCTCTGCCAGCTTCAGCGTGCCGATAACGGCGGGGAATCCCGAACCGGCGAGGTTTGCTCCCATGTGGGCAACGACGGTATCGATACTGGCTGTGGTCGTGTTTTTCGTGTTGCTTAAGGTAGTAGTGTCCATGCCTGTGGCGGCCTTGACGGTTACCGTACCGTGGATTGAATGGCCGTTCAGATCTATGCCGGTGTCCCGGGTGCCGTTGATGGTGTAATCGCCGGTAACGTCGGTCAGCAGACTGAGGGTCGAGCCGCCGTCTCTGTCCGCATCAAGGGCAGTCTGCAAGTCGGCAAAGTTCCGCCACGGGTCGCCCTCGACATTCCGCAAGGCCGTCTGCGCCACCGCGGGCGCGTTGCAGTAGGGACAGTTGGTGCCATCAAAGCCGTTCTTGCCGCCGTGGCTGCACAACTTTACCACCAGGTCGCAGGTCTGGGAAGCGGCTTCCTCCAGCGTGAGCTGCGTGTCGCCACGGTAGTAAGCAAGCCCCGCTTTCTGGGGAAGCAGATTGCCCAATGTGATGTTATTATTCAGCCGCAGACCGCTTCTCGAAATCTTTCCGCCGTACAGCTCGACTATGCCGCCCCAAACCTCCAGCTGGAGCAGGGTGGTGCTGTCATTCTCCGGATTGAATACCAGTGTACCGCCGTCCCGCACGGTCACTCCCACCGCGCCGTTGCCGCCGCTGCTGTCAATGACCGTCAGTTTACCGGTGCGAACCTGGCTCGTGGTCGTAAGACCGCCGACATTCAAGCTGTATCCGCTCAGACTGTGTCCGTCCAAATCCAGCGTGAGGGTCTTGCTGACATATATGCCGTCAGGCAGCATCTCGTTTGCCAACAGCTTGACGGTCTGACCGTCAGCTGCCGCATTCAGCGCAGACGGCACATCGGTATAATAGGTTTCGCCGATGCCGGCCGCGAACTGTGTCCCGCAGACCGTGCACTTGCCGTCTTTACCGATGGTGCTCGCGCCCTCGGCGTTCGTGTGGGTGCAGGAAAAGCCGCAGGCGCACTTGCTGTTCACCATGGTGTGGGTGTGTTCCTTGACCGTCACATCTTGCAGAAAATCGTGCCTGCTGCCGTCCTGCACGGCGTTGTCCTTATAGAAGGCATAGCCCGGCGCCAGCAGGGACATGGGCGCAATGGTGCTGCTTGCATCCGTATTTCCAATCGTAGAGAAGGTGCCGCCGCTGATGGCGATGGTTCCACCGTTATTACGGAAGTTTACATTACCGAACGTACCGTCTGTGATGTTCAGCGTACCATCGTTGTACCAGTTGCCCGCGTGCTCTGAGCCGCCGGAGACGGTGACGGCTGCGCCTTTGCCCACCGTGAGGCCAAGCACCGTGCCGCCGCTGATGGTCACAGTGCCGCTGTTCCCGTTACAGGTAAGGTTGCCTTCGTCAGAATCTCCAATCTGACCGCTCTGAATCGCCAGTGAACCATTTACAAATTGGAGGTCTTTGATTTTGCCGTGGGAGCCATCTTGAATGTTATTTACGATGGTCAGGTTGCCATCGGTGGATTCCAGGATTCCGCCTTCCTCGTCAGGAACCACCTCGCCCACTTCGAGATAATCCACCGTCCAGCCGTTCAGGTCGAGCGTCAAGGTTTTCTTGATGACAGCCAAAGTGGAATACTCGCCCGCTTCGACGTCGCTCCAATTTGTCGTATGGTTCGCCAGCAGCTTGACGGTGTCGCCGTCCCGTGCCGCATTCAGCGCCGCCGGGAGGGATTCGTATGTACCGCCGTCCGTGCCGTCCGCTTTTGTTACCGAAGCGGCCTCAACGACAGGCTCGTTGACCGTGAGTTCCACGGTTGCTGACCTTTCCTCTTTGTAGTTCTTGGTCTCGCCGGTCTTGGCATAGACGTAATATGTGCCGGGTTCGCTGATTGCAGTGTTCTCGTCGATCTTGGGAACTGCCTCACTGCCTTCAAACTCCAAATATCCAGAATTGATCGGCGCATAGTAATATGTCACCTCGGCGTCTTCCGGAGCACCCTCGACAGACAGAAGCGGAAGAAGCTTTTCGCCCACCGTGCAGGTCGTCTTGGAAAGAGATACGGTCAAATCGGGATAGGCCTTGTTGATGTTGCCGCCGATCTCAAATTTTTCTTCGCCCGCCTTGAGCTTGTACTTTACCGCGGCTTCGCCGATCAGCGCGATTTCCACAGTGACGGTATGCCATCCCGCGTCCGCGGAATCGAACGTCTTCTTGGCGGTAAAGCCCGTTCCTTCTTTGAGTTTGATTTCATTTGTGCCGTCTGTAAACGTCAAGTCGATTGGAATCGTGCCGCCGTCCGTCGTGCCGTCATAGCTGCGGCCAATGGAATCGGGCTTGCTCACGCACCAGATCTCCGTCCGCGTGTCTTCTTCGGGGATATATGTGCCGCCGCCCCCTTCTGCCGGACCACCTGGGGGCGTATAGATCCCACCACCTTCGCCGGTCGAACCGCCGGGTGGTACAAGGACTCCACCGCCCTCGCCACCGGTCTCACCGCCGCCGATGACACCGTCAGAAATGCTCACGTCCCCACCCTCGGCAAAAGCCGATGTCGGCAGGAGCGTCAGGCAGAGCGTGAGCGCCAAAAACAGACTCAAAATTCGTTTTTTCATAGGATCCTCCTGTGTGAAAAAAGTGCGGTTTTCTATCGTCAGCCCGGTAAAATCCGGGCGGGGGTTTACCGTTCTTCCGGGATAAGCCGCAGACGCTTCGCGGCGGTTTTCGCTTCGCTTCGCCGCCGGACGTCCAGCTTATCCAGAATGTGGCTTACATGGGTCTTTACCGTGGGCAGCTTGATGTCCATGATCTGCCCGATCTCCGCGTTGCTCTTGTCGGCGCAGATCAGGTGCAGAATTTGCAGCTCCGTGGGCGTCAGGGCTTCCCCCGGCGCGAGGCGCGGCTCCAGAAAGCGGGGGTAATACGCCGCCTGCAAGCGCACGTCGTCCATCAGCTGCTTTTTCCACCGGGCGCTTCCGCTCCAATCCAGCCGTTCCAGCAGGGGCAGCACCGCCGCGCCGTAGACGCTGACGGTTCGGATGAAGTGGTATTCCGCCGCGGCGTTCAACGCGCCAATCAGGCGCTGCCGCCATGCTTCGTCCCTGCTTCGGTACAGGGCGATGGCGGCGAGGATGTTCAGATGGATGCCGTCGATGTGCCGCCCGCAGCTGCGGACGTAATCTTCCAGCGGGGAGAGGGTCAGCATCGACGCCCCCGGCTTCCCGTCCGCCAGCTCCACCATGGCCTGCGTGAGATACTGGTAGCGCTTCATGACGTTTACCCGCATGGGGTCTCTGGGCGCTTTTTCCCGATACCATGTGTCGGCGCAGTCCAGATCGCCGGTATGGAGGGAAATTCGGACGAGCATGGCGTCCATATTGGGCAGGAACCGCTCCCGCCCTTCCTCGGCGAATTTTTCCCGGAGGGATTCGATCGTCCGATAAGCGTCCTCGCTCTGCCCTGCCGCAAGAAGGCTTCGGGCCAGCAGACCGTTGATGGCGAATTCCATGTCCGGCGTGCCGCGCTGGCGTATCTCGCTGACGCGGGGGATGATGGTCAGTATCCGGCCGGTGATGTTCTCGCCCTTTTCAAATTTGCTTTCGGCGATGGCGCAGTCCGCAAGGCCAACACCGTCCCGCCCCAGTATGGCCTCCACCGGGACGCGGAGCGTCTGGTAGAGTAGGTCGTCCCGTTTGCTCCAGACGGAAAAGTCCTTGCCGCCGTTCATGACGCTGGGCAGTGCGCTGGTGACGGAGAAGGAGGGGAGTGAGACCTCCTTATTGGTCATCAGTCGGAACACGGCGGGAATGGTCTCCGTCAGCCCTTCCACGCCCCGCTGAGGCAGGGAGATGTCCAGCCACGCCAGACGGCTGCGGGCCTGCTTGCCTGCGGCGTCGTCCCTGCCGCACCGCTTTCCGAATTCCTGCAATTCGTGATACCAGCGATCAGAGCCTTCGTAATCCATGGCCAGAGCGCACAGCATACTCATGCCCTGCATCAGCGCGGGGGAAGCTGCGATCTCCGCTTCCGGGAGACTGCGGTAGTATTTTTCCATTTCGCTGTAATGCCCCATGCCGGGGTGCAGCTCCGCGTTGCGGATGAGAAGCTCGGAGACCTTGGCGTGGTCGCCGCATCTGGTGTAGCATTCCAGCGCGTGGGCGTAATCCTCTTTCAGCTCGTAGTAGAGCGCGCCCCGGCTGAAAAGCGCCCGGCGCTTTTCCTCGCTGTATTCCCGCTCCATCTCCCACAGAAGGAAGCTGCGGAACTGCGGCCAGAAGCGGAAATGCTGCACGTCGTCATAGCGGAGCATGGTGGTGTGGCTCAGGAGCCAGTCCAGCCGGTCGCCCGCGTGGGGGTCGCCGCTGACCATCCGCGCCATTTCCAGATTGAACCGTTCAAAGGGCGCCAGCTCCAGCAGAAACCGCCGCACGGGAAGGTCGAACCGCCGGTAGATCGCAGCCTCAAAATAGGAGAACACCTCCCGGAATGCCCGCGCCACGACCTCCGGGCCGAAGGGCCTCCCGCCGGACATGCACCGGGCGGTGACAGCGACACCCAAAGGGTAGCCGACGGATTCTCTCAGAATACCGCCGATCTCGCTGTCCGTCACGGCGACGCCGCAGCCGGAAAAGTATTTGCAGATATCCTCCCGGTCAAAGAGCAGGTCGTCGGCCTCCAGCGTGGTCATCAGGCCGGAATACTGGAACGCCGTCAGATATCCGGGCGGCGCGCCCCGGGAGAGAAGCAGGAAGCGTTTGCCCGGGTCGGAGCGGATCAGCTCGCACAGCGCCTGCCCGCCATCCTCCGCCGGTATCATCTGAAAATCGTCAATGAGCAGGATTTCCCACCCATCCGAAAGGGCGGGAAGGGCGAAATCCGCCGCGCCCGCGTTCAGCCGCAGCACATCCCGTCCGGAGAGCAGGGCATCGGACAGCGTGCTTTTCCCAAAGCCGCAGGGCGCGCTGAAAAAGAGAACGCGCCCGCGCTCCATAAAGCTGTCAAACCGCTGCTGAACAGACGGCTTCACGATAATATTCCCGGTCACGTTCTCCCTCCTTTTCGCCGGCAAAGGGACATACCCCGTGCCATACGCATTCCAACACCATTTTATCTTTATTATACATGACCGCCAGAAAATGTAAATCATGCCAAAGTATGATACGGAGTGATTTTTGCTGTTTCCTTTCCGCAGAAACGCAAAACAGACGGATACATTTTTGCCTTGAGAGGGCGAAAAACAGGAACCCCCGCCGGAAACTGTCAGACTTTGGCAGTCCCCGGCGGGGGTGAAGGTATGATGGATGTGATCTATGGAGCGATAATACCGCGCCCGCATCATGGCGAAAATGAGTCATACTGAACTCCAATTAAAATCTCTAAAAAAGATTTTAATTGCCCGAAGGGCACGGAGTTCATATGAGACTTGTTTTGTGATTTCTTTCCTTATAAATCACAAAACCGGCAGCGCCATTAGGCGATGCCTTCCTGATTAAAATCAAAGATTTTAATCAGGAAATAGTATCAGGAAATCATTTGCCGGAAAAGATGACCGGCCTGTTCTATCAGACTTCAGGTGCCGTATTTTGCAGGCGACCCATCATGCCTGCTCAAACAGCGGCTTTATCTTCTGGCGGTAGATTCTGGTGAAGCAGATAAACGTCACCGTGCCGCTGACCACCTCTGCTATGGGGAAGGCCAGCCAGACCCTCTGCACCTCCCCTGTCAGGCTCAGCAGATAGGCCACCGGGAGCAGTACCACCAGCTGACGGCACAGGGAGACGATGGTGGAGTAAATGCCGTTGCCCAGCGCCTGAAAGCTGGCGCCCAGCGCAATGCAGATGGCCGCAATGGGGAAGCTCCAGCTGATGGTGCGCAGAGCGACCCGGCCGATCTCCAGAAACGCCTGAGAGGGGTTGAACAGTCCCAGCAGCACATCCGGGAAGAACTGGAATACCAGCAGACCCGCCGTCATGATACACAGCGCCGCGGTGCAGGAGATTTTTAGCGTCTTGGTGATCCGCTGGGGCTTGCGGGCGCCGTAGTTGTAGGCGATGATGGAAATGGTGGCGTTGTTCAGGCCGAACAGGGGCATGAAGAAGAAGCTCTGGAGCTTGAAATACACGCCGAACACGCCGGTCGCCGTCTCGGCGAAGCCCTGCAAAATCTGGTTGATGCCGAAATTCATCACGGATCCAATGCCGTTCATAACGATGGAGGGAATGCCCACCGTCAGAATGGCGGCCACGGTCTTGCCCTCCAGCGGAAGATACTTCTTGTGCAGCTGTACCTCCGGGTTGAATTTCAGGTTGAAAATGATGACCATGATGCCGGACACCCACTGGCCGATTACCGTGGCAATGGCCGCGCCGGCAATGCCCATGGCGGGCAGGCCGAACCATCCGTGGATGAGAATGGGGTCGAGAATGATGTTGATGATCGCGCCGATGGACTGGGTGATCATGGTATGCACCGTCCGGCCGGTGGATTGCAGCAGCCGCTCGCCCAGAATGGATGCGAAGCAGCCGACGCTGAACACGCAGCAGATGCTGGTGTAGACAATGCCGCCCTCCACGGTCTCCGGGTTGTCGGACTGAATGGCAAAATAGGGGCGCACGCCGAACAGACCGAACAACACGAACAGCACCATGGCAATGGCCATCAGCACGATGCCGTTTCCGGCGGCGCGGTTGGCGGCCTCCTGATTTTTCTCACCCAGACTCTTGGAAAGCAGGGAGTTGACGCCCACGCCGATGCCCACGGCGAAGCCGATCAGCAGGTTCTGGATGGGGAAGGCCAGCGACAGCGCCGTCACCGCGCTCTCCGACACCTGAGAAACGTAGATGCTGTCCACCACGTTGTAAAGCGCCTGCACCAGCATGGATATGGCCATGGGCAGCGCCATGTTGGCGATCAGCTTCCCGACGGGCATGATGCCCATTTTGTTTTCCTGTAAAGTAGCTGCAGTCATAATTCTCTCCAAATCAAAAATCGTTTACACTATAGTATAGCAGAGTTTTGCCGATTACGCAAGTATCCGGAGTAATTCTGCCGATCAATACACCGGAGTAATTCTGCCGATCAATATGCCCTGAACGCAAAGAAATGCCCCGCCGCTTTGCAAGC
>HF988114.1:0-10882 GCA_000434635.1 Firmicutes bacterium CAG:110 | reverse complement strand
GGCGGGGCGGATGTACCCCAATTACAGATACTGCTTTACAGCCTCGGAGGCGTTCGCAGGGTCTTCGGAGATGGTCATGGTGATCTCCATATTGTTGTCGGCGGCGAACTTGGCGCACCAGGAGACGAACTCCTCAGCCGCGGCCTTATCACAGCCGATGGTCTTGTACAGATTGTCGATAAAGACGTTGGTGATGTCAAAATTGCCTGCGTGCAGGCCGCTCAGGAAGCCCTTGAGCATATCGGGGGTGGAAATGCCGTATTCCCGGGAATCCACCAGGCGAACCTTATAGGTTACATCATAGGTCAGCTTCTTGCCGTACTCAATGCAGACGACGTCGCCGTGGGCGTCCGCCACAGCCGCATTGATGGCATCGATCAGCTTCTTGGTCTTGCCGGAGCCTTTCAGGCCCATAATAACATGAATCATAGGAAAGTCCTCCTTTGCTTGCCAGCATATTGGCTTATGCACATTCTACCAGCAATCGCGATAATTTGCAACTACTAATTTGCAGATTAGACAAATGTTTTTTCTGGAAAAAACATAGGGCGGCAAATGGGTGGGGCGGAGCAGACAGCTGACAGGCACTGCGGGGTAATGAATGGCACCCCCTTGCCTCTCTCTTTGGGAGAGGTGTCTGAGCGAAGCGAAGACGGAGAGGGTACACAAGGCGGCAAGGCCCTCTCATACTGAACGAGGGTGCAACACCCTCTCAGTCACCTGCGGTGACAGCTCTCCCAAGGGGAGAGCCAAGGGGCTGCGCTAGTCCGTATCCAGATGCGCGAAATAGTCTTCCTTCGTGATCATCATCTGAAGAAAGCCATCCTCCATGCCCAATTCCCGGAAGCCTGCCCGGCGGTGGGTCTCCCATGCGGAAATCTCATTCCGGGCGACCTCAAAATCGTTGTGTATTCTGGAAATGCCGCAGTCCCGGAAGGCGTGCTCCAGCATGAGCTTCAGCGCGGGAACAGCATATCCCTTCCCGCGATAGGGGGCATAAAGCACAATGCCCATGTCCCACCAGTCCTTTGCGGGGTTATAGTGAAAATTGACGTCGCCGATCCACGCGCCGTCGGCGCTGCGCTTTATGTAGGCATAGAACCGTTCCGGCTCCTGTCCTACCATATTCTCATACCATGCAGGCAAAACCGCATCGGGATAATCGACACAGCCGGTATCCCGGTGATAACCGTCATAGTTCACGTCCCAATTCGCGTTGTAGGACATGGTTTCGGGGTCGGACATCATTTTCTGATAGAACCAAAGGTCTTCGAGCTTCGGCACATATAATTCAAGCTGCTCCATAAGCGTTCCCTCCCTGCGGCATGTTTTTTGAAGACAAACATAGGGCGGGAAGTCCCGCCCTATGTAAGCAAAACTTATTTCTCGTAGCCGGGCTTGCCCAGAAGCTGGAACATGTTGCGCTTGTACAGCTCCACGCCAGGCTGGTTGAAGGGGTTGACGTCCAGAATGTACGCGGAAACGCCGCAGCACAGCTCCAGGAAGTAGAACAGCTCGCCCACCTTCCGGTCGTTCAGCTCGCCACAGTCCATGGTGATGACAGGCACGCCGCCGTCCACATGGGCGGCCACGGTGCCGAGGTACGCCTTCTCGTCCACGAAGTCCAGGGTCTTGCCTTCCAGGTAGTTCAGACCGTCCAGATTCTTCCAGTCGGAGCCGATGGTGTACCGGGCGGCGGGAGGATCGAAGCGAACCATGGTCTCGAAAATGTTCCGCTGACCCTGCTGGATCATCTGACCCAGAGAGTGCAGGTCGGCAGTGAACTCGGCGGTCACGGGGAACAGACCCTTGCCGTCCTTGCCCTCGGACTCGCCGAACAGCTGCTGCCACCAGCCGCCGAACATCTTGAAGCCCGGCTCGTAGCTCTCAAAAATTTCCATGGCCTTGCCGTTGCGGTACAGCAGGTTCCGCACGGCGGCGTACTGCCAGACGGGGTTCTCGAAGGAACGCAGATTGTAGCTTTCCTTGGCGTCGGCAGCACCGTTCATCATCTCCATGATGTCAACACCGGCCACGGCCAGGGGCAGCAGACCCACGGGGGTCAGCACGGAGTAGCGGCCGCCCACATCAGGCGGGATGACGAAGGTTTCCCAGCCCTCTTCCGTGGCCATCTGGCGCAGAGCGCCCTTGCAGGGGTCGGTGATGGCGTAGATGCGGCTCTTGGCGCCCTCGGTGCCGTACTTCCGCTCCAGCATCCAGCGCAGAGCGCGGGTGGCGATGGCGGGTTCGGTGGTGGTGCCGGACTTGGAGATGATGGCGATGGAGAAGTCCTTGCCCTCCAGCAGCCGGGTCAGCTCGTTCCAGTGGCGGGTGCTCAGGCCATTGCCGGCGAAAAAGATCTGGGGGTTGCCCTTGCCCTTACCGATATTGTGGTTGGGGCCCTGGAGCAGCTCGATGGCGGCACGGGGGCCGAGGTAGGAGCCGCCGATGCCGATGACCACAAATACGTCGGAATCGCTGCGGATCTTCTCCGCCGCCCGCTGGATGCGGGTGATCTCTTCCGTGGCCTCCCGGACGGGCAGGTTCTGCCAGCCGAGGAAATCGTTGCCTGCGCCGGTGCCGTCCGCCAGAGTGGTGTGGGCGGCGGCGACTTCCTTTTCCATGGCCAGCAGGTCGGACAGGGTGACCTGACCCCATACATTGGAGATATCAACTTTAATCATGTCGTGGGACACGTCCTTTCGTTTATCTATGTGATTCTCTCATATGTTACCGCAAATTCGCCGGAAACGCAAGCCCCTTCACAAAAAGTTTCCATGGGAACTGTGCCAAACTTTTTTATATTTTCCACTGGTAATTTTGCAAGAATTATGTATAATGGAGAAAGAACTTCATTATCACGCAGGAGGAACTGACTATGAAATACGGATTTGGCATCGATCTCGGCGGCACCACCGTCAAGATCGCCTATTTTAACGAGGCCGGGAAAATGCTGGAAAAATGGGAAATTCCCACCGATACGTCGGAAAACGGCATCCGGATACTGCCGGATATCGCGGCGTCCGTCCGGGCCTTTCTGACCGAACGGAAAATCGCGGATTCCGACATTCTGGGTCTCGGCATCGGTGTCCCCGGTCCCGTCAACGCAAAGGGCGTGGTGAACCGGTGTATCAATCTGGGCTGGGATGTGTTCAACATTGCCCAGAAGCTGACCGAGCTGACCGGCTTCCCCGTAAAGGCGGGCAACGACGCCAACGTGGCGGCGCTGGGCGAATTCTGGAAGGGCGGCGGACAGGGCTGTGACAACATGGTCTTCGTCACGCTGGGCACCGGCGTGGGCGGCGGCATCGTGGTGGAGGGGAAACTGCTCCACGGCGCCCACGGCTCCGGCGCGGAGATCGGCCATCTCGTCCTGAACCGGGACGAGACTGTCCCCTGCAACTGCGGAAAGCGGGGCTGCGTGGAGCAGTACTGCTCCGCCACCGGCATCGTCCGTCTGGCCAAGCGCCATCTGGACAGCACCGACGCGCCCAGCTCCCTGCGCACGCTTAAAAACCTGACCTGTAAGGACATCTTCGACGCAGGCAAGGCCGGGGACAAGGAAGCACTCATCATTCTCGACCGGTATTACGCCTACATGGGCGAGTTCCTTGGCGACGTATGCACCACCGTTGACCCGGAGGTGGTGGTCATCGGCGGCGGCGTCAGCAAGGCGGGACAGGTGCTGATCGACGGCATTCTCCCCTATTTCCACAAGTACGTATTCCACGCCGCCAGCGGCGCCCGGTTCACGCTGGCCTCCCTTGGCAATGACGCGGGGGCTTACGGCGCGTTCAAGCTGGCGCTGGACGCTTTCCACGCGTGAGTATGGCGGAAGACAAAAAGGAACGGTGAAATGCGCCGCTCCCGGCCGCCTGCCCTGAGTAAACATGAATTTATGGAGGAATGGCTGAGACTCGCAGACGCAATTGTGCGGTGTTGCCTTAGAGAAAACAATAACATTCACATCAGGGCAGCATGTCCGCCGTGACAGGGAAAAAGTCGGAGTTTCCCTTTGAGGTATCCGCGTTTTCCACAATGAGAAGCACCATCTGCTCATTTCCGGCAAGATTGTGCCAGACGCCCTTTTTGATGTTGTACATCTTCCGTTTTTCCATCACGACCGTCGAAATCTGTCCGAGAGCGTCTCCGACGCCGTCCGCGACATAGAGCGTACACTCCCCCTCCAGCAGAACGAACAGCTCGTCCGTTTCATTATGCCGCTCCAGATAGGGGATCGTTTCGCGGCGGTATTTGCTGGGATCGTCATTCAGAAACGCGACCCGCCAGCCTTCATAGTAGACCAGCGCCCGATAGCCGGGGCCATCATACTGTGCTACTTCAATCAGGTTTTCCTTCATAATGGTTTGCTCCTTTCCAAATCATGCCTTTTTCAAACGATTCAGCGCTGTTTTCCGAGGCCGCTGTTACCCTGCTACTAGCCATTATAGTAAGGGGCCGTCCCCACTGTCAATGCTGAAAAAAACTGTTTCTGTCAGATTTTTTGGTATTGACATTTTTTCTCAAGGCACTGCCCACGGTTTCCGCCTTGATTCTGGCAAATCATCCTGAATATCTGCAGCTATCATACCTGCGCCCATGGAAATTGGCAATGCAAAAAAGGAACACATGCCTGCAGAAAATACACCTTCTGTCCGTTCGGCAGTCCGGGGGAATTGACAGTCACACCCGCCCATGCTATACTGGACGAAATTCGACCAATTTTTGCAAAGGCAGATTCTTCTATGGGGCATAATTACAACGATTCTATCAATTTCTCTTTCAAAAAAGATTTGGAAACAATAAAATCATTGCCAAAGGAAAAACGGTGGAAATACATCTGGGATTATTATAAAATAATCATTTTGGTTTTGCCCGTGGCGCTGATCGTGCTTCTGATCCTCGGCTCCTTCTGCGTCAATATGGTCAAGGGCACTTTCTTTCCCAAGGACCCCGTCAGCATTGGTATTGCGGTGTCCGGCTACTCCGCGTCCCCGGACTGGTTACAGAGCTGCGAGGAGGCCATCGGCTGCGATCCGAAGCGGGAATATCTGCAAATTCTGGAGTCCCCGCCCTACAGTACCGAACGGGACGATTTTGTGATAAAATCCACGCTCTGGCTTACTGCCGGACAGCCGGACATATTCATCGTGGACGAGGGCGGGTACGAATATCTCCTTTCTCTGGATATTCTGGTCGATCTGTCCCGGGACTGGCCAGCGGAATTGCAGGCGCTTTCTGCCGGATACCCGGTCACAGAGTATGCCGTCGAAATTTCCGGCACCGCCTTCGCCAGAGAACACGGCATTTCAGATGAGCCGGTCTACCTGTGTATGTTCGCCAATGGTCACGGATATCAGCGGGGGCTGGATATTGCCGTGTACATTCTGGAAAACGGCTGACGGCATGTCACTCCATACACCGGAAGCTTAGCAAAGATACGCCCGGAAAAGGGCAGAACAGTACCCGGAGATTCTGAAAATCTCCGGGTATTTTACTATGGCAGCACCGCGCAATTGCGTCTGCGAGTCTCAGCCGTCTTTTTGCTCCACTTCCGCAGTTCCGAAAATGGGAAATACATACAGTATTCCTCCATTTTTGGAACTTTGAATTGGGGCAAAAATCCTGCCTGAGACTTTTTGCCGAATTGTGCGGTGCTGCCCTACCCATTTTTCTGCATTTCGCAGCCCGCGATCTCCATGCGGACCGTTCCGTCTTCTTTTTCCGTGCAGGTGATTTCCACGGGCGCGTTTGCGTTCGGGTACTGCAGCAGCACCCGGGGGGCGCCGCTTTCATCCTTATCCACCGCGTAGGTGCCGCTGCGGGTCATACTTGCCTCTTGCTCCCCCAGCGCGATATGCGCCTCACAGTCAAACGTTCCGTTTTTATGAAACGTATATACCGCGGTCGTCCCCTCGGACATCTGAACGTACCATTCGGAAGAAACCAGCGTTTTTTCAAAACTGTCCCCCGCGCTAAGCTTGTAAAACGCAAACGCCAGGATAGCCACCAGAATGATCCCCGCAATAATCAGACAGATACGACGCTTCATACTTTTTCTCCTTTGCTTCTTCGGCTATTCCCAGTTTACAGGATTCTTTCCGCCCTGTCAACTGCCGCCGGAATCGAGCGCGAATTTTGTTTGTTTTTTATAAAACCGGTTGAATTTCCGCATACTCCCTTACCGTGAACCATGTGAAAAACGCCTCCGGAAATACATCCGGAGGTGTTTCTCGGCTTTCGCCATATATAGGAGTAATGGAAATGTCATTTTTCGCTGGCTGTCTTACTGCCAAAGTATTTTTCGAAGGGCTGATTGACAAAGGAACAGCCCAGAAGGCAGTTGAACGCGCACAGGATGATGATATAGAACGGAAGCGCCTGATAGGTAAACAGCAGCAGCATCAGATCCAGCAAACCCGCTGTGATCAGCAGCTGCAGCGTGGTTCTCCATTCCACGACCGCCATGATGCAGGCATTTTTGAAGTTTGCCCAGATATCCACGTCCAGCAGCACGAGCAGCGGATAAAAATACTTCGTGATGCAGAAATAGAGGAGGACGGAAATTGTCGTGGTGATGACCACCGCGCTTCCTTCCATGCCAAAGATGATCGGGTAGCAGGCGATGGACGCCGGGGCAAGCAGGAGCAGGAGGCCAAACACGGTCCTTTTCAGGAAGTGGGTCCGGAATTCCGCAAAGAATCCGTGGAACACCCCTTCGTACCGGGTCTCCCGCACCATATTCAGGATGACCCTGTGCAGGCCGCAGGTTGCCGCCGGAATGGTGATCACCGGCAGGCAGCACAGCAGGTACAGAAGATTCAGTCCGATCAGCCTGACCCAATACTGGCTCAGCACCAGCCGGACGCTCTCCCACCCGGAGGCTTTCAGTGCCGCAAAAACATCGCGTCCCTTTTCTTTGGAAGGAAATGCCATAAATCAACCCTTTACCGCACCGGCGGTCATTCCGGACACCAGATACTTCTGGAAGAAAATGAACAGCAGAACGATGGGCAGAGAACCTGCCACAGCAAACGCCATCAGTCCGCCGTAGTCGTTGGAGTACTCGCCCAGGAAGCTCTGGGCAATGCCCACAGGCAGCGTGCGCATTTCGTTGGACTTCATGATGGTCAGCGCCATCAGATAGTCGTCCCATGCGTTGAGGAAGGTGTAGATACCCACCGCGACCAGTCCGGGAACCACCAGCGGAAGCAGGATATGCAGCAGCACACGCATCCGGCTGGCGCCGTCGATTCTCGCCGCCTCATCCAGAGACTTGGACAGCGTATCAAAGAAGCTCTTCATCAGCGTAATCGCCAGCGGAAGCGCGAAGGTCGTGTCCGCAAGGATCAGGCCACGATACGTGTCCAGCATACGCCACGAATTGTAAAAACCGTAAAGCGTCGTCAGGATGACCACCACAGGGAACATCTGAACGGAGGAAACGGAGCTGAGGATCACGCGGCGGCCAAAGAAATTATAGCGGGACAGTGCGTAGCTCGCGGGAACCGCAACCAGCAGCACGATCGCGATCGTTCCGAAGGAGACGATGAAGCTGTTCTGGAAAAACCGCAGATAGGACGCGCGGGTAAATATCTGCGAGAAGTTCTTCAGCGTCGGGTTGATCGGGAAGAACCGGGGCGGCACGCTCATGATAACGTTGCTCGGAAGCAGGGAGCAGTTGATCATCCAGTAAACAGGGAACAACAGCACGAACAGAATGATTGCAATGACCACATACTTGGCAATCTTTTTTCCAGTATTGCGCTTTTTCATTTCTGCTTCCCTCCTTAACCCAGATCTTCGGAATACTTATCCGTAAGCTTGTTGGAGAACATGGTGATGATGAATAGAACGATCAGCCACACAACGCCGATTGCCGCGCCATAACCGAAGTTATAGGACTGGAATGCGGCATTATAGGCTGCAATAGACAAGGTTGTAGTCGCACCGACAGGACCGCCGTTGGTAATGTTGGCGATGATGGTATACATCTGGAAGTTTGCCATCAGGGCGATCCAGATGGAGGTAATCAAAACGGGTCGGATGGACGGAATGGTGATATGCAGCAGACTCTGCCAATAATTCGCGCCGTCGATTGTACCGGCTTCGAGCAGGGACTTGTCAACAGACTGCAAACCGGCAAGGATCATGACCATCATGTAGGGAAGCTGGCGCCACACGGCCGCAATGACGATCAGCGCCATGGCGCTGCCGCTCTGCAGCGTCCAGGAGTAGTCCAGAGTGGGGATCATTCCCAGTTTATAGGCGATCCAGTTGATCACACCGTAGCTGGAGTTCGTCATGAATCTCCAGACGATCGCGGTAACAACGGAGGGGATCGTCCACGGAACCAGCATCAGGCCGCGCAGCGTGCCGCGTGCCTTGATCTTGCTGTCCAGCAAAAGCGCGATACCCATGCCCAATATGAGCTGGATCACGACCACCAGTGCCACAAAGACAAAGGTGTTCTTGAAATAGGAAAAGATCTGATTGTTCTGGAGCATGATTTTGTAGTTGGCAAAATTGTTCCATTTCAGATCGAATATGCCCTTCCTCAGTTCTTTCAGCCCGTAATCACAAAAGCTGGCGTAGATACCTTTCAGAATCGGGAACGCAATAACGACGAGCAGAACAAGAAGGGCAGGCACCATCAGCAGAAAACCAAAGGTACTGTCGGACATTCTACGCGTTCTTAATTGATTTTTGGAAGTCATATGCCTGTCTCCTTCTGGAAAGTGGGCCCTCTCTCCGCCGAGAGAGAGGACCCACCCGCTTAGCAATCTTTCAAACGTGCTTCTTTACAAGCCGATTATTTGTTGTACTCGTTCTGAATCTGGGTCTGCCACTTGGCGAGGATCTCAGCGACGTCGCCGCCCTGAGCCAGCTCAGTCAGCATGTCGGTCAGCATGGCGTCGGCATCCTGGAAGTGGATGTTGGCGGAAGGCAGAGCCTTAGCGGAATCCATAGCCTTTACGTAAGCGTAGGTGTAGCCGCCCTTTTCCTGCTTGACAGCGGTGCAGTCCTTGAAGACTTCCGCCATGACGGTGGAGCGGGAGCTCATCTTGCCCTGACCGTTCCGGTAGAGGATGTCAATGACATCGGCGCCGGACATGAAGTCCAGGAAGTGACCCATGGCTCCCATCTTCTCATCGGAGCAGGAGTCGAACACGACCAGCTCATGAGCGATCAGGTAGCCGTGACCGGCAGCGTCAGCACCGGGGATGGTCATAGCCTGCGTACGGGCATAGTAAGCAGCCTCATCCTCAGCAGCGGAAGCGGCAGTGACAATACCGGACTCGATGTCCCAGTAGAAGCCGATCTTGCCGGCGCCGAACAGGTTGCGCAGTTCCTTTAAGGAGTTGGCACTGGCGGCGGTGGAGATCTTCTTGACGAACAGGTTCTGCAGATCGGTGTAAGCAGCAACAGACTCATCGGAGGTCAGCAGGATGGTGCCGTCCTTCTCGAATTCGCCGCCGCGGGCCCACAGAGCGGGGAAGGTGTTGTAGCCTTCGCCGGCCTCAACGCCGTTGGAGTCGGGGATCGCCAGACCGTAGATGTCGCTGCCCAGAGCGGAGATCTTCTCGGCAGCCGCCAGCAGGTCGTCCCAGGAAGCGATGGCGGTGTAATCAACGCCAGCCTGCTCGCACAGGTCGGTATTCACCAGCAGCGCGCAGGTGTTGGAGAACCAGGGCAGTGCCATCATGGAGCCGTCGACGGTGACGGAGTCGATAGCGGACTGGGAGTAGTCGGCGAGGACGTCAGCGGAGATGTAGCCGTCCAGAGGCTTCACAACGCCCAGAGCCAGCAGCTGGGGCAGCCACTCAGCCTTGATGTGGGCAACGTCGGGGCCATTGCCGCCGGCAACGTCGATCAGCAGGGTGGAGAGGTAATCAGCGTAGGAGTAGAAGTACTCGGTGCTGATGGTGGTGTTGTACTCGTTCGTCTCGTTGTACAGATCCGCCATCTCCTGATAGATGGGGCGGACGGAATCTTCTGCGAACACCCAGGAGCCCCAGGTCAGGGTCACAGGCTCAGCAGCGGGAGCAGGTTCTTCGGCCTTTTCAGTCGCGGCAGGCTTTTCTGCAGCGGTCTGTGCCTTTGTCTCAGCGGGGGCGTCTGTCTTCGAACCGCAGGCGGCAAGAGACAGAACCATGGCCAACGCCAGAAGCATCGCGATAAACTTTTTCATGTTTCACTTCTCCTTAGTTTTTAATTTTTATACACGCAAAACAACCTTTTGCGGGTAATACAAAATGCGTGACCGGCTCACGGGCGATTTCGGAACGGGTTATTCATATTGACCGTCAATCTGGGGGTGCGGTCGTCACGATTCTTCGCAGCCTGACAGGTGGCATGACATTTTCGCCAAAAGAGTCGGTGTCATTCTCTTTTTTTTGTGTATCTTGACTATACCATCTCCGCAAGCAAAACACAATACACATTTGAAACACGAACTTGCAAAAAACAAACATTCCGGGGTATATTTTTTCTTTTCACGCCGCAAAACCCGACACGGCATGAGCGCTGCGATTGCTGTGGAATCCGGCATTCCGCTCCCGGTCCGCCAAAAATGCGTCCGTCAAGGTTTATTGCCACTTTGTACTATTATAGTTTATTCTTCTTTTCTATTTTGTTCAATTTTATAAATCCACAATTATTTTCTACAAAATTAGTATTGATTTTTTACCGAAAGTGTGTTATTATGCTTTGCTTGAAAGTGCTCATCCGCTCACCTCAGCAGCGTCACAAGCTATTGCGGTTCACTCCGGTCGGCCGCAAAAAAACGATCACCCGCCATGCGGCAGTTATAATAGAAGCGAAATATCTCCAGATATGCCCGTTTTTCGGCACGTCTCCGGCAAAATATTTCCCAGTGAAA
>HF988113.1 GCA_000434635.1 Firmicutes bacterium CAG:110 | reverse complement strand
ATGTCCCCGGAGGAAAAGCGGGCAATGCTGGAAAGGGCAGGAATCACCGTAACCACATAGAGCAACGCCCCCGGCCTGATAACCGGGGGCGTGGTGTGCTTATATGTAATCTTCAAAGTATTGCAGGGTGGAGAACTTCACAATATTCCTGTTTCTGGAAATGTTTATGTGCTGCTTCGCTTTTTTGTATTTCTTGATGTATTGCCGCATTTTCTGCTCTATGGTATAGCTGTTTATGCTTTTCAATACTTCAAATTCATTCGGGCGGATGTGCGGTTTAATCGAAGAAATATATTCGGCTGGGTTGTCAATCACAACAGCCTTTGTGAAGTCAATGCCGCATTTATTGGCCTTATCTGTCCAGATCGTATGCTCATGGTTAATATTGGAGCGCATGGGGATTGCCCACAGAACGCCATCAATTAGGACACCAACCCGGATATAAGGGCGGCTTGTTTTCTGTTCAATTTCAGGACAATCTTTATAGCGCCGATAAAATTTTTCGGTTAGGAAAATGACATTCAGCATTATTCGACACCTCATAGCCGAAGAAAACGGCCACGCGCGAGCGTGACCGTTCTTCTCTGCGAGCATTCTTTTGTTTACCCTCCACACGCTCTATGTGGAGATCAACTCAGCGAGCATTCTTTTTTATTGACTTGCGCTCTACAAGTCGACAGCGGCGGTAATATCTCTATTACGCTTGCGGATTTCTCCGCACTGTTATTATATGAACTTTAATTCAAAAAGTCAACACCAAAATGAACCAAAATTCAGGAAAATGCATATTGGCGCACAAAGTGCGGGATATCGCCAAATTGGCGGTGTGTCCAAAATTGGACAGTCAGGAATCCTCACTACCAGTGTCAGCCCGCAAAACGAACGAAGCCAGCACCCGCGAAGGTGCTGGCTTTTGCTATTCTGTGGGATTGTCGCCCGTGGCGGGTTCTTTCTCGTCGATACATTCCAGAACATAGTCACGAATGACCGCGTTTGAGGTTTTGCCAATGCTAGAGCAATACGACTTGAATTTTTCAGCCTGACTTTTTTTGATTTTGCAAGCTACCGTCGCCATATTTTCGCTGTCCCACTTCGCATTGGCTTTTTTCTTCGATTCCGATACCGGCATTGTGTCCCCCCTTCTATGTGGGAGTGTGGCGGGGGCACTAATTGTGCGCTCCTCTCCCACCATCCGCATTATAGCACATAATGTATATACTGTCAACCGTGCAAAAATGTCCAATACTACACGGTAAACATTGTATAATATGTCAATATACATACACGGTTAACAGTGCTATAATAAAGGCACAAAGAACAAAGCACCACACCGCAGGAGGTAACACCATGAAAGAGATTAGAAC
>HF988112.1:9547-10144 GCA_000434635.1 Firmicutes bacterium CAG:110 | reverse complement strand
AGGAAGTGAGATCGTCTATACGCCCAGGCTGACCAACGCTCAGGGCACCGTTACGGATATCCGGCTGGAAGGCGCGGACGCGGAGCTGTTTACGGCTGAGGTGGTTGACGGCGTTGTGCACCTGACCATGGCAAAGGGCTGCACGTATTCCACCAGAACGACCTACAAGGTGATCCCGGTTCTGACCTTCTGCGGTCAGGAGGTCACAGGCAGCACCCTGAGCATCCGGGTTACCCAGAGCGTCCTGAGACTGGCGAAGCTCTCGAACCGGACGGTGTATCAGTCCCAGACCGCGCCGCTGGTGCAGGTGCTGAGCATCACCAGCCCGGCGACGGCAGAATTTGGAGAGATCACCCTGAATTCCAGAAGCACCGCCGCTCTCCGGAACGCGGTGGAAGCTGCCGGAGGGATAGAAGTCAGCGGGGGAGTTGTCAGAATCCCGGCGAAGGCGTTCGCTTCCCTGAAACCCGGCAGGTACACGGTGATTCTGGACGTTACTCCGGAAAATGCCGCCGCAGACGCAAAACCCATTCAGGCCAGATTCACGCTGACCGTTCAGAAATAACGAAAACCTCCCGGGGCAGTTTTGAAACTGCC
>HF988112.1:2062-9533 GCA_000434635.1 Firmicutes bacterium CAG:110 | reverse complement strand
GGGGCAGTTTTGAAACTGCCCCGGGAGAGATTTTTGCCCCCCAAAAAACATCAGCACGATACATCTGCCTGCTTTCCCTTGACGGATGCACCGTGCCGGTGGCTTTGATTCATACTAATACTAAAGCCTAATTAAACGCTTTAATACTATTTCCTGATTAAAATCTTTGATTTTAATCAGGAAATAGTATCAGGCACTTCCAGTGTTCCCGATTTGTGCCATGCAGCTCCATCGCACCATAGGCATACCGGTATTCCCGAATATGGTGACATGGAACGCTGGGTCGGATGCCTTTTTCGCACCAGCAGTACTTGGGATGGTTGATGCGGCCGAAGCCTGCCTCATCCTGGAACATAAGGCGCACTTTTCCACAGCCCATGTGGAGATTTTAGTATCAACGCCTTTTGTGTCCATGAATAGGATTCAGAAAATACTCAAAATGGTTTTTTGTAATTTCCCCTGATTGCCTTTACTTTTCTCCCTTTTTACAGTATAATTAAGGCAACACCGCACAAATGCGTCTGCGGGTCACAGCGAGTCTTTTGCACCAGCTCCGCAGTTACAAAGCTGGGAAATACATACAGTATTCCTCCGGCTTTGTAACTTTGATCTGGCACAAAATCTTCTGCTATGCCTCCTTGCCGATTTATGCGGTGTTGCCCTAATTGCTTGATCAAACTTAACCACCGGCTGTGCCGGCGGCAAAAATTAGCATCCGGCGAGGAGTAAAGCAGGCAAGAAAAAATTCGTTAATGGGCAAGCTTTTCCGCTTCCGCCGCAAAGACCATATGGAATGATTTTGGAGGTACTCATGAAAGAATTCGTCCGTGTCCTGAAATTCACCTTTTTCTCCATCAGCGCCGGTCTCATCGAAATGGGAAGCTTCGCCCTGCTGAATGAATTTACCCATTTCCCATACTGGCCCTGCTACCTGATTGCCCTGTGCCTGAGCGTACTCTGGAACTTTACCCTGAACCGGAAATTTACCTTCCAATCCGCCGCCAACGTGCCCGTAGCCATGGCAAAGGTTGCCGCCTATTATGCGGTCTTCACGCCTCTGTCCACCCTTCTGGGCAATTATCTGGCCGGCAGTCTGGCGTGGAACGAATACCTGGTAACAATTGTGAATATGCTGCTGAATTTCTCCACGGAGTTTCTCTATCAGCGGTTTTTCGTCTTCGGCAAGTCCCTGGACAGTGCGAAGCAGGCGTAACTGCAAGGCGGGAAAGCAATGTCACGCAGACGGAATAATCCAGCAAAAAGCAGGACACAAAAGTGTGTCCTGCTTTGTTCGTTCAATTCATTGTACCCTCGGAGCGAGCGAACAAGTCGCCGATCCGCTGCCTGAGAGCCTTTGCTTCCGGGGTGTCCGACGCGCCGTAGGCGTCGATCCAGTCTGCCGATGCCTGCTGGGCGTCCTTCATGGCGGCAAGGTCGCAGCCTAAGTCCGCCACCCGGAATGCGGGCAGGCCGGACTGCCGGGAACCGAAGAAATCTCCGGGACCCCGCAGACGCAGGTCTTCCTCAGCGATTTTGAAGCCGTCGGCGGTTTTGCACAGGGCTTTCAGGCGCTGGAGCGTCTCCGGATTGCGGTTGTGGGTGGTGAGGATGCAGTAGCTTTTTGCCTTGCCCCGGCCTACCCGGCCGCGGAGCTGGTGCAGCTGGCTCAGACCGAACCGGTCGGCGTCCTCAATGACCATCAGCGTGGCGTTGGGAACGTCCACGCCCACCTCGATGACCGTGGTCGCCACCATAACATCCGCTTCCCCACGGGCGAAGGACGCCATGGCCGCTTCCTTTTCCGCACCCTTCATCTGTCCGTGGAGCAGAGCAATGCGCAGGTCGGGGAAAACCGTCTGCTGCAAGGTCTCCGCCCAGACGGAGGCGGCCTTGATGCCTAGCTCCTCGTTTTCTTCCACCGCCGGGCAGACCACGAAGCACTGATGTCCCTCCGCCACCTGCTTCCGGATAAAGGCGTTGATCCGGGGACGGTAGCTCTCCCCCACCAGAAAGGTGTCCACCGGCTCCCGTCCCGGGGGCAGCTCGTCCAGAATGGATACATCCAGATCGCCGTAGAGGATCAGCGCCAGCGTCCGGGGGATAGGCGTCGCCGACATCACCAGCAGGTGGGGGTCCTCCCCCTTGGCGGAAAGGCGGCTGCGCTGTCCCACGCCGAAGCGGTGCTGTTCGTCGGTGATGACCAGCCCAAGATGTTCAAAACGGGTGGACTCCGACAGCAGCGCGTGGGTGCCGATCACCACTTGAACTTCCCCGGCGGCGATGCGCTCCCGCACGTCCTTTTTCTGCTTTCCCGTCATGGAGCCGGTGAGCAGCGCCACGGATACCCCCAGAGGGACGAACAGGGCGCTCAGAGAGGCGAAATGCTGCTCGGCAAGGATCTCCGTCGGCGCCATCATAGCGGTCTGAGCGCTATTTCTCGCGGCGCAGTAGGCGGTGGCCGCCGCCACCATGGTCTTGCCGCTGCCCACGTCTCCCTGTACCAGCCGGTTCATGGGTACGCCCCGACGGAAATCCTCCAGAATTTCCCCCACCGCCCGGCTCTGGGCACCGGTGAGGGTAAAGGGCAGGCTGTCATAAAAGGGCGCCATGTCGAAATCCGTATAGGGTTCCGTCTTCTTTTCCTTCCGGGCGGCGCGCATCAGGGCGAGTCCTGCGGAGAATACGAAGAATTCCTCGAAGATCATCCGCTTTTTCGCCAGCTCCGCCTCCGCCATGGAATTCGGCTCGTGGATGGCAAAATATGCCCGCTCGGCAGGCAGAATGCCGTATTTCTCCCGCACCTCGGCGGGCAGTATCTCCTCCGGCGGGTCGCACACCGCCAGCGCCTGCTGCACCAGCCGGAGCAGCGCCGCGTTGGTCAGTCCCGCGGTCAGGGGATAAATGGGCAGAATGCGCCGGGTGGTCACGGGCTGGGACTCCGGCGCCTCGAACACGGGGTTCGTCATGCTGTAGCCGATGAAATCCCCGCTCACCGCGCCGTAGAAAATGTACTCCCGGCCATATTCCAGCTGCTGGGCGGCAAAGCGGCTGTTGAAAAACGTCACGTTCAGCCGCCCGGTGGAATCCGCCACCTGCACCTTGGTCAGGTCCAGTCCCTTGCGGATGTGGCTGGTGCGGGGAGTGTTCATCGCCATGGCGCGAAAACAGGCAGGGACATCCGGCTCCAGCTTTTCGATGGGGACCAGCTTCGTCCGGTCCTCGTACCCTCTGGGGAAATGGCAGATGAGATCCCGGAGGGTGAAAATATTCAGCTGGGCAAGCTGCTTTGCCCGCACCTCCCCCACGCCCTTGAGCATCGTGACGGGGTCAGACAGTTTTGCCATGGTTACACCTCCCGGGAAAATCTATAGCACATTACGGGCGGTTCTGAACAGATCGGCGATTTGTTCAGAGTTTCCCCTTACAAAATGAAAAAACTCCCTCCAAGCACTGCTCGGAAGGAGATATTTTCAGAGAAATCAGGCCAGCTTGTTCAGCTTCAGAGTCATGCTGCTCTTCTTCCGGGCAGCGTTGTTCTTGTGCAGGAGACCCTTGTTGACAGCCTGATCGACGGCCTTGACGGCGGTCTTGTAAGCAGCGTCGGCGGCAGCCTTGTCACCGGACACCAGGGCGGCGTCGAACTTCTTCAGGTTGGTCTTCAGCTCGGACTTGTCAGCCTTGTTCTTCTCGTAAGCGATCTTGGAAGAAATGACATCCTTCTTAGAGGACTTGATATTAGGCATGGATTCCACCTCCTTCTGTTCGTTTTCCATACAGATACGCATTATAACGCCTTGACGCGATAAAATCAACCCTTTTTTCAAAATTTTTTGCCGTTCCGGGCGTAAGAAGCTTCTCCCCGGCCATCCCGCCCCGGTGGGCGGACGCCGGGGACTGCGCGGAGAATTGTCAAGCCCTAATTTTTGCACAAAAAAATGTTCATGGTAAAATCCACGACCCGCGGAAAAGTGGGAAATCCGTCGAAGCGTGTCGGATCTTTTTATGTGAACCAAAACTGCATATCCACAGCATGCCCCGCCTGTGGAAAACCCCTGTGGAAAAACCTGTGGAGATTGTGGAAAACTCTGAGTTATCAACAGGATTTTTTGCTCTTTTCTTTTTTTGCTTTTCTTGTGGAAAAGTCTGCATATATCCATGCATATTCCGTTCTCCGCCCAAAAACGGGACGTGTTACGTCACCGTCGGAAGGAAGCCGTTACCGGAAAAACATCGGGGAAAAGTTGTCTTCCTGTAAAAAAATGCTGTCGAAAGCCATTGGCGCTTTCTCTCAACTGTGAAAAATTTGTGAAAAACCGCCAAAGAATGATTTGGCGCTTCCGGGGAATACTGGAGAGGAACGGGAATGGAAGCTCCATTTCCCAGTATCACCACACAGGAGGCTGCCATGCAGGGAAAAGTAGAGATATGCGGCGTCAACACATCGAGACTTCACGTTTTGTCTCAGGTGGAAATGGACGCCCTGCTCCGCCGGGCGCAGGCGGGCGACGAAGACGCCCGGGAAAAACTCATCGAAGGAAATCTGCGGCTGGTTCTCAGTGTCATACAGCGCTTTGACAAGCGGGGCGAAAACCCCGACGATCTGTTTCAGGTGGGGTGCATCGGCCTTATCAAGGCCATCTCCAATTTTGACCCGGACAAGCAGGTGCGCTTTTCCACCTACGGCGTGCCCATGATCGCAGGAGAGGTGCGGCGGTACCTGCGGGACAACAGTGTCATCCGGGTCTCCCGTTCCATCCGGGATGTGGCCTACCGGGTGCTTCAGTGTAAGGAAGCCCTGATCACCCGCCTGGGGCGAGAGCCGACGCTGGAGGAAATTTCCAAGGAGCTGGAAATCCCTCTGGAGGAGGTCAGCCGTGCGCTGGACGCAGTGTGCGCCCCTGCGAGTCTGTATGACCCGGTCTATTCCGACGGCGGCGACCCGCTGACGGTGATGGATCAGGTGCGGGACACCAAAAACACCGAGGACGGCTGGATGGAGCATATCACCCTGCAAAACGCCTTCCGCGCCCTGAACGACCGGGAAAAGCAGATTCTCTCTCTGCGGTTTTACGACGGGAAGACCCAGATGGAGGTGGCCTCCGCTCTGGGTATCTCCCAGGCGCAGGTGTCCCGGCTGGAAAAGGGCGCCATTGGCGCCATGCGCAAATCCGTCAGCGTTTCGTAGAACAGTCATACTCCTTCTTCCTGGTGCATAGGCTTTTCCAGAGGAGGGTGGGATTATGTCTATGCGATTCACCCAGCTGCAATGCAAGGAAGTCATCTGCGTCAGCGACGGGCGACGGCTGGGATTTGTTACGGATGTGCAGGTGGAGATCCCCAGCGGGAACGTCTGCGCCATCGTCGTCCCATGCCCCGCGCGGTTTCCGGGGGGCTTCGGGCGGCGGGACGATTTTATCATTCCCTGGAACTGCATCAAGCGCATCGGCCCGGACATCGTGCTGGTGGAGGCGAAGCCCGACGACTGCCGGGTGCCGAGAGGAAAGCCGGGGCTGCCAAGATAGCGCAGCCCCGGCGCAATTCTTTTCCCCGCGCCGGAATTTTTTTGCGTTTTTTGGGAAATAATGCTTGCAATTACGCGTTCCATCCTATATAATGACTCAGCATGGGCTTTGACCCGTGACATTTCAAAACCACACACCCGGGGATCGGTCGCCCCCGTGTCCGGAAGGACGGGCTGCCGGGATGATCGGGGTGGAGGAAAAACAAAAGGAGAAATTGTAAAATGGCTGTCGTATCTATGAAGCAACTGCTGGAGGCCGGTGTACACTTCGGTCACCAGACCCGCCGCTGGAACCCCAAAATGGCGCCCTACATCTACACCGAGCGCAACGGGATCTACATCATCGACCTGCAGAAGACCGTAAAGAAGCTGGAAGAGGCTTACTCCTTCGTCCGTGACCTGTCCGCCAACGGCGGCAACGTGCTGTTCGTCGGCACCAAGAAGCAGGCGCAGGATGCCATCAAGGAAGAGGCCACCCGCTGCGGCGGTTACTACGTCAACGCCCGCTGGCTGGGCGGTATGCTGACCAACTTCCGCACCATGCGTACCCGTATCGACCGTCTGGCTCAGCTGCGCAAGATGGAAGAGGACGGCACCTTCGCCATGCTGCCCAAGAAGGAAGTCATCAAGCATCAGGCCGAGATCGAGAAGCTGGAGAAGTATCTGGGCGGCGTGAAGGAAATGAAGAAGCTGCCCGCCGCGCTGTTCATTGTTGACCCCCGGAAGGAGCGCAACGCCATCGCCGAGGCCCGCAAGCTGAACATCCCCATCGTGGCCATCGTGGACACCAACTGCGATCCCGATGAGATCGATTACGTCATTCCCGGCAACGATGACGCCATCCGCGCCATCCGTCTGATCGCCTCCGCCATGGCGAGCGCCGCCATCGAGGGCCGTCAGGGTGAGGACGCCGCCGAGGCTCCTGCCGAAGCGCCCGCCGAGACCGCCGCTGAATAAATAAGCACTTAGGAGGATACGAAAATGGCTTTTACCGCACTGGACGTTAAGAAGCTCCGTGAAATGACCAACGTCGGCATGATGGACTGCAAGAAGGCTCTTCAGGCCACCGACGGTGATATGGACGCCGCCGTGGACTGGCTGCGTGAGAAGGGCCTTGCCAAGGCCGCCAAGAAGGCCGACCGCGTCGCCGCCGAGGGCGTTGCCTATGCTGCCGTCGTAAACGGCATCGGCGTCGTCATCGAGGTCAACTCCGAGACCGACTTTGCCGCCAAGACCGACGCTTTTATGGATCTGGTAAAGAATCTGGCTACCGTCGTCGCCACCGAGAACCCCGCTGATGTGGACGCTCTCAAGGCCTGCAAATATCCGGGCTCCAACCTGACCGTCACCGAGATCATGCAGGAGAAGGTCATGTCCATCGGCGAGAACATGCAGATCCGCCGCTTCGCCCGTTTTGCCGACAACACCTCCGTTGCCTACGTTCACGCGGGCGGCACCCACGGCGTTCTGGTGAATCTGGCCGTGGAGGGCGGCATTGACGCCACCGAGATCGGCAAGAACGTCGCCATGCAGATCGCTGCTATGAGCCCCAAGTACTGGGACAAGTCTCAGGTGCCGCAGGCCGACGTGGACAAGGAGCTGGCCGTGCAGGTCGCTCTGATGGACAACGACCCCAAGATGGCTTCCAAGCCCGCCGCCGTGAAGGAAAAGATCGCTGCCGGCAAGATGGCCGCTTTCTACAAGGAGAGCTGCCTGTTGCAGCAGGAATTCGTCCGCTCCGACCTCTATAAGGGCGACGTGGCCGGCTACATTGCCGACGCCGCCAAGAAGCTGGGCGGCAAGGTCACTTTCGTTGACGCCGTTCACTACGTCAAGGGTGAGGGCATCGAGAAGAAGGCCGACGATTTCGCCGCTGAAGTCGCCGCACAGATCGCCGGTGCTCAGAAGTAATTCCAATTAGCAACAAAACCTCCCTGACCAAACGGTCAG
>HF988112.1:0-2055 GCA_000434635.1 Firmicutes bacterium CAG:110 | reverse complement strand
AAACCTCCCTGACCAAACGGTCAGGGAGGTTTTCTGCGTCTTTTTCACCAAAGGCTCCGCAATCAGGAAATAGTATCAAAAGTAGTCGGCAATCATCAGGGGCTTGCGGAAAAATACCTGATTCAGGCAGGGATTCTCCCGTTTGACTTCCAGTCCCGGAAGTGCCCCACGGGCTTCCGCAAAGTCCCAGACGCCCGCGATCAGCGCCGAGAAGGTGGGGACGGTCATCACTACGTCGACCTCTCCGCCCCGCGTTACGCTCGCTGCTCTGCCGTCTGTGAATGTGACGGCAAAGCTGTCGTTGTTTTCCGGGATCTGGCTGTCCTGAACTGCCACACAGACGGTGCCGCTGCCGATGTACCGCGCCTTTTCCAGCACGGACTTCACATTCACGGCGCGAACCATGCCCGCGCTCTGCACGCTCCAGCTGACCGCACCCAGCGACCACTCCGGCATAAAATACTGCATGGCCGGGTTGGCGGGCGTGGAGAATTTCACGAACCGGTGGTCGGAGGACAGGCTCTTATATAGCCGCATCAGCTCATCGAAGCCGCCCTTGTCCGCGAAGCAGAACCGGCTGCAAACCAGATTCCGCCCGTCCGGCTCGTTGGCAAGCCGGAACGTCGTGTAGGCGTTGGGCTTCCCGGCGGCGTCGAAGCAGACGTAGGTGAAGTCCTGCTTCACCGCGGGGTCACACTTCCGCGTCCAGTCATAGTTCTCATCGCCGTGCAGTACCATCATATTATAGTGGGACTCCCAGATGGCGTCCAGCGCGCGGATCTCGGCGGTCATGGGGCAGCCTTTTTCCGCAAGGCGGAAGCTGCCGCCCTCCTTCGGCGGGTTCAGCAGGGACAGGTCCACCGCCCAGCCGTATTTCTGCACGCAGTTTTCGTAGCCGAATTTCCGGTAGTAGGCGGTGGAGAAGGGGTAAAGATAGGAAAAATCATACCCGGAACCGTACATATCCGGCAGTGCTTCCCGGAAGCACGCCCGGATGCCGCCCCGGCGGCGGTACTGGGGCAGGGTCGCGACGCCCCCGATGCCTCCCATTTTGCAGGGGCTGCCGTCAAACTGCACGGTGAAATCGGAGACGGTGAAGGTACTCATCATTTCCCCGTCCTCGTCGAAGGCCGCCCAGTGGATGGCGTCGTCCTTCTCCGGGTCGGCGGGACAGTTGGTGTAGGGCATTTCAAAGCAGATGGCGAACAGCTCGTTGACTCTCCGGGCTTCCTCCAAAGCGGTTTTACGCACGATCATTTTTCTTCCTCATCAGGCTCCATGTAGGGAGCAAATACTTTTTTCAGCAGGCGGGTGTTGATGTAAGCCGCGGCGGCAAAATAGACGACTACCCAGATAAAGCCCACCTGTAAGAACATATACAGGTTCGTCAGCAGCAGCGCCCACGGAAACACGTTGACCACCACGATCAGTGCCGTCCGGGGCAGGTACGCCACGCTGAAGATCAGCGCGTTTTTCAGGACGGACTTGGTATCGTTCCGGAACTGGCTTATCAGCGGGAAGGCATAGCTCACCATCATCAGCACGACCACCAGGAACAGCACGAAGGGGAAAAACAGATAGTGCATCCAGCCGCCGGTGCCGAGGAACAGGATGATGTTGACGCAGGAGGCCGCGCCGAACAGCAGCAGAAACAGCCAGATCAGCGTCGCCTGGCGGAATTCATCCCGGAACGCCCGGAAGTAGCCCTTCACCAGACTTCCCTCCCGGGCGGTGCCAAGGCGGAAGCACACAGTGTACAGCGCCGTGCTGGCCGCGCCGATGGTGATCACGGGCAGGCATGTCACGAGATAGATCACATTCAGAATGATAAGGTCGGCGACCCGGCTCATGACCTGCATGAATTTGGAATCCAGAGAAAAGAAACCACCCATAGAATATACTCCTTTTCGTTTGCCACCAGTATAGCAAATCCGACGGATAATTGCAAGGGAGGCGGGCAAATTCCGGTGGAAGGGCGGCGGCCACGCCTTAAATAGGCGGTCGAAAAACAGCGAACGGAGGCAGCCCCTTGGCTCCCCCTTTGGGGGAGCTGTC
>HF988111.1:84315-88207 GCA_000434635.1 Firmicutes bacterium CAG:110 | reverse complement strand
CAGCTCCACAGGCAAGAACCTGTCCGGCTTCAACATTGCCAGCGCCGAATCCAACACCCTCACCATCACCGTGACCGATGACGGTTCCACGGACGTTTACACCGTCAAGACTGTCCGCATTGCCCCGTCCCTGACGAAGCTGGCTCTGGATGGCGTCAAGGTCAACGAGACCTTCTCTGCCACCAAGAAGACCTACACCGCGATGACTACGAAGGACAGCGTTACCGTTCTGGCGACACCTCGCGGCGAGGACTACACCGTGACCTACAACGGCGAGACCAGCAATGTCATTCCGCTGTCCACAGGCGAGAACAAGATCGAGATCGTCGTCACCAATAAGGACGGCTACACCAGTTCCTACACCATCACCGTCACCAAGGCTGACCACGCCGTCACCATCCCCACCGACGAGAGCTACCTCGTCACCGGTAAGGAAGCCGTTATGGACGGCGCGGACTACACCTTCAAGGTGGAAGTCGATTACCGCTACGAGGCGGGCGAAGACTTTGCCGTGAAGGTCAACGGCGAAACCGTGACCGGCGAGAAGGGCGTTTACACCGTCAAGAACGTCACCACAGATCTGGTCATCACCGTCGAGGGCGCGACGAAGAAGGTTCTGAAGCCCGTAACGGTCTACTTCTCCTTCTCTCACGACGATAAGTTCGAGTCCTGCGAGCAGTCCGGCCAGACCGTGGCTCTGAAGAAGGTCACCGTTCCTTACTTCGATCTGGCACTGTACGGCCTTGAGGACTTCTACTTTGCCTCTGAGGACTACGGCCCCGCCAGCGGCGATCCCACCGGCGGCCCCGGCAGTGCTCTGGACCCCGGCACCAAGGAATTCGCTTACGGCAAGATCACCATGCTGCACCTGTTCCTCTATGCCACCGAGGTTTACTATCTGGGCATTGACCCTGCGGATGCGGGCAAGGGCTATCTGGCGAATAATGGTATTATGGGCACCGATACCTTCAATTACACCGGTTCTACGGGCTCCATCTTCCTGCAGAATATCTGGAATTACGACCTGAACCTGAACTACTATCTGAACTACGAGTATCCTCTGGCCTCTGCGGGCTGGGGCAGCACATGCGATCAAATCCTGCTCCGCGAGGGCGACATCGTCACCCTCGGCCACTTCACCGACTGGAGCTTCTTCAACGATACCACCAGCATCTTTAATTACATCGTAGCAGACAAGACGGATCCCGTTCAGGGCGACAAGATCAAGATGGAGCTGTACCATGCGGGCGCTGACATGTATGGTACTTACAACACTGCCCACACCCTCATCGACTACAGCCCCAGTGTTTACTGCACGCCTGTCAACGATATCGTTTCCGGCGACGTGACCACATGGCAGTATGTGGGAAATGCGGAAGCTGACGGCAGCTTGGTCGTGGATACCAGCACTCTGGCTCCCGGCGAGTATATCTTTGCTCTGGCCGGCCAGCCCGGTAAGGAGAACCCCGGCGTCATCTGCTCCACCCCCGGCGGCATCCGCCTGACCATCCACGAGAAGCCCGTCGTAAAGGGCGATATCAACGGCGACGGTGCGATCGACTCCACCGACGTAATGGCTCTGTTCAACGCGATCAACTCCGGCGATGACCTCGACGCCACTGTTGCAGACGTCAACGGCGACGGCGTGATCGATGCCCGCGACGTGATGGCGCTGTACAACATCATCAAGAGCGACAACTGATCCAGCAGATGGTTTGCCGGCCGGAATATCCTGTTTTGACCGGCAAACCCAATCTTACCGGCACTGAATCCAAAGCAAAAAAGAACAACTTCTGACAGGAGGATGTTATGAAAATTTTTAAGAAATCCATGTGCCTGCTCCTCGCGGTAGTCATGGTTCTCGGCATGGCGATCACCGCCTCCGCCGTGGAGACCACGGAAACCATGAGCGTGACGGCCAGCAAGGCCAACCCGGCGGTTGGCGAGGAATTCAGTATTTATCTGAACGCCAGCGGCAATATCGCCGAATGCGGATGCTTCCAGATGGACCTGTACTACGATCAGGATCTGTTCGAGTACGTGGGCGCAAACACCGCTTTCACACCCAACCACAACACCAATAAGACCACCGGCGCGCGGTATATCCGCCTGACGTGGCTTGACCTGACCAGCCAGACCGTGATCCCCAAGGGGCAGTTCTGCGAGCTGAAGTTCAAGGTCCTGAAGGCTGGCGAATATCACTTCCAGCTGACCAACATCGTCATCTCGGATTATAAGGGCGACGCCATCATGAATGTTGCCACTGCTCCCGGCTCCGTGGACGTGGCTGCAACGGAAGCCCCCGCCTTCGTCGGCTACGCAGTTTCCGCTTCCGAGGACAAGACTGTCACCGTCGGCGAGAGCGCCGAGGTCAAGATCAATGTTTCCAACAGCGACAGCATCATCACCACCTACAACGCCTATGATCTGACCCTGACCTATGACACCGACAAGCTGACCTACAATTCCTGCACCGCCGCCGACGCTCTGGCAGTCGTGAAGGAAGACGTTCCCGGCACCATCCGTGTGATCGGCTTCGGCGATGACAAGAATCTGGACACCCCCGCCGCTACCCTGAGCTTCACCGCCAAGGGCACGGGCGAAGCGGAAGTGAAGATCACCTCTGCCAAGGTTGACATCGGCTCTCAGGCCGTCGGCAGCGACGCCCCTGCGGCTTTCCTCCTGGACGACACCACCGTGATCAAGGTGACCGGCTACACCGTCACTCTGGGCGAGGGCCTGTCCGGTGAATCCACCGTCGCTCCCGGCGCGGACTACACCTTCACCGCTACCGACGCGGACAACTACGACTACGTTATCTCCGCCACCATGGGCGGCGAGACCACCACTGCCAACGACAACGGCAACGGCACCTATACCATCCCGGGTGTCACCGGCAATCTGGTGATCAATGCCACCATGACGCCCAAGAGCTACAATGTCACCGTGGAAGGCACCGGCGCAGGCGATGTGACCGCTGCCGATAAGGCCACTTACAACACCGACTACACCTTCACCGTGACCGAGGACGGCAACTATACCTATAACACCGCCGTGACCGTGGGCGGCAAGGCCTACACTCTGGGCGCTCCCGAGAATGGCAAGTACACCATCCCCGGCACCGACATCAAGGGTGACATTGTGATCAGCGTCACCAAGACCGTGAAGCCCTCCTCCGTGGTTTCCGTCACCAAGCCCGATTACGTAAAGGGCAACGACACTGCCACCAAGGGTCAGGATTACACCTTCACCGTCGATAAGGAAGAAGGCTACGATTACTCCGAGCCTACCGTCAAGGTCGGCGATGTGGATGTGACCGACAAGGTGGGCAAGAACGGCGATGGCAGCTACACCATCCCCGGCTCCATCATCACCGGCAACATCACCATCGAAGTGACCAAGACCGCGGCTGTTGCTGTGGACGTCGTTGAATACCTCACTCTGGACGGCAAGGTCATGTACCTTGTGACCGCTTCCGGCACTCTCCCCGAGGGTCAGGTTGCCAAGTACGACGGCATGAGCATGTTCTGGTCCGAGAAGTACAACGCATACGCTTATCTGGTTATCTCTGCGGATAATCTGGAGGCTGTGAAGGCGGAAGCCGCTGCGAAGGTCAAGGTCGCGGAAGGCACCTCTGCCGGAACCGTGGATTACAGCGGCGATGTGAACGGCACCGGCCTGACCGACGTCAACGACGCTCAGCTGACCTACGATATGTACAACACCAAGTACAGCAGCTTCGATGTTGTCTCCATGCTGAAGTTCCTGAATGCCGATGTGAGCGGCGACAAGAAGGTCAATACCGCTGACGCTACCGCTATCGTAAACCTCATCAAGTGATTTCCTGAATGACCGGGTCTTCTGACCCGAAACCAAAGTGCCTCCCCCGCCG
>HF988111.1:62091-84299 GCA_000434635.1 Firmicutes bacterium CAG:110 | reverse complement strand
CTCCCCCGCCGTGAAAGGCGGGGGAGGCCAGACCGCAGAATTCGGAGGGTCACAGGTGTCCCTATGGAAAGTGGGGACAGCTGTGAATTTCCGACACCTTTGCCGTAGGATGTGAATTTTATGAAAAAGAGAATTTTGTCCAGCCTGCTTGCTTTTGTAATGCTTTTGTCCGCCCTGCCCATGGGAGTTTATGCCGTGGAAACGCGCTATTCGGTCGCCGCTTCGCCGGATCAGACTACGGATGCTGGGAAGACCGTCAGCATGAGCGTGCCCGTCCCCGGGGGAAAGTACAATGCCTATGATCTGGTGCTGACCTATGACACCGCGCGGCTGACCTATGTGTCCGGTCAGGCGGCGGATAAAGGGGCTTCGGTAGCCGAAAAGAGCGGAAGCATCCGTGTTATCGGCTACGGCGCGGATAAGTCCGCCTCCACGAAGGTCGTAACCCTGACATTCAAGACAAAGGCGGCGGGGACTGCAAAGGTTGTGATTTCCTCGGCGAAGATCGACACCGGCGCAAACGCCCCGACAAAAAACGCGCCTCCGGCTGCGATCAGCAGAAATACCACAAAGTTTACCATCCAGCCGGGATACACCGTGACGCTGGACGAGGGGCTGGCCTCTGACAGCCTGAGCGCGACGGCAGGGGAGGATTATACCTTCCGTGCGACAGATCCGCTTCACTATGATTACAAGCCCTCGGCGAAGATCGGCGGCAAGGACGTCACGGTCAAGGATAACGGCGACGGCACCTACACCATCCCCGGCAGCGAGATCAACGGAAATATCACGGTCAAGGCGAACAGAACCCCCAAGACCTATAAGGTAACATTCAAGGGCGAGGATCTGTCGGGCGAAAAAACTGCGGCCTATAACACGCCCTACCATTTCAAGCTGAACCGGAAGGCCGGATACAGCTACGTTCTGCGTGTGACCATCGGCGGAAAATCTTACACCGGCTACAAGGCGGAGAACGGCGGCTACGTGATCCCGGGCGCGGACATCACAGGCGACATTGTCGTCACCGCGCAGAAAACCAAGATCAATTCCGGCGGCGGAAGCTCCAGCGGCGGCTCAGGCGGCGGAAGCTCCGCCAAGTATGTGTCGGTAAGCTTCATTGGTTCCGGCGCGGACGACGCGGTGGGCAGGAAAACCACACGGCGCGGTTCGGATTATACATTCCGCATTGATCGTAAGGACGATACCGATTATGACGTTTCCGCAAGGGTCAACGGCGTTACCGTCAAATGTACCTACGACAGTAAAAAGAATATTTACCGTATTTCGGGCAGCGAGGTCACGGGAGATATCACCATCACGATTACGAAGGGCGCCCCGGTGGAGGTCAACGTATACGTCACGCTGGACAAGCAGAGCATGTACCTTGTGACTTACAGCGGCAGCGTTGAAGATGGGCATGTCCCCATGTACGACGGACAGAATATGTACTGGTCGGAAGCCTACAACGCCTACGCATGGCTGGTGATTTCCTCCGCTGATGAAAAAGAGGTCGTGCGGACTGCCCGGAACAGTATCATCATCGGAGAAGGGGAGGCCGCCGCCTCCATCGACTACTCCGGCAACGTTGATCTCAGCGGGCGCATCGATGTGGACGACGTACATCTCGACCACGACGTGTACAACGCGAGATACACGCTGGTAAGCATGGTGATGCACAAATTCCTGAACGCAGATGTCAACAGAGACCGGAAGGTGGACGTAAAGGATGCGGTGTGGATCGTCAACCGCATTCTCAGCGGACAGCAAGGAGCGTGACATATGAAGAGAATCACCAGTGTCATTCTGGCCATCGCACTGATATTCGCGCTGGCCGTGACGGCCATGGCGGCGGAGATCGCGGACTGCACCGTGTCCGCCGATTCCGTGTCGGCGACGGCGGGGGGGACTGTGACTGTACCCATCCGCATTTCCGGGAACCGGGGCTTTACCAATTTCGGCATTGCTCTGGACTATGACCGGGAGCAGCTGGAGCTGCTGAGCATCCAGACGGCGGAAGGGGAAACGCCCTATCTCTGCGGCACGACGGTTGCCGTGAATACCCAATGGACAGGTACGGACGAGAAGACCTTTGGCTACGTCACGGCTGCTCTGGAAGAAGCCGCGACGGCAGACGGAATTCTGTTCACTGCCACGTTCCGGGTCAGTGGGGATTTTTCCGGCACTGCGGCGGTGCAGCCGGTGGTGCAGTATATGCGCAGCAACAAACGGCTGCTGTCTGTATTTGACGCCATTCCCGTCACGACCGTGAGCGGAACCGTATCGACGGTTCTGGTGGGAGACTATGACCAGAACGGAACGGTAAACGCGCTTGACGTCATGGGCCTGTACAGAGCTGTGATAAGCGGCACGGATTTCTCGGAAGAGGATCTTGACCGTCTGGATGTCAACCGGGACGGTATGATCAACGCGCTTGACATAATGGCAATTTATGGGATCGTATCGGGCGGTCAGGAATGACCCGACCCACAGAAAAGGAGCAAAATATGATGAAAAAAGTTCTGTCCTGTTTCCTTGCGGTCATGCTTTTCCTGACCTGCATTCCCACAGCGATGGCAGTGGATAACGCCCGTGACTTTTTCTTCGAGCTGTCCGTGGACGGCAGCGATAAGAAAGAGGTACAGCCCGGCGACATCATTCAGGTGGATTTCAACCTGAAACGGTCGGACAGCGGCGATGCCTACACCATGTACGGTATGCAGAACGAAATTCGCTACGACAGCAATTTCTTCGAACTGGTGGAGGGCAGCGCCCTGCTGAGCAACGGCATTTCCACGACGGACATCGGCCTGCGGGACAATTACCGGGAATTTTACATGAACTTTGTGTCCCTGTCCGGCGGCGAGGAATGGAACGCCCAACGTCTGGTCGGCTCCTTCAAGCTGAAGGTGATCGCCACGTCCGGCGTGTCCAAGATCACGAATCAGGACTATCTGGTGTCCACCAAGGACGGAACCGATGAATATAAGGCGTCCTGTCAGGATGTGACCATCATCATTTCCACCGACTGCACGGTCACGTTTGAGCCAAACGGCGGCACGGCGGTTCCCAGCCAGACCGTCCGGTACGGCGAGACCGTGGAGCGGCCGGACAATCCTACCCGGGAGGGCTACCATCTGGTGGGCTGGTATTCGGATATCGACCTCCAGAATCCGTGGGATTTTGACACCGACACCGTTCAGGGCAATGTGACCCTGTACGCAAGATGGGAGAAGGGCGACGCGCCTGAGACGGATGCCGACGGCACCGGCAGCGGCCTGTGGTGGCTGCTGGGGCTGGGCCTGCTTGGTCTGCTGCTTCTGCTCCTGCTTCTCCTGCTGCTGGGCAGAAAGACGGTTCACTTCGAGACCGGCTGCGACAGCAAGGTGAAGGATCAGAAGGTGAAGAAGGGCAGTCTGGTGACACGTCCCGAGCAGCCGGTTCGCCCCGGCAGAGCCTTCGCCGGATGGTACGCAGATGAGAGCTGCACCAAGCGCTGGGATTTTGATAACGACAAGGTTGAAGATAATATGACACTCTACGCAAAGTGGCTATAAGTTCATGCGCCCCCACCCGGATTTTCCGGGTGGGGCACACGTGCATTCTGCGGCGGCACGTGAATTGGGGCAAATTCCGAAGACAAAAGGAATGGCAGTATGGATTGGAATTCATTATTTCACAGCAAATATCTGCGGGGCGGCCTGTGCGCAGTGCTGATCGCCGCGATCCTGCTGGGACTGTGGCTTCCGGGAACGGGGCTGAAGGAGGCCCAGCCGGATGACCCCCTGCAAGGGGAGGGCGTCCGGGAGATCACGGTGCTGAAGCTGGGGGAGAATTTGGAGCAGCTGAACACCATTTCGGTTCCCAGCGGCGGTCAGACAAAATCCACAGAGCCGAATGACAAGGCCAGCGAGACCCGACCGGAAGAAACCCAGCCCGATTCCTCCACGGACGACGGCAGTGACGGTCAGGAGGACGGAGATCAGGGCGCCGACGGCGGGGAAGTTTCTCCCTCGGAGCTGTCGCTGGTCTTGACCTGGAACGCAAAGGGCATTGCCTGTGCCGCGGGCAACACGCAGGCGTTTTCCGTAAGCAGCTATGAGCTGAACGAGGACTTGTTCCGGTTTCGCGTAAGCCTGACCGGAACACAGGCGCAGGATGCAAAGATCGTGGGCGGCATTTCCGTCGCCGAATCCACCCAAACGGCAAAGGAGCTGACCTGGCCGAGGGGGTCGCTGCCCATGGCGCCGGCGGCGGGAACGGACAAGGAGGTCTACGAGGTTTCCTTCACAGTCAGAACCCCGGAGCGGGACGTGTTTTTCCGGTATAAAATCACGTATCAGAAGCTCCCGGATGTACAGCTTTCCTTTACATGGCAGGGAACCGGAAACCACAAAGGCACACTGCTCTGTTTGCCGGGTGGCAGCGCCGCGGATAAAATCAAGAACAATCAGCTGGCCGGTGGCGGGATACGCTACGAGATGAAGTTGGTCGGCGCGGACGCCGAGAGCGCGGGCGCGAGAATTATGAGCGCCAGCTATACCTCCGATGCGGCCTCCGAGAGCGGCGAGCTGAATTGGCGGGATGGACAAGGTCGGTTGGAGGTGAAAATGCCGGAGGGGGAAACCTCCAATACCTATCGGATTTCGGTTTCCGCCCTTGCAAACGGGCATACGGCTCACTTTGAAGTCATTCTGCATTTTGGAAATGATGTAACGCTGCAAATGCGCTATATCCTCGATGACGGCAGCGAAAGAAAGGTTTTCTGCCAGAATAAGCAGTCGAAAACGGCGGATACCGTGTATGACGACCAGCTGACCGAGGGGAATCTGCCATACGAAATGTCCATTGTCGGCTCCGATGCCGACAGCGCTAAGATCACCTCCGTCAAGTGTACACGAACCGGCAATGACAACAGACCCCGGACCCTGAAAGCATCGGACACGGTTCAGCTTCTCCTGAATAAAGGAAAAACCGGACAGAACAATTTTACGGTCGAAGCAAAGGACGACTCGGGAAATCAGTATACCTTCAAAATCAATGTTCCCTACAAGCATAAGGGAACGAACAGCATAGAAATCCTTTTGAACCTCAAGGATCAGGATGAAATTCCCAACGAAGTCATAACCATTCTGAAGGTTTCCGCGCAGGGAAAAGATGCGGCAGGAAATGCGGTCAGCATTCCGGCAAAGGGGACGAATGAATATATTCAGGTTACGCTGGATGGAATTGAGGTCACGGATCCTACCTCCTCCAGGGATGCCTGGGAGTACGGCCTGTTTCCGTCTAATCCGGAGACGGGGGACAGAAAGGAACATGCCCTCTATGTTTACGCCGAGGACGCTTACGGCAACTGGGGGAAAGCGGAGCTGACGCTGAATGGTTTCCGCGTAGAACCCGGACAGAAAATCGGGGACGCGACGATTTATGTGGACATGACGGTGCTGGGGGTAGGTGTTGTCGGCCCTATCCCTTATGAGGTTCTGGCGGACGAGCCGATTTCCTATGTGGTCGCCAAGGCAATCATGGGAAAGGACACCGGCGAACCCTTCGGTGCGGCAAGCGATACTCTCGGCTGGCGGGGCGATTACGGCGGGACGCTGGACACTGGTTTCTATCTGCGGAGTTTGAATACCGACTATCACGCAGATGCACTGGAAGATGCGGTCTGGCCGGGAAGCACGGAAGAGGAAGTGCTGGATGCCATCGACGCCCGGTTCGGCGCGGGGACTGGTCTTGCAGTTCTGTGGCGCTGCCTGTACCGCAACGGACTGAACAAAAGCGTCGGCTCCGGCAGCACCTTCGGCGAGTTCGATTATACCAGCGGCTCCGGGTGGATGTACTCGATAGGCGGCAGCTATTACCCGGGTCAGTCCATGTCTGCGGTGCGTCTGAAGGACGGAGATGTGCTGACACTGCGCTACACCTTGGCCTATGGCTGGGACATTGGCGGCGGCAGCGACAATTACGGCAATATTGTGGGCTACTGTGTTACGGCAATCAATGGTGACATCACTCCCAGACATCAGATGGAAGAGGTGGAAGACCCGGACGGCTCCGTTCGCTACGTGTGCCGCTGCTGCGGCATGGTTCAGGACTGCCCCCACGCGCATATGACCTACAAGGATTTGGAGGACGGAACCCATATTCTGCTCTGCGAGGATTGTCAGGCGGTCATCGGCGACCCGCTCCCCCACAACTGGACATACGACGCCGGGGACACGGAGGACAGCCACGTCTGCGCGGAGTGCGGCGCGGCGGAGCAGCATTTCTGGAAAGAAGTGGAAGGCACCAACACCGCCACCTGCACCGAGCCGGGCGTCAGAACGGTCAGATGCAGCGTCTGCGGCATGGAAAAGGAAGAAGAAGCCGAAGCGAAGGGGCACACGCTGGACAATCGCTGGAACCACACGGCGCTGGAGCACTATCAGAAATGCTCGACCTGCGGCGAGGAATTTGGGCGCGGAAATCATGAGTACACATATAGTGAGGACTGGGACGATTATGAGTGCCGTATCTGCCATGTGCTCCACGAAGAAATCTGCGGCGGCGCCCTGACGATTCAGGAAGCTACCTGCCAGAGAATCGTGTACCACTGCGACAGCTGCGGCTATGACATGACGAAGCCCGGCACCTTCGACGAATATCATGATTACGTGGACGGCTTCTGCCGGTACTGCGGCGCGGAAGACCCGGATCATGTGCCGCATGAACACGCCTACCACGAGACGCAACGGGTTGAGCCGACCTGCACGGAGGACGGCTACGTCGAGTATACCTGCGACTGCGGGGACTCCCATACAGACCCGCTCCCGGCCACCGGCCACAGCTGGGGCGAATGGATGCCCGCGGGGGACGGGGAGGAAGTCCGCTACTGCGGCGTCTGCGGCGCGGAAGACTACCGGACAACCGGAGAGGATACGTACAGCGTGCGTATGTTCTTCCTGAACTGGCTTTTCCCAAAGATGCATAAAAAATAGGGGGAATCACAATGAATGAGAAAATTCCTGAGATCCTGCGGCAGATCGAAACGATCGTTGTGGGTAAAAACGAAATTGTTGAGAAAATCCTGATGGCGATCCTGGCGGGCGGCCATGTGCTGATGGAGGACGTTCCCGGCGTGGGTAAGACCACCACGGCCATGACCTTTGCCAAGGTGCTGGGACTGGACACCAAGCGCGTTCAGTTCACCTCCGATACCGTCCCCTCGGACATTATCGGTTACTCGGTCTATGACAAGGAAAGCGGCAGCTTCGTCTATAAGCCCGGCGCGGTCATGACGAATCTTCTTCTGGCCGACGAGATCAACCGCACCTCCAGCAAGACCCAGTCCGCCCTGCTGGAGGCAATGGAAGAACTGCACGTGACGGTGGACGGCAAGACCTATGAGCTGCCCCAGCCCTTCGTGGTGCTGGCGACCCAGAACCCCGTGGGTTCTGCGGGAACGCAGATGCTGCCGCCGTCTCAGATGGACCGGTTTATGATTAAGATCAGCATGGGCTACCCCGATTTTGAAAGCCAGATCAGCATTTTGCGGGACAGACACACGGAAAACCCCCTGAACCGGGTGACCCCGGTGGTTGACCGGGAGCAGCTGCAGGCGCTGATTCAGGAAGCGGCGAAAGCGGAAATTCAGGACGCCGTTTACGAGTATGTCACCCGGCTGACACAGGCCAGCCGGGAGCACCCCATGGTGCAGCTGGGCGTCAGTCCCCGCGGCGCGCTGGCGGTGTGCCGTATGGCGAAGGCTTATGCTTACCTCAACGGCCGGGACTTCGTCATCCCGGAGGATGTGGCCGCCGTGTTCCCGGATGTGTGCTGCCACCGTCTGGTGCTGACCACCAAGGCAAGAATGATGGAGGAGCGGCCGGAGACGGTCATTGCCGCCATTCTGGATTCCGTAAAAATGCCGGTGATTAAGCAATAAACGAAACAACGAACGGAAGCAGGTACTGCTTATGATCGCAATGAAATTGGGTTGGGCGGTGCTGGAGGGCATCTGCGTCTGGCTTACCCTGTATTACGGGAGCGGCGGCGCGTTAGCTCTGGCGGCGATGCTGCTGATCTTGTCCCTGGGCAGCCTCCCGATTCACCTTTTCCTGAGAAAACGGCTTCGGGTGCGGGTGGAAGCACCTACGAGCGTGCGGAAGGGGGACGAGGGCAGCATCACGATCTGCCTGGAAAATCCCACGCTGCTGCCCGCTCTGCGCATCCGCTGCCGGGTAACGACCCGGAATCAGCTGAATGGTGAGAGCTGCACCCAGAACGTCATGACCTGGGCGTTCCCCAAAAGGGAACGGCGTACGTCCCTTCGGGTGGGAAGTGAATATTGCGGACGCATCCGGATATCCGTGGAGCAGGTGAAGCTCTATGACTGTTTCGGCCTCATCGGCGTCCCCTGCGGATGCAGTGCGGAAGCGCACATGACGGTGCAGCCGGACACCTTCCCCATTCGGGTGAATCTGATCCCCAATCCCGACAGTCAGGAGGACAGCGACAGCTATTCTCAGGAGCGGCCCGGCGCCGACCTGACGGAGACGTTCCAGATTCGGGAATACGTCCCCGGCGACAGTATGCGGCAGATCCACTGGAAACTCAGCGGAAAATTTGACCGGCTGATCGTCCGTGACCCGGCGCTGCCCATCACCCGCAATGTGCTGGTGTTCTGGGAGAGAACGGGGCAGTCCGGCAGCGTCAAACGCATTGACGCGCAGGCGGAAACGGTGGTGTCAGCGTGCCGGAGCCTGTCGGACAGCGGCATCCAGTTCACGCTTGGGTGGAACGATACGGACAGCAATGTCTGCGTCCTGCATGAGATTTGCGGCATGGAAGATCTGATCGGCGTTATCCCCCGGCTTCTGTGTGCCGCCGGAAGGAAGGATGGTGTCGGCGGCGCGTCGCTGCTGGTACAGACCCGGCCGGATGCCCTGTGCGGACATATGGTGTACATCGGGGAGGAACCTTGCGCCGATGTATTGCAGATGCAGCGGCTGGGGCATGTCACGGCGCTGCTCTGCGGCGAATCGCCTTTGGAGGGGAGCATCCCCTTCGACGTGGGGCGGTATCGGGAACAACTGGGAGAAATTGACGTATAAGGGAGGCGAAAGCCTTGACCTCAAAAATAAGACAGGGGATGCACCTGCGTCAGCCTGAGAATTCGTCGGACGGCGCATGGATTTTCCAGACGTTGGCGGCGATGCTCGCCTGCGCGGCGTTGATGTTTGCGCTTGCGGCGTTGGCCGGGTTTCGGACGGGAAATCTGCTGCCAATCCTGCTGGCGGCGGGGGGATACGTGTGCATCGCCTACGGCGTGACCATCCGGTTTCAGAAGCAGCAGTGGTTTTTCCTTGCTGCGCTGGTCATACTGCTTCTGCTGGTGCTCATTTGCAGACAGCAGGTGCTGGAAGGCTACCGCCTGTTCTGGAATCAGATGCGCAATACCTATACCGCCGGGACGGGCTGGGTGCTCCCTGAGTGGGAGACGCAGCTGCCTGCGGAGAAAAGTGGGCTGTGCCTGACGCTGTTTGCCGTGGTGGCCGCAAGCGCTATAGCGCTGATTTGCTGCTGGCTGAGCGGCCGGGCACCGGCTATACTGGCGGTGCTGCTGCCCGCCGCCGCGTTGGCGGGAATGGCGGTTTTCAAGACCGACGAGGTACTTCCCGGATTGGCCGCGCTGGCGGCTGCCGTGCTGATTCTTACTTACAGCGGGTGGCAGAGCCGGAAAGCGGCGTTCCCGGTCACATTTGGCTGGATTCTCTGCGGAATTGCGGCGGGATTGCTGATGCTTTGCGCATCGGTTCCCGGTGTGCAAAGCTGGACGCAGAAAATCGGCGAAGATAGCCGCAAGGCAATTCATGCCTATCGCTACGAGACGAAAAATACCGTGCTGCCCGAGGGCGACTTTACGAATTACCAGAAGCAGAACGGCACCCGGGCCGGACTGGAAGTGACCATGTCGAACCCGGAAGCACTGTACCTGCGGGGATTCACCGGGGCTACGCTGGAAGGCGACATCTGGAGCACGGTGGACTCTGCCGTTCTGGCGCAGAATCAGGCGCTTTTATACTGGCTGAACGAAAACGCCTTTCACCCGGCGGCACAGTATGCGTCGGCCGCCGCCGGAACGGACAGAGGCACGGGCAGCGTTTCCATTCAGAATATCGGCGCGTGCAGCGCTTACCAATATGTTCCCTTCTCCCTGCGGGATACGGGAAATTTACCGGCGGAAAACCTGAAAGAGGACAGCCCTCCCTCCGACGGGGAGAGGACGTACCGGTACTCCGTGGTAACCAGCGGCGAAAATGGCATTGAGCAGACCCTGTCGCGGCTGCAAACCACCGATGATGCGCAGGTGCTGCAATACCGGAGGGCGGAAAGCGCGTACCGCAGCTTTGTGTACCGCAATTACCTTCAGGTTCCGGAAAGCGTGACGCAGCTGCTGGGGCAATACTGGGACGAGACCACGGCGGGCTACGGCTCCCGGGAAAATCTCACCCTGCCGCAGGCACAGGCCTGCACGTTGACGTTCCTGAGCCGGTGCTTCCCTGAGGAAGGAACGCCGGAGGATATGGAGCTGCCCCTGACCGCGGCGGAGGGGACGAGTTTCCAGTACGCTACGGTGGCGGTGATGACCCTGCGCTATTTTGGAATTCCGGCACGCTACGCCGAAGGGTATGTCATTTCGGAAGAAATGGCCGCAGATGCTCAGGCGGACGAGCCTCTGACCGTGGACAGCCGCTGCGCGCGGGCGTGGGCGGAGGTCTATCAGGACGGGATCGGCTGGATACCCATGGAGCTGACTCCCGGACTGGGAGAAATGCTGGAACAGAAGCCGGAGGAAAACCCGGACGAAGGAGATTCGGACAATGCCGAGTCGGAGACCCAGCCGGAGGAGGAAACGACCCCCGAAGAGGACGGGACACAGGAGCCTGAGCCGGATGGCGGCACCGTGACCAAAATCGCCAAGGCCATGCTGCTGGGTGTGCTGTGGGTGCTTTTGATCGTGCTTCTGCTGTTCCTGTTCCTGCTGCTCAGAAGAAAGCTGATCCGCAAGCGCAGGGAACAGAAATACCAGCTGGAGGACATAAACGAAGCCGTTTGCTGGATTTTCGCGGACACGGCGGCGCTGATGGAAAAGCTGGGTCTGCGCAGAGGAAACGGCTCCATGCGGGCGCTGTGCGAGCCTGCAAAGCAGCGCTTCGGCGACGATTACGCGACGGCGCTGGCAGAAGCCATCCGCCTGAATGACCGCGCCATGTTCAGCAGCCACGCACTTACGCAGGAGCAGCGAGAATCGGCGCTGAAATTCTACGCCGATACGCAGGAAAGTCTAAAAAAGAATGTAAAATGGTACCACCGGATGTGGATAAAATGGATTCAGTGCCTGTATTAAGGAGAGAACATAGTATGAAGAACTTGAGAAAGCGCCTTGCATGCCTGCTGCTTTCCGCACTGCTGCTCATCGGCTGTCTGCCGGTGACGGCACTTGCGGCGGAAAACGGGTTTATTCTCGTGGTGGAGGCCGGCGGAAAGCTGGTCATCGCGCCGGAATACATTTCCTGTACGGCGGGGCAGACCGCCGCGCAGGCGCTGAGCGCCAGCGGACACACCTTCACAGGGCTGGATACCGGCATGATCTCAGCCATTGACGGCGTGACGGGTAACTTTACCCGCAGCGACGAGAACGGTAACTACGACCTGTCCGTCAGCGCGGCGTCCATCGGCTATCTGCGCTTCAGCGAGGATATGGACAGCAAGCCCAGCGACGGACTGAAGCAGCTGATGACCGCCATGGCGGACTATAAGAAAAAGGGCAGCGACGTTCAGGCGGCCGCCAAAAAGGAATATGATACCGCCAGTGACCTGTTCGTGGGCATCAACAGCGAGTCCGCCAAGACCCTCGCGTCGAATCTGAATGACGCAGTCAGGAACTATGAAAACACCCTCACCGGCGAGCATTACCCGGTTCGCTTCACGGACGGTTCGGCGGCGTATTCCGACGACAACTACCACGGCGTTTCCATCACGGCGGTAAACGCCTATGGAAAGCAGTGGACGGACGACGGCGACGGCGTTCTGGAGCTGCCCAAGGGCGACTACACCTTCTGCGTCGAGCAGGCGGGACTGCGGGTGGAAGGCAAAATCACGGTCAGCGCCGCAGCGACGGTATCGGCAGAGCTTCCCCAGTCGGAGTGGCTGATCACCGATACCTTCCGCGTTTCCGGAAGCTTCGGCGAGGAAACCAACAAGGATAACAAATTCACGGACGAAGAATGGCAGCTGGGGCAGTGGTCTGACAGGGAAGTGACCGTTCCGGTGCTGGACACCTTTACCGGCTCGGTCTACACCTACGCGGAGTACGATACCGCTCTGCTGGCAGAGGTTCCGACTCTGACCGCCATTTATACCCTGGCAAGCACCGGCGAGCGGATGGAAAAGGCGCTTGCGTTTGCGTCCCTGACCAGCGGTGCTTACAGCGTGCTGGCGCGGGGCGCGGCGGGCAGCACCGTCATTTACCGTCTCACCAGCCAGGGCGAGGACGGCTATACCTATTCTCAGGACTACAAGGTCAATTTCGCCCGAGTCCCCACCCTGGTTTCCATCCGGGTGACAGACCAGAAGGGCGTAGATCAGGCGGCCTCCGTCCCCTTCACGCCGGAGACCGTGGCGTATTCCTATAAGGTTCTGGACACGGTCACGGCGGTCACCGTCACGGGGCAGCCCTTGGAGAAGGACTATACCGTAACGGTGGACGGTCAGAACGCGGCAAACGGCGTGACGGTGCCTGTTTCCGGCGAGACGGTTATCCCGGTGACGGTTTCCGCCAACGGCTATTCCAGTACCTATACCCTGACCATTCAGCCGGGGAAGGGTAAGAGCCTATCCTTCCTGTCGGAGCGTTCCGTGACCGTTGAGGTGGTCAACAGCAACGGCGTGGTGATGCCCTACGTGACCCACCGGGAGTCCGCGACCCAGAATCGATACCGGTACACCCTGGTTCCCGGAGAGACCTACCGCTATGTTGCGACCCGGGGTACGTATTACCACATTACGGACGATTTTTCCCTTGAGGAAGTGGCCGACAGCACCATCACCGTGGATTTCAGCTCCATGAGCGATTGGCTGACAAGTCTGGCCTACGGGAAAAAAGCCGCTGCGGCCTCCAAAAATTCCCTGAAAACCGACGCTTCCTTCACCCCGGAGAATCACAGCTACAGGGTTTCCTATGAGGACACGGAGCATATGGTCTACGCCTGGGCGGCGACCGGAGAGAAAAATGTCAGCATTCAGGCAATTTATAATCAGGTTTTCCCAAGCAGCCTGTACCACGGGAAAGAAAGAAGCGTTGACCTGACCTCCGGCGCATCTTCCGGCGTCCGGCTGAACCGCCTGCTGATGAAGGAGAACCCCGTTGCGGGCACGGTCACCATCCGCTTGACAAAGGAAGAGAACGGTGTTACTTTTTATCAGGACTATGTAACGCGCTTTGACCGCACGCTGACGCTGAAAGACATGACAGCCCAGTGCGACGGCGCTGCCGCTGCACTGGAAAAAGAGGACGGAACCAAGGGCTTTACGCCTGGTGTGAAGACCTATTCCGTGACGGTCTCCATGGCGGCGCAGAATCTGGAACTGCGGCTTTCCCGCTACGAGGAGAACACCTGCTACGGCGAAGAGGACGTGGGCTACCGCATCAGGGTGGACGGCACGGACGTGACCGCCGAAGGCGGCGTGGTCATCCCGCTGGACGGCACCATTAACACCCAGACGGTTACGGTCACGGTGGAAAATAACAAGGCTCCGGACGGCACCGGAACTTATACCCTGAACATTCTGAAATCTCCCCCGGTGGAAGTGACCTTCGAGACGGAACCGGCGGATGCGCTGCTGCATCTGCGGGACGTTCTCACCGGCGTGCAGCAGCTGCCGGACGACGCGGGGAATTATCTGCTGTGCGAGGGAAGCAGCTACAGCTACGCGCTGACAAAATACGGCTACGAGGCCGTGTCCGGCACCCTGACCGTGACCCGGGACGATGCCGGTGCGCTGGTGATCTCCAACGGTACGAAAACCTACCCCGTCACCGAGACGGAGGGCGGCGGCGCGGCGACCATCGTCTGGACGCTGAATCCGGCGGCGGCCAACCCCGCCATCGACCCGTCGATCCCGGCGCAGTGGGCGGATTTCCGCGGTTCTTCCACCAATAACGGCGTCACGGACGTATTGCTGCCAACGGCGGCGCAGGACGGCACCTTGTATTGGGCAAACCAGCTGGGCGTCGGCTTTGATTCGGATGCCGTCGGCAGCCCGATTCTGGTGGATGGCGATATCATCACCTACGCGGGCGACAAGATCTACCGCGTGGACACCGTAAGCGGCGAGGTCAAGGTAAAGGCAAACATGGATCACAAGTCCAGCTTCTCCATCACCCCGCCGGTTTACGCGGACGGCATGGTCTTCGTGGCGCTGTCCGGCGGCACGGTGCAGGCGTTCAATGCGGCCACACTGGAATCTCTCTGGATCTACACGGATAAACTGGGCGGACAGCCCAACTGCCCGCTGAAGGTGAAAAACGGCTATCTCTACACCGGCTTCTGGAACAGCGAGACCGGCAACGCGAACTTCGTCTGCCTGTCCATCACCGATGAGGACCCGGCGCAGTCCAAAGAAAGCAAGTGCGCCTCCTGGTACTATACCAGCAAGGGCGGCTTCTACTGGGCGGGCGCTTACGTGGCCGACGATTTCCTGCTGGTGGGAACGGACGACGGCGGAAACGGCTACACCAGCCAGACTTCCCGGCTGCTGCTTCTGGACCCCGCGACGGGCGAGCTGATGGACAGCTGGGACGGCCTGAACGCGGATATCCGCAGTACGGTGGTTTACGACGCCGGGACGGACGCCTACTATTTCACCTCCAAGGGCGGCACCTTCTATTCCGTTCAGGTGACCGGCGACCGGAAGCTGACGAATAAGTGGAGCGTGAATCTGGCAAACGGCGTGGGCGGCGTTCCCATGAGTACATCGACCCCTGTGGTCTATGGCGGCAGAGCCTACCTGGGCGTTTCCGGCGCGGGACAGTTTACCCCGTACTCCGGCCACAACATCACGGTGATCGACGTGGTTGCAAGGCGCATTGCCTACCGCGTGGAGACGCAGGGCTATCCCCAGACCAGCGGCCTGCTGACGACGGCCTACGAGCAGGAAAGCGGCTGCGTATACGTCTATTTCTTCGACAACATGACCCCCGGCAAGCTGCGGGTTCTGCGGGACAGAGCCGGACAGACGACCCCGGATTACGTCACCACCGAGGGAGGCCGCACGACGGCCTATGCGCTGTTCACCCCCACCGGCGATCAGGCGCAGTATGCCATTTGCAGTCCCATCGCCGACGAATACGGCACGGTCTACTTCAAGAACGACTCGGCGCGGCTGATGGCCTACGGAAGTGCCATCGAGTGCCTTGAGATCACCCAGCAGCCGACAAAGACGGCATACGCGGAAGGGGAGACCTTCGACCCTGCCGGAATGGTCGTCACTGCGGTCTATGCCAACGGAAAGACGAGAGACGTTACGGCCTACGTGACGTATAAGACTGACCCGCTGGACGGCGGCGACGGGGAGTTTGTCATTTCCTTCCCGTATGTCATGTACCATAATGAGGAAAACGGAACGGAGATGACCTCCGGTGTTGAGACGATGGTGCCCGCCATCACGCTGAATCTGACCGTGGGCGATGGACTTCTCGGCGACGTCAACGGCGACGGTAAGGTCGATCAGGCCGACGCCCAGATGATTCTGGACTATGAAGCGAAGCGCATTGACAGGGCGCTTTCCCTGAAGATGGCGGATGTCAGCGGTGACGGCGTCATTGACAGCAGCGACGCCGTGCTGATTCTCCAGTATGCCGCGGGAGCTCTGAAGGAGTTCCCGGCGGCTGCCCCGAAGGAAACGGAAGATACGGGAAGCACTGATCAGATCGCAGTCGGGGACACAGGACTTCCCAAAGAATAGGAGCATAGATTATGAATCAAAAATGGATCGCCCTTTTGCTGGCGCTTATCTTGGCGCTGTCTGTCTGCGGTTGCGCCGCGGACAAGCCGCAGACGGAGACTGCCGAAACGACTGCGGCTGTGGAAACCCGGACGGCCGCGGGGCAAAGTACGGTAACGGACGAGGAACTGACACAGACTGCCCAATGGCTGATGGAGCAGATCCCGCAGCCAACCTACGGCTCCGTGGGGGGCGAGTGGGCCGTATTCGGGCTGGCGCGTTCCGGCGTTGCGGTACCGAAGGAATATTTTGAAGTTTATGGTGAAAACGTGGCTGCCTACACGGCGGAACACGGCGGCGTGCTCCACGCGAAAAAGTACACGGAGTATTCCCGTGTGATTCTGGCGTGGACGGCGCTGGGGAAGGATGCCACGGATGTTGGCGGATTCAACCTGCTGGTTCCTCTGGCGGACTTTGATCAGACGGTATTTCAGGGAATCAACGGCCCCATTTTCGCGCTGCTGGCGCTGGACAGCGGGGCGTATGACATTCCGGAAAACACCGCCGGAACCACGCAGGCCACGCGGGACGGGTATGTGGACTATATTCTGAACGCGGAGCTTCCCGGCGGCGGATGGTCGTTCGCGGGGGGCGACCCGGAGACGGACATCACGGCCATGGCGCTGCAGGCGCTGGCCAAGTACCGCGACCGGCAGGATGTGGCGGACGCGGTGGAGCGGGGACTGACTGTTCTGTCTCAGCAGCAGGAAGAAAACGGCGGCTTTGTCGCCTACGATTCGGAGAGCAGCGAGTCCATCGCGCAGGTGATCGTGGCGCTGACGGAGCTGGATATCAGCCTGACCGACTCCAGGTTCGTCAAGAGCGGGAACACGCTGGTAAGCAGGCTGTTGGAATTCCGGACGGAGAATGGCGCGTTCCGGCACATTCTCGACGGGGAAGAAGACGTGATGGCGACGGAACAGGGCTTCTACGCCCTCGTGGCCGTGAGCCGGGCGGAGCAGGGAAAATCCACCCTGTACACAATGACAGAGACGTAAAAACAGTTTCGCGGGGGAAACAGCGGATGAAGAAAAAGCGGCTTGGGAATATCGTGATGGTTCTGCTGATCGCCGTGATCGCCGTGACCGGCGTTCTGACGGCGCTTCACCTGCGGGGCGGGGAAGACAGCAATCTGGGAAGCCTGTACAAAATTACGGCGATTCCGGACAATTCTCTCATCACCCCGGGGCAGGAGGGGAATGTCTGCACCGTCACCATCGTCTGCGACACCGTTCTTGATAATCTGGGGTCGCTGGACGAGGAAAAAGCGCCCTATGTTCCCAAAGACGCGGTGATCCTGCCCAAAACGCAGGTTTCCTTCACTGAGGGGGATACCGTCTTTGACGTGCTGCAAAAGGTCTGTACGGCGGCGGATATCCAGCTGGAATACAGCTGGACGCCCATTTACGACAGCAGCTACATCGAGGGTATCAACCACCTGTATGAATTCGACTGCGGCAAAGAATCCGGCTGGATGTACAAGGTGAACGGCTGGTTCCCCAATTACGGCTGCTCGGCCTGCAAGGTGGAAAACGGAGACGATATCGTCTGGTGCTACACCTGCAAAGGCTTCGGTAAGGATGTGGGCGGCGGATGGATGACGGAGGGGACCGCAAAATGAAAAAGTCCCATATCGTGATGCTGCTGACCTTCCTGCTGCTGATCCCCGCAACGATTTATTTCGGCCTGCGGTTCAGCGGACGCGCCTACTATGTCACCAGCACGCTGGTCATGATTGAGACGCTGGTGCCGTTTCTGCTGGCTTTCGAGAACCGGAAGCCTCAGGCGCGGGAGCTGGTGGTCATCGCGGTGCTGTCCGCTCTGGCGGTGGCCGCGCGGGTGGTTATTCCCATTCCCAATTTCAAGGCGATTTTCGCCATTATCATGCTGTCGGGTATTGCCTTTGGCCCCGAAACCGGGTTCCTTGTGGGCGCGATTTCGGCCTTTGCCAGCAACTTCTTCTATGGTCAGGGACCCTATACTCCATGGCAGATGTTTGCTTACGGCGCTGGCGGACTGCTGGCGGGCTTCCTGTTCGCAAAGGGGAGACTGCCGAGAAAGCCGGTCGTCATGGGCGTGTTTGGCTTCCTGACAACGCTGCTGCTGGTGGGGCCGCTGCTGGACACCTGTTCGGTTTTTCTGGAGCTGTCGGTTATCAATGTGCGGACGGCGTGGCCCCGTTATGTGTCCGGCTTCTGGGTGAACCTCAGTCAGGGCGTGTGCACGTTCCTGACCATGGTGATTTTCGGGAATCCTTTGCTGGAAAAGCTGGATCGGGTGAAGGTGCAGTACGGGATGATGGAGGACGAAGATGGGCTTTGAAAGCTGCCATCCGGCGGTGAACTTCCTGTTTTTTGCCGCCGTCATTTACGGAAGCGTGGCCTTCCAGCACCCGGTGTTTCTCGCCATATCCTGCCTGTGCGCCTTCGCGTTCAGCATGAAGCGGAACGGAAAGCGGGCGGTTATCTTCAACCTGTGCCTGCTGCCGCTGGTGGTTTGCTTCGCCCTGTATTACAGCAGCTATCACCATTTCGGCGTGACGGTGCTGAAACAGAACTTCATCGGCAACAACCTGACGGTGGAAAGCTTCGTGTACGGCATGGTGACGGGACTGCGGGCGGCGGCAGTGTGCATGTGGCTGAGCTGCCTGTTCCGGGTGGTGTCCAGCGACAAGGTGCTGTACCTGTTCGGCAGGGTCAGCCCACGGCTGTCGCTGTTTCTCACAATTTTGCTGCGCTTTATTCCGAGAATCGGCCGGGAGGCAAGAAAAATCAACCTGGCTCAGAAGGGCATCGGCCGGGGAAGCAATCAGGGAAATGTTTTTCGACGACTTGTCAACTGCCTGCGGATTTTCTCCATGCTGATCACGTGGATGATCTCCGCACTGGCGCTGGAATCCGACGCCATGCGTTCCCGGGGCAGTCTGCTTCGGGGACGGACGGCATTTTCCATCTACCGCTTCGACAACCGGGACAGGGCGTTCGTGATCGCGCTGTTTTCCGGCATCACCCTGACTGCCATGGGGGCGATCCTTGGGGCGACGACGATGTTTTACAATCCCAGAATCATCTGGAAGCCATTGGAAAACGTAAGCACAGTGACCGCCGCCGGCTACGCCGCGCTGTGTCTGCTGCCCATGGGACTGGAATTCTGGACGGAGTACCGGTTCCATAGAGCAAGACGGAAAGTATAATGTTCGGGAGCCATCACACGAAAACGTGATGGCTCCCGTTTGTTATTTCTCGTCGCAGACCTGAAAAATGTAGAATTTCAGGTAGTAGGAATCCTCGGCGTCCCACAAAATGGGGTGATCCGGCGCCTGGGTGCGGTACTCCACCTGCCGCAGCCGCTTGTGGACATTCCGGGCGGCCTGACCGATGGTCTGGGTGAACAGTTCGTAGTCCACAAAATGGGAACAGGAGCAGGTGGCGAGGAAGCCGCCGTCCCGGATAAGCTTCATTGCCCGGAGGTTGATCTCCCGGTAGCCCGTCACCGCCTTTTTCACGGAGGCGCGGGATTTGGTGAAGGCCGGAGGATCGAGAATCACAAGGTCAAATTTCTGCCCCTTGGCTTCCAGCTCCGGCAGCAGCGTAAACACGTCCGCGCAGAGAAATTCCACCCGGTCGGAAAGACCGTTGAGGGCGGCGTTTTCCCGGGCCTGCGCCACGCCCAATTCGGAAGCGTCCACGCCCAATACATGGCTTGCCCCGGCGAGACCCGCGTTCAGGGCAAAGGAGCCGGTGTGGGTGAAGCAGTCCAGCACCTCCGCGCCGGGACACAGCGGCCAGATGGCCTTGCGGTTGTATTTCTGATCGAGGAAAAAGCCTGTTTTCTGTCCTTCGGCCACGTCTACGAAATATCTGACGCCGTTTTCCACGATCTCCACCTTGGTGTCAAAGGGGTCGGACAGGAAGCCTTTGACCCGGGGCATTCCCTCCTGCTCCCGCACTTTTGCGTCGGAGCGCTCGTAAATTCCCCGAATGGAAATGCCGTCCTTCGCCATCAATTCTTTCAGGGTTTCCAGAATGAAGGACTTATACCGATCCATGCCCAGCGCCAGAGACTGCACCACCAGCACGTCGGAGAACTTGTCCACCACCAGACCGGGCAGGAAATCCGCCTCGCCGAAAATCACCCGGCAGCTGCCGGTGTCCACCACCTTTTTCCGGTATTCCCAGGCGTTCTCCACCCGCATTCTGAGAAAAGCCTCGTCGATTTCCTGATTCCGGTTCCGGGTCAGCATCCGCACCCGGAGCTTGGAGCGGCGGTTCAGGAAGCCCTTGCCCAGACAGAAACCGTTGTAGTCGTGGACGGAGACAACATCCCCGTCCAGCGGCTCGCCCTCGATGCGCTCCACCTCGTTGTCATATACCCATGGGCCGCCCGCCTTCATGCTGCGCCCCTCGCCCTTTTTCAAATACACCGCGCCGTTTTCCATTGCGTTTTCTCCTGTTCCGTAAAATATCACTACCATTATACGATGATTTTCCCGAATTGCAACAGAAAAGAGCCGGTAAGACGGTTAAAACCATCTTACCGGCTGCTTTGCGCCCGGAAATTACTCTGCCTTGAAGGTGTAGGTCGCGCCGGCGGTGATGTCGGTGGAGTCTACGCCGGTGGCGGCATACTCGCCGTCCACATAGAATGCCCAGTACTTGCCGTCCTGATCGTAGTCCACGGTGACGCCGTTGACGGTCTTGACGTACAGGCCGTAGTCGCTGTCCTCGCCCGCAATCAGACCCAAGGACAGCAGCGCCGCGCCAACGGTCTTCTCATCGGTGTGGATTTCAAAATGGCTCTCCTTGCCTTCGGGATCCACCACGTTAAAGAGGAAGCTGGTCTCGCCCTCGCCCATGGAAACGGTGCCGCCGGAAGTTTCAGCGGAGGCCACAGGCTCAGTTTTGTCATTCTTGCTGCATCCAACGGTGGAAAGCGCCAATGCCGCAATCAGCGCGATGCACAGAAGGATGGACAGCAGCTTTTTCATGCTGAATTTGTTCATAACAATTCTCCTATCATGTTATTCCTTTCCCGCCTGCCTTGAAACGGCTGCGTGAAGGGGTTCGCTATTTGGTATTCACAAACAGCGCAGATATTGTAGCATAGATTCCCATTTTTTTCAACCGGAAAAAATCACGATGCGCGGCGGAAAGACATTGCAGTTTTTCGGAGATTATGATAGAATATGCTGCATAGAATAAAAACACAAAGTCGGGTCGCACATTGGAATGGGGCAATCCCAGCGGTACCAAGCCGCCGTAGATGGACAGTTGAGCCGCGGAAAGTCATTGGGAACATCCTGAGAAGACTTTCGGCAAATGGCGTCCAGAGCCGGAACACGGTGACCTGACGTTTTTTCCCGGAAGGCTCTTGGGGATGCCTGCCGGAGGTTTTTGTGAAGTCCCCATTTGGGGACTTTTTCTTTTTGGGGGATGCTATGACTGCGGACGCTTTTTCCAACTGCCACCCGGCGGTGAATTTCTTATTTTTTGTGGGAGCCATCGGCTTTGGCGTGCTGATCCAGCACCCGGCGTACCTGATCGCGGGGGCGATTGGCGCGGCGGTTTATTATCTGCTGCTCAGCGGCAGGGCGGGCTGGAAGCGAATTGCCATGCTGCTGCCCATGTTTCTCGCGCTGACGGTGGTGAACCCGCTGTTCAATACCTACGGCGAGCGGGTGCTGTTTCATGTGTTCGGAAGACCCTACACGGTGGAGGCGCTGCTCTACGGCGCGGCCATTGCCGGGGTGTTTCTGGTGATGATGCTCTGGTTCGGCTGCTACAACGCGGTCATGACCAGCGACAAGTTCACAAGCCTGTTCGGGAATCTGATCCCGGCAATTTCATTGCTGCTGGTGATGGTGCTGCGGATGATCCCCAGCTTTATCCGCAAGGCGGGGCAGATCATGGGTGCGAGAAAGTCCGTTGGCCTCGGCGCGGGGGAGAACAGCACCATGAAAGAAAAACTTACCAGCGGAATGCGAACATTGTCCGCCCTGACGGACTGGGCGCTGGAGGGCAGCATCGTGACCGGGGACTCCATGCGCGCACGGGGCTACGGCACAGCCAAACGCACAAGCTTTCAGATCTACCGGATGAAGGCGCTGGACTGGACGCTTCTTGCAGTGATGCTCACCCTTGCGGGTGTGGCCGCAGTGGCGG
>HF988111.1:58832-62072 GCA_000434635.1 Firmicutes bacterium CAG:110 | reverse complement strand
TGGCGGCCGCCATGGGCGGCGCTGCGGCGGAGTTTACGCCGAAGCTTGCCATTCAGCCCGTCACCGGCATTTACGCGCCGGGCTTTATTGCCTACTGCGCTTACCTTTTTATCCCCTCTGCACTACACATGAAGGAGGCCGTTCAATGGCACATATCGAGATCGAGAATCTGACCTTTTCCTACCCTTCCGCCGGCAGGCCATCCCTGTCCGACGTCAGCCTGACCATCCGGCGGGGGGAGTATGTGGTACTCTGCGGCAAAAGCGGCAGCGGCAAAACAACGCTGCTGCGGCACCTGAAAACGGTGCTTGCGCCCCACGGAAAGCGAAGCGGGGACATCCGCATCAACGGCGTTTCGCTGAAAGATATGAGTCAGCGGGATCAGGCCGCGAAGGTGGGCTTCGTCATGCAGAATCCGGACGATCAGATCGTGACGGACAAGGTCTGGCATGAGCTGGCCTTCGGGCTGGAAAGCCTGGGCTGCGACCAGAAGACCATGCGCGCCCGGGTGGCGGAAATGGCCTGCTATTTCGGCATTCAGGACTGGTTCCACAGAGACGTTGCCAACCTGTCCGGCGGACAGAAGCAGCTGCTCAATCTGGCATCCATCATGGCCATGCAGCCGGAGATTCTGATTCTGGACGAACCCACCAGCCAGCTTGACCCCATTGCGGCTTCCGATTTTCTGAACACCCTGCGGAAGATCAACGCAGAATTGGGAACGACCATCCTCATTACGGAGCATCGGGTGGAGGATATTTTCCCCTACGCTGACCGCGCCATCGTGATGGACGGCGGAAAAGTGATCGCCAACGACACCCCACGGAACATCGGTAAGCGGCTCTGGGAGGAAAAGAACGATATGTTTACCGCCATGCCCACGCCGGTGCGGGTGTTTTACGGCAGCGGCGGGGCGGGGGAGTGCCCCCTGACCGTGCGGGAGGGCAGAAACTGGCTCAGCGATATTTTCCCGAACCCGCCGGAAATCACCGAGCTTCCGGCGCAGCCCCAGACCGAAGAAGACGGCGAAATCGCCCTTTCCCTGAAAGAACTGTGGTTCCGCTATGAAAAGAACAGCCCGGACGTTCTCCGGGGAGCCAGCGTCGAGGTGGCGAAGGGAAGCCTTCACGCCATCGTGGGCGGCAACGGCGCGGGAAAATCCACAACACTGAAAGCTGTCTGCGGCATTTGCAGACCCTATCGGGGCAAGGTGAAGGTGCTGGGAAAGCCGGTGGAAAAATACAAGCAGCAGGAGCTGTTCCGGGGCTGCCTCGCCATGCTTCCTCAGGACCCCAAGAGCCTGTTCGTCAAGAAAACGGTGCTGGAAGATTTGCAGGAAATGACGCAAAACGAGCAGGATATCCGGGAAACGGCGGAAATCTGTCAGATCACGTCCCTGCTGAAAAGCCATCCCTACGATCTGTCCGGCGGTGAGCAGCAGCGGGCGGCACTGGCGAAGGTGCTGCTGACCCGGCCGCAGCTGCTCCTGCTGGACGAGCCGACCAAGGGCATCGACAGCTTCTTCAAGGAGACCTTTGCGTCCATCCTGACGGAGCTGAAAAAGAAGGGCATCACCATCGTCATGGTGTCCCACGACGTGGAATTCTGCGCCCGGTACGCCGATCAGGTGAGCATGTTCTTTGACGGGCAGGTCCTGACCACGGATACGCCCCGCCGGTTCTTCGGCGCGAACAGCTTCTACACCACTGCCGCAAACCGTATGAGCCGCCATGTGTTCCGGAACGCGGTGACGGCGGAGGATGTAGTGGATCTTTACAAACAAAACCGGGAGACAAAGGCATGAAAAAGTCCCATATTGCCACGTTGACCGTTTTTTTCGTGCTGATTCCCCTGACGCTGATCGTGGGCAGCAGACTTTCCGGACGGGCGTTTTATGTCACCAGCACGCTGGTGATCGTGGAGCTGCTGATCCCCTTCTTTCTGGCCTTTGAGGGGCGCAGACCTCAGGCGCGGGAGCTGGTGGTGCTGGCAGTGATGTGCGCGCTGGCGGTAGCCGGGCGGGTCGCCATTCCCATCCCCAGCTTCAAGGCAATTTTCGGCATTATCATGATCGCGGGGATTGCCTTTGGCCCGGAATCGGGCTTTCTGGTGGGGGCAATCAGCGCACTGGCAAGCAATTTCTTCTACAGCCAAGGGCCCTACACGCCGTGGCAGATGATGGCCTACGGCGCGGGCGGGATGCTGGCGGGCTTTGTGTTTGCCGAGGGCAGACTTCCCCGGAAGCCGGTGATCATGGGGATTTTCGGATTTCTGGCGGTGGCGTTTTTCGTCGGGCCGCTGCTGGATACCTGTTCGGTATTTCTGGTGATGTCCAGAATCTCCCTCAAGGGGGCGATGGCGTTCTATATTTCCGGGTTCCCGGTGAATCTGAGACAGGCCGTCGCCACGGCAATCGTACTTCTGGTTCTGGGGAAGCCCCTGCTGGAAAAGCTTGACCGGATCAAAACAAAATACGGAATTCTGGATGATGAGGGGAGGAAGGAAGCATGAAAAAAAACCAGCTGTTTCTTTCCACCATTGCCCCGGACGCCGCGGAGGAAGCCCGGCGGCACGGCCTTGGGCTGGAAATCGCGGAATACTGCACCGCGTGGAACATGGATGAGCAGTTCGAGACGACCCACGCCGCCGTGACCGAGGAACTAACAGGCGTGGGCAGGAGACTGCTGCACGCGCCCTTCAGCGAGCTTTTCCCCTGTGCCGTTGACCCGAAAGCACGGGAGCTGGCGGCGCTCCGCTACCGGCAGGCGATCGCGCTTGCGCGGCGGTATGATGCCCGGAAGATCATCATTCATGGGGGCTTCAACGAAAGATTGTACTACCCCTGCTGGTATACGGAGCAGTCCATTGTTTTCTGGAAGGATTTTTTGAAGGAAGACCCCGGCGTGGACATCGTGCTGGAAAACGTGCTGGAGGAGCAGCCGGAGATGATGACCGAGATTTTCCGGGAGGTGGACAACCCCCGGCTGCGGATGTGTCTGGACGTGGGGCATGTGAACGCTTACTCCCCGGTTCCCGTGGAGGAATGGGTGAGCGCCTGCGCGGAATTTCTCTCCCATTTCCATATCCACAACAATGACGGCTCTCAGGATACCCATTGCGCCCTGGGAGAGGGAACGATCTCCATGGCCGCGCTGCTCCGGCAGGCGCAGACGCTCTGCCCGGAGGCGACTTTTACGCTGGAAGTGCTTCAGGCGGCACCGGCGGTCAGCTGGATGCTGG
>HF988111.1:57195-58793 GCA_000434635.1 Firmicutes bacterium CAG:110 | reverse complement strand
ATTTTGGAGGGGTGAACATGGAAGAAAAACTGAACAAACTGCTTTCCGCCGTTTCCCCTTTGGATGACGCCGCTATGGAAAAGGCGCGGGAGCGTCAGGCGCAGCTTGCAAAGCCCCCCGGAAGTCTGGGGCGGCTGGAAGACCTGTCCGTCCAGCTGGCGGGCATCACCGGGCGGGTGCATAATAAGATGGAGAAGACCCACCTTCTGGTATTTGCCGCCGACAACGGCGTGGTGGCGGAGGGCGTGTCCAGCGCACCCCAGTCCGTGACGCTGATGCAGACGGTGAATCTGACCCGTGGAAAAACCGGCGCAAGCGTTCTTGCGAAACATTTCGGCAGCGGCATCACCGTCTGCGATGTGGGCGTCAATGCCGATATCAAAGAGAAAGCGGTGCTGAACCGGAAAATTGCCTACGGCACGCAGAATATTGCGAGCGGCCCCGCCATGACCCGGCAGCAGGCGGTCACGGCCATCCTCACCGGTGCCAAGCTCGCCGCCGAGACCGACGCCGATGCCCTCGGCGTGGGGGAAATGGGCATCGGCAACACCACTACGTCCTCGGCCGTTCTGGCGGTGCTGCTTTCGGCGGAGGTGGAGACCGTCACCGGCAGGGGCGGCGGCGTGACCGACGAGAGTTTCCTGCGGAAGAAAGCAATCATCCGTCAGGCAATCGAAGTGAACCGTCCCGACAGGGACGACCCGGTGGACGTGCTTGCCAAGGTGGGCGGCTTTGACCTTGCCGCCATGTGCGGCGCGTTTCTGGGGGCGGCGGCGACCCGCCGTCCGGTGGTCATTGACGGGTTTATTTCCGCCGTGGCGGCGCTGTGCGCGGTGCGGCTGTGTCCCCGGGCGCGGGATTATCTCGTCCCCAGCCATGCGTCCTTTGAGATCGGCTACCGCCTTGCCATGGAGTCTATGAACTTGGAGCCGCTGTTCCTGCTGGGAATGCGTCTGGGGGAGGGCAGCGGGTGCCCGCTGGCCTTTCAGGTGCTTTCCGCCGCCTGCGCCGTTATGAACGACATGGCGACCTTCGGTCAGGCGGGGATAGACGACGGGTATCTGGACGAGATACGTCAGGGCGACCAGTTTACCGTGGAGGGGAAAGCATGACGATTTTCCTTTCCGGCGGCGCGAAAAACGGAAAATCCACGCTGGCGCAGGAACTTGCGGTGAAGCTGTCCGGGGCGGGAAAGCGCTACTACGTGGCGACGATGATCCCCACGGACGAGGAAGATCTGGCGCGCATCCGGCGGCACATTGCCGACCGGGACGGGCTGGGCTTCGAGACCATTGAGTGCAGCAAAAATATGCTGTCCTGTCTGGATACTGCGGGCAGGGACGGCACGTTTCTGGTGGACAGCGCCACGGCGCTGCTGCAAAACGCCATGTTTCCCGCGGAAAAGAACTGGCAGCTGGATTTGGACGGGGCGAACCGGTGCGCCGACGAGTTGATCGCCTTTGCGAAAACCGTGAAAAACGCGGTGGTCGTCAGCGATTTTATTTACTCCGACGCCCAGCGGTACGACGAGACCACGGAGCTTTACCGTAAGTGTTTGGCCGCCATTGACCGCCGTCTGGCGGCGGCCTGCGACGTCG
>HF988111.1:28457-57185 GCA_000434635.1 Firmicutes bacterium CAG:110 | reverse complement strand
TGGCGGCGGCCTGCGACGTCGTCGCCGAGGTGGCGGCGGGGAATCCGAAGCTTTACAAGGGGGCATTGCCGCTGTGAAAACCTATCTTTGCGCCTTTGCCATGTGCCAGTCCATGTTCTGTGCGATTCCCTTTCCCGGACGGCTCTGGGACGAGAAGGCGAGGGGAAAAATGCTCCTGTTTCTGCCCGTGGTTGGGCTGGAAATCGGGCTTGTCTGGGCGGCGCTTGCCTGGGCCGTCCGCTTTTTGAAGCTCCCGGCACTGGTCGGGGGACTGGCGCTGTGCGCGTGCCCCTTCCTTTTGACGGGGTTCATCCATCTGGACGGATTCATGGACGTCACCGACGCGGTGAAATCATGGCGGGATCTGGAAAAGCGCCGGGCGATCCTGAAGGACTCCCACGTCGGCTCTTTCGCCGTGATCGGCCTGTGCCTGCTGATGCTCAGCCAGTTTGCGTTCTTTTCTGCCGCCTCCGAAGGGGCGGATTTCCGGATTCTGCTGTTTATCCCGGCGGTCAGCCGGTGTTGCTCGGCGCTGGCGGTGACGGGGCTTCGCTCCATGTCCTCCAGCCAGTACGCCGGGCAGGAAAAGCCCAAAGCGCAGCTGTGGATTCTGACGGGAATGCTGGCCACGTATCTGGCGGCGGGATTTTTCATTTGCGGAAAGTACGGTTTTGCGCCGGTCGGGTGCCTTGCCGGGTATGCTCTGGCGCTGCGCCGGGGGTACAAGTCTCTGGACGGCATGAACGGCGACATTGCAGGGTACGCGCTGACCATCGGCGAACTGTGCGCCGTGGCGGTCTACGCGCTTTTGTAGGAGGGTATTATGGTTTTGATCATCGGCGGCGCTTATCAGGGAAAGCTGGATTTTGCGAAGTCCGCCTTTGGCCTGAGTGAAAGCGACGTTTTTACCTGTACCGGCAGAGAAATCGACTTTTCCAGACGGTGCATTGACCGTATCGAGGAATTTACCCTTTGGTGTGTGCAGTCGGGGGTGGACGCCGTGGCGTTTTTCCAGTCCCACCGGGAGCAGTGGCAAGACAGCATTCTTATTTGTGAGGATATCTCCGCGGGCGTGGTGCCCATGGGGGCGGAAATGCGGGCGTGGCGGCAGATGAACGGGCTTCTGTGCCGGTATCTGTCCGGAGAAGCAGCCCGGGTCAGCCGCTTGTTCTGCGGATTGGAGGAACGGCTGAAATGACCATTTTTCTCATTCGCCATGGCCGCACCCTTGCCAATGAGCAGCACCTCTACTGCGGCAGCACCGACCTGCCATTATCCAGAGCGGGAAGGGAAGCGCTGGCGAATCGCCCTCCTATTGACGTGGGCGCGGCACGCTTTATCACCAGCGGAATGCGGCGGTGCAATGAAACGCTGGCGATTCTGTTCGGCGATGTCCCCTATGAGGTCGTGCGCGACTTCCGGGAAATCGACTTCGGCGCGTTTGAGATGAAAAGCTATGAGATGCTGAAGGACGAATCGGCCTATCAGGCATGGCTCTCCCGCGACCCGGAGATCAACCCGCCCCCCGGCGGCGAAAGCGGCGAACAGATGACGAGGCGCGTTCTGGCAGCGTACAAGGCACTGGAAAGCCGGAAAGAAAACACGGTGATCGTGACCCACGGCGGCGTCATTGCCGCGATCATGGCCAGTCTCTTCCCGGAGGAAGGGAAGAACCGCTACCAGTGGCAGCCAAAGCCGGGAGAAGGGTACGCCGTAACAGACGGCACCTACTCGGCAATTCCATAAGGACAGCAAAAATTCCCCGGCACAGCCGGGGAATTTTAACGGAAATGCCCCCAAACCATGCGGTTTGGGGGCAAAATCATTATTACACGCAGTGACCCTTGGCACGGATGACCTCGATCACGGAATCCACGTACTGCTCGCAGACGTCCTTGCTCTCGGCTTCCACCATGACCCGGATGACCGGCTCGGTGCCGGATTCCCGCACCAGAATGCGCCCGGTGTCGCCCAGCTTGGCGGTGACCTCCGCGACGGCCTTCTGCACGTCGGGGTCAGCTTGCGCCGCGGCCTTGTCGGCCACCCGGACGTTTTTCAGCACCTGAGGATAGAAGGTGAAGCCTTCGCAGAGCTGGCTCAGGGTCTTCTTCTTCGCCATCATCGTCTCCATGATCTTCAGGCTGGTGAGGATGCCGTCACCGGTGGAGGCATACTTGGAGAAGATGATGTGGCCGCTCTGCTCGCCGCCCAGACGGCAGCCGTTGGCCATCATGTATTCGTAGACGTATTTGTCGCCCACCTTGGTCTTGGCGTAGCCGATGCCCAGCTCGTCAAAGGCCTTGTACAGGCCGAAGTTGGACATGATGGTGGTGACGACGGTGTTGCCCAGGAGCTTGCCCCGCTCCTTCATGTACTTGCCGTAGATGTACAGGATGTGGTCGCCGGTGACGATATTGCCCTTTTCGTCCACGCACAGGCAGCGGTCGGCGTCGCCGTCGTAGGCAAAGCCCACGTCCAGCCCGTTCTCTACCACGTAGCGCTGCAGAACCTCAATGTGGGTCGAACCCGCGTTCTGGTTGATGTTGTAGCCGTCGGGGGCGGCATTGATGACGTAGGTCTTGGCGCCCAGCGCGTCAAAAACGCATTTTGCAATGTTCCAGGAGGAACCGTTGGCACAGTCCAAGCCAACCTTCACGCCCTTGAAGGAGTACATGCCCAGACTGATGAGATAGCCGATGTAGCGGTTTCGTCCGGCAACATGGTCAACGGTGCGGCCGATCTGGTCGCGCTTGGCAAGGGGCAGTTCCTCCCATTTCCGGCCAAAAGCCTCCAGATTGCCGTCCAGATACGCTTCCACCAGACTGATGACGCTTTCATCCATTTTCTCACCGAAGTTGTTGATGAGCTTGATGCCGTTGTCGTAGTAGGGGTTGTGGCTGGCGGAGATCATAATGCCGCAGTCGAAGCCCTCAGTGCGGACGACGAAGGCCACGCTGGGGGTGGTGGTGACGTGCAGCAGATAGGCGTCTGCGCCGGAGGCTACCAGACCGCCAACAAGGCTGTACTCGAACATATAGCTCGACCGGCGGGTATCCTTGCCGATGACGATTCTGGCGGAGCCATCAGAGCCGGAGCGGCGCTTCAGCTGGGTGTAGTACCAGCCGAGAAAACGCCCGACCTTGAAAGCGTGGTCAGCGGTAAGGTTGCAGTTGGCTTCTCCCCGGAAGCCGTCGGTTCCAAAATATTTGCCCATGGAAATGGACTCCTTTCACTTTCTGATGGCCGGGAAATGTAGCGAAAACATTATTTTTTGGCGACAATAATTCCGCCGGTTTTCCAGATGCTGTTGGCGGGAACCATGCCCCGGACGCAGGAGGTGGGGTAGACGTTGGAGTGGGGGCCGATGACGGTGCCGGGATTCAGGACGCTGTTGCAGCCGACCTCCACGAAGTCGCCCAGCATGGCGCCGAACTTTTTCAGCCCCGTGGGAACCTGCTCTTCGCCGTTTTTCACCACGACCAGCGTCTTGTCGGACTTGACGTTGGAGGTGACGCTGCCAGCGCCCATGTGGGACTTGTAGCCCAGAATGCTGTCGCCCACGTAATTAAAGTGGGGAACCTGCACGTTGTCAAAAAGAATTGCGTTTTTCAGCTCCACGGAATTGCCCACCACGCAGTTTTCGCCCACCAGAGCGGAGCCGCGGATGAAGGCGCAGTGGCGCACTTCGGTGCCCGCGCCGATGATGCAGGGCGCGCCCAGAAAGGCGGTGGGGGCGACTGCGGCGGTCTTATGTACCCAGACGGTGGGGGACACTTCCGTATAGTCCTCGCCCAGTGTGGGGCCGAGGGCTAAGATCAGCTCTTTGATGCCCTTCAGCGCCTGCCATGGGTACTCAAATCCGGAGAGATAAGCGCCTGCCAGCGTGTGGGACATGTCGTATAATTCAGCGGTTTTTAACATGGATATTTCCTCCATTTGACCTGAGGAACCTCTGAATAAATCGCTTTCGGCTGAGTCAAAATCTTCAGCCGCCAGCCCTCACCGATTTAATCAGAGTTTCCTTGAGGCTAAGTCGTGATAACGCCCCTACTATACACCCCGTGCCGGGCGTTGTCAATCAGATTTGGCAAAATTGGTGCAATATTCAATTATTTTTGTGCAATTTTCTACGAAAAGGGAACGGCAAAGGACGGGCAGTTGTGTGTGATACTGATATTCTATGGAGGTCGGAAGCAAAACGTGTACCCGAACCGTACAGAAAATCGGGCTGCGGAATGCCTGCATAAAAGAAAAGCGGAGCCGTATAAACGGCTCCGTCGATCATTTACCGTATTTCTTTCTGCACAAGCTCCAGAAGTTGCTGTAAATCTGCCTGAGTGACTTCCTCCCGCTTCAGCAACGCCTTGAACAGACCTACCGGTTCCGGTTTGTGGCGATGGCTGAAAATGGTGTTGGCAAAGTATTCCTCCCGGGTCATGGTCGGTGCGAATACGCGGCCAAAGGTTTTGCCGCGCTTCACAAGGCCGGCCTCCCGAATGGCCTCCTTCTGCAGCAGACTGTTGAGCAGTATGTGTACGGAACTGTCCTTCCAGGTCTTTTCCTCGGTATGCTCCAACAAATCCGCACGGGACAGGGGCTTTCCGGTTTCCCAGAGGACATCCATGATTTCCATTTCGCTTCTCGTGAGTTCCATGTTCGCACCTTCTTATTATTTCTCGGTTGTCGCCCATTATACCTTGAATTGCGGAACTTGTCAATTCGGATAATGCGTGTTTACAAAAAATTTTACAAATATTTTTTGGCATCATGAAACAAAAATCCAGAACATGAAACATTCAGGGGGAAAATTACAGGAAAATATTTCCATTTATGAAACGGGACATAGTGCGGGTCATCCGCCCAGAGTGCCTTTCAGAACCTGCCGGTTGGCTTCCAGATCGGCCACCAGCACTGCCATGCCGTCGATATTGCGGCTGGCATAGGTTCCGGCGGCGGGGATGTGCTGACTGACGACCTCTCCGCCGGTCATCAGAGGAAAGAGGCTGACGGCGTAGCCGAGGATCTCCCTGTCTGTCATGTCCGTGGTGATCAGGGGGAGAACCTGCTCCAGAAGGGACAGGGCGGAGGAAAGACTGGTGTCCCGGTAGGCATCCAGCAGCGCGGTGATGACTTTGCGCTGGCGGTTCGTCCGGCTGAAATCCCCGTCGGCATCCAGTTTGCGGATGCGGGCGTAGGCCAGTGCCTGCTGACCGTTCAGGAGATTTGTTCCCTCGGAAAGGCCGCTGCCGGTCTCCCGGTTGACCCATTGGGCTTCGTCGTTGCGCAGGTCTACCTCCACGCCTCCCAGGAGATCGACGATGTCGGCAAACTGGTAGAAGTCCACCTCCACGTTGCCGTCGATGTGGACGCCGAAATTGTTTTCCAAAGTCTTATTCAGAAGGGGCATTCCGCCGGCGGCGTAGGCCACATTGATCCGGTTCTGGCCGTAGCCGGGGATTTTGACATAGGTATCCCGGAGGAAGGAAGTCATGGTCAGTTTCTTTTCGGATTTGTGGAAGGTACACAGGATCATGGAATCCGAACGCGCCCGGGTCTCGTCCTCCCGGCGGTCCTGACCGATGAGCAGAATGTTGATGATGTCGCTGTCCCTGCCGATGTCGGCGTCGTAGTCCGGGAAGGTGACGTCCTCGGGGTCCATGGTGGGGGCGGTGCTGATCTCCTCCGGCTGGGTGGCGAGATAGGCGTCCAGCTCCTCCGGGGAAAGGGTCGGGGCGGTGCCGGAATCCACATAGTGGATGCGCCCCAGCAGGTGCTGTAAGTAGACCGTTCCCACAAGCATCACGATCAGGATCAGCCCCAGCACGAAGCACAGCAGTACGAGCCTGCCGCGGCGGTTAGGGGGAGAGGTTTGCTTTTTCATGACAGCGCCTCCAAGTCAGTTGGTATCATTAGGGTATGTCCATTTTTCCGATTCATTCCTCAGGAGCCTCTGAATAAATCGTCTGCGGCCGTGAGCGGATCTTTTTCGCCCACTCTTCGGTACCGGAAACGGGAAATACATACAGTATTCCTCCGTTTTCGATACCTCGATTGGCCGAAAAATCTCTCGCTCACAGCTCTTGCCGATTTAATCAGAGGTTCCCTCATTGTTTCCGGCGTCCTGATTCAGCCGCAGAGCGTCTGCCAGACGGGAAATGAAGGCGGCGTTGGACGGGCGGGGAATGACACCGTCGGAGCCGACGCGGAAATACCGCTGCCAGACACGGTCGTCCCGCTGCTTCCATGCGGTATCGATGGCGCTTCGGATGGAGCGCTCCACGTGGGTGCCCTTGCAGCCGAAGACCGCGCCCACCGCCGGATACAGCACCTTTGTAATGGGCTGGTCGGGGTCCTTCATCATCCTCGGAATGGCTTCCCGGAGGTATGCGTAGCCCCGGAGTTTGGAAGGAATGTTCAGGGAAAGCAGCAGATTGGTCACCTGCGTCTGAGGGTTGGGCGGCGTTACCAGCGGGGCGCGGATATGGCGGCTCAGGTCGCCGATTCTGGCCGCGGTAGCGGGGATATCGCAGGGCTTTCGCATCATGTAGCCCACGCTCAGCTCGCCAAGGGCGCCCAGAATATAATCGTTATAAAAGCGGGAGGTCACCAGCACCATGGGACACAGTCCGGCACTGGCGGCGGATTGCAGCAGACTGATGCCGTCCAGCTCGGGAAGCATCAGATCAAGCACCAGAACGTCAGGGACAAAGGAACGCAGAAGCGACAGTGCCTCTTTCCCGTCGCCGCAGCACCGGACATGGTATGCCCCTTCCAGTTCGGCGGCAAGCGCCCGCCGGAATTCCTCGTTTCCATCCGCAATCAACAGCTTCATTGCGTCCATATGTCTCCCACCTTCCGATGGATATAGAATATCACAGCTGCACTCAATTTTCAATTCACTTCCTTTCGCCAATTTTCGACAATTTGGGGACAGGAAAGAAGCGCTGTGCATAGAATGGTCAGGAGGTGCTTAGATTATGAGAATTCCATCCGCAAATCCGCAGGCGATCGCCTGCGTCCGGGGCGGCATGGGTGCGCCGAGGCTCAAGGGGACGGTGCGGTTTTACGCCATACCCGGCGGCACGCTGGTGACGGCGGAGGTCAGTGGGCTTCCGGAAAACGACACCGGCTTTTTCGCCGTTCACATCCACGAGGGCAGCGGTTGCGGCGGTACGGACTTTTCGGATACCGGAGGACATTATAACCCGGACGCCCGGGAGCATCCCCGTCACGCGGGAGACCTGCCGCCGCTGCTCAGCATGGGGGGGGCGGGCGTTTCTCGCGGTGGAGACGGGCAGATTCATGCCCTGCGAGGTGGTTGGGCGGACGGTGGTCATTCACAGAAGCGCGGACGATTTTCACACCCAACCGGCGGGAAACGCGGGCAAAAAAATCGCCTGCGGCGTGATACGGCGGGTGTAATGAGGGGATTTTTCGGAAAATAAGGAAGATTATGACGAAAAACTTCCCTTCGCCCGCTTTTTGTGGTTGTAAAATTCAAGGCAATGTTGTATAATGCTAAAAGTTGCGGAAAAATTTCGTTCTGTGCTCCGGCGTAAGGGAATCAGAGATTCCCCGGGTCCGGCCGGGGCAGGATCACCTGTGGGGGAACTGACATACATGCTGAATAGTAAGAAAATCACGGAATATCTGACGCCCGGCCATCATGTGCATCTTGTGGGGATCGGCGGCGTATCCATGCGGCCGCTGGGTCTGGTGCTGAAGGGCATGGGCATGGAGGTCACTGGTTCGGATATGAACGCATCCGTGTCCACGGATGAGCTGATCGAACAGGGCATTCCCGTCGCCATCGGACACCGGGCGGAGAATATTGAGGGCGCGGACTGCATCATCCGCACTGCCGCCGCCCACAATGACAACCCGGAGATCGCTGCCGCCCGTGCCGCAGGCATCCCCGTGTTTGAGCGGGCGCAGGCATGGGGCGAGATCATGAAGTCCTACCATAACGCCATCTGCGTCTCCGGCACACACGGAAAGACCACCACCACGTCCATGGTGACCCATATCCTCATGGAAGCGGATATGGATCCCACGGTCATGATCGGCGGCTACCTGCCCCTGCTGCACGCGGGACACCGGGTCGGCCACGGGGACACCATCGTGCTGGAAAGCTGCGAATACTGTGATTCTTTCCTGAATTTCTTCCCCACGCTGGCGATCGTGCTGAACGTGGAGGCGGATCATCTGGATTATTTCAAAGATCTGGCGGACATCCAGAAATCCTTCCACAAGTTTGCGTCTCTGGCCACCTTCGGCGTGGTCGCCAATGGCGACGACCCCCATACGGTGCAGGCCATGGAGGGCATCGACTATGTTTCCTTCGGCCTTGGGGAAGGAAACCGCATTCACGCGGCCAATATGCACCCCGACTGGCGGCACTTTGACGTGATCTGCGACGGGAAATACTACTGCCATCTGGACATGGGCGTTCTGGGCAGGCACAATGCCATGAACGCTCTGGCGGCGTCGGCTGCCGCGTGGATGATGGGCATTCCCGGAGAGACGGTCTCCAAGGGCATCCAGTCCTTCCACGGCGCGGGACGGCGCATGGAGTTCAAGGGCAAGTTCAACGGCGCGGATGTTTATGACGACTACGCCCACCATCCCGACGAGTTGCGGGCGACCCTGGAAGCCGTGCGCTCCATGGGCTACAAGCGGGTGGTGCTGGCCTTCCAGCCCCACACCTATTCCCGCACAAAGGCGCTGTTTGACGACTTCGTCCGGGAACTGAAAAAATCCGACGTGGTGGTTCTGGCGGAGATCTACGCCGCCCGGGAACGGAACACCATTGGCATTTCCTCCGCTCAGCTGGCGGAGCAGATTCCCGGCGCGGTATACTGCGAGACCCTGCCCGACGTCACCGCCTATCTGCGGGAGAACGTCCGGGAGGGGGACATTGTGGTCACCATGGGCGCGGGCGACATTTTCCGTGCCGGTGAAGCGCTGATCAGCGGTGAGTAATAAAAAAACGTGCCGGGAAACCGGCACGTCAGAGGTTTAGGCGTTTTCTTCATCCAGAACCAGATGGTCAACGCCGGACAGCTCAAATTCCGACATGTACCGATCCATCCGTGTGACGATCTCATCGTAATTGTCGTCGGTGATCTCCGGATAGTCCATGTCCCGGCGGGAAAGTTCCTCCGCCAGTATTTCGTAAAAAACGTTGTCCTCATAGCAGGCGATGGCCTCGTGAATCCCGCCCTCCTGATAGGCGCGGGAGGGAACGACGGTTCCGTTCCAATGCTCGGACAGAGCGGGGGACAGGGCAAACAGTTTGCTCTCCAGATTGTCATAGTCGGCGAAGCGGTCTTCGCCCCGGGTGGAGTTCAGCACCCAGTTTCCGATGTACACCAGATCCAGCAGCCGGCGGAATTCTTTCGGTGTCAGATTGATCTGCATACATACCCTCCTTTCAAAAAGCGCGTGGAGCACACTCACGGGAAAGCGCGGGGTATCAGCCGCCGCGCCGCTCTTATATTCTCTCTATTATAGCACCAAAGTTTCGGATTTCCAGATGAAAATTGTAAAAAATATATTTATAGCAGCATTGCGCAGCTGCATCTGCTTTTCTGGCGAAAAAGCAGCGGATATTCATACTATTTCTCGATAAAATGGTTAACACCATTTTATCCTGCGAATATTTCGCAGTCCGCCGACGGCGGCGAGAAATGTATGGACTTTCGTTTTTAGCGGCTACGCCGCAGACCGCTGAAACAGCGGCCTGATAAAATGGTTTATAACCATTTTATCAAAAACTAGTATCAGGTAGAATGAGGCGATGACGTGAAAAAACTCAGTGTTTGTATTCTCTTCGGCGGGATGAGCCCGGAGCATGAGGTTTCCCTGCGCTCGGCGGAGTCTGTGCTGAATCACATTGACGAAAGCAAGTATAATCTGTTCCCCGTGGGCATCACGAAGGAGGGGGACTGGATACTCTACGGCGGCAAAGACTATTCCAAGCTGGTCACCGGTGAATGGAGAAGCTGTCCTGAAAACCGGCGGGCGACCATTTCCCCCGTCCGGGGACAGGGACTTCTGAGCTTCGAGGGCGACTGCGTGGTGCGGGAGCGCATCGACGTGGTGTTCCCGGTGCTTCACGGCGAGAACGGCGAGGACGGCGCCATGCAGGGACTGCTGCAAATGGCAGGCATCCCCTATGTCGGCCCTCATATTGCCGCTTCCGCCGTTGCCATGGATAAGAGCCTGACCAAGCTGGTGGCAGATCAGGCCGGCGTTCCTCAGGCGGCGTGGCAGCTGGTTCGGGTCAGCGAGCTGGAAAACCATATGGAGAACACGCTGGATCTGCTGGAAAACCGCTTCCGCTATCCCATGTTCGTCAAGCCCGCGGGCACAGGTTCCTCTGTGGGCGTTTCCAAGGTCGGCGACCGGGACGCTCTGCGCAGCGGTCTGCGCTATGCCGGAAAGTACGATAAGAAAATTCTGGTGGAGGAGTTCGTCAACGGCAAGGAGATCGAGGTGGCCGTCATGGGCAACGATAACCCCATGGCTTCCATCTGCGGCGAGATCGACTCCGGCGCGGAATTCTATGACTACGACGCCAAGTACCTCACCGAGACCTCCAAGGCGTATATCCCCGCCCGCATCCCTGCAGAGGTGGAGGAAGTGGTGCGGGAGACGGCAGTGAAGGTCTACAACGCCGTTGGCTGTCAGGGCTTAAGCCGGGTGGACTTCTTCGTGACGCACGACGAGAACCGGGTGGTGTTCAACGAGATCAATACCCTGCCGGGATTCACCTCCATTTCCATGTATCCCAAGCTGTTTGAGGCCAGCGGGATTCCCTATTCCCAGCTCATTGATGAGCTGCTGCGGTTGGCCGTGGAGGCGTTCCGATGAAGCGGGACGTAGTTCTTTCCATTCAGGGACGCCAGCGCTACGGCGAGCAGGAGCCGGAGACCATTGAGCTGGTCACCGAGGGGACGATGGAATTCCGGGACGGCGGCTGGGACATCACCTACGAGGAAAGCGAACTGACTGGCCTTGCCGGTGTGGTCACCACCTTCCGGGTGGAGCCGGGGAAGGTCACGCTGAACCGGGAGGGCGCACTGAATTCCAGAATGCTCTTTCAGGAGGGGGTTTCTCACGAATCGCTGTATCAGATGGAGTTTGGAACGCTGATGATCACGGTGAAGGCCACCAATGTATTTTATGACATTGTACCCGATGGCGGAACCATCGATCTTACGTATCAGATCGTCATTGAAAACACCGAAGCCGGTATGATCGATTATCATCTGGACATCCGGGCGAAATAAAATGCTGCCAACAGTGAATGGAGCGTATCGATACAGATACGCTCCATTTTTCGTGCCAAAATGCGGGTACAGACCCCTTGGCTCCCCCTTTGGGGGAGCTGTCACCGCAGGTGACTGAGAGGGTATTGCAGCCTAGTATACCCTCTCCGTCCTCGCTGCGCTCGGCCACCTCTCCCAAGGGGAGAGGCAAGGGGGACTCGTACGGTACACCAACTGCCGCGGGAGACAGTTTGCCTTTATCCGACATTCCGGTAGTAGGTGGAGAAAGCTTCCCGGTCTTTGCTGATCAGCTCGCCGGTTTCCTTGCTGTACTTGTTCTTGTAGCTGACGGCGTAGATCACGTCTTCTCTGCTGTCGTCGTAGCCGGAAGTCATTTCAATGTAATAATCCTTTTCATCCGTACCCAGAATCCGCATTTTCACAAGATCTTCGGTGGTTTCCGCTTCGATTTTCACGGGGAAGTGGAAATTGTTGCGGAACTGGAAATCGGTGGTTCCCCAGTTCACGGCGGCGTCCAGTCCCAGAGGAAGATAGGCCACCGTGGCGCCGTGGCAGGAGCGGGTGACGACCTCCAGATCGGCAAGCAGTACGCAGTTGTACAATGTGCTGGAGCCCTGACACACGCCGCCGCCGATGGCGTCGGTCAGGCGGTTGCCGGAGTAGGCGGGGGCGGGCTTGTAGCCCTTTTCCGCCGTGCGCTCGCCCAGCGTGTCGTTGTAGGAGAAGGTTTCTCCCGGCTGAACGACGACCCCGTTGAGGGCTTCGCAGAGCAGGCGCAGATTGGTATTGCGGTTTTCATTGTCGCTGTGCTTCGTCTCGCAGGAGCCGAGAACATCCCGGAAATAAACCGCGTCCCCCAGAATTTCCGGCTCCACAAACGTCATGGGAACGGAGATGGTTTCCCCGGGTCTGGCCTGCGCCAGCGCCGCTTTCGCCGCGTCCAGATCGAAGGAATAGCCGTAGGAGCCGGGGACGAACCGGTATTCCGTCATGTCGAGGGAATCGTCAACGGGCGCGGTGCAGATTTCATCGTAAATGGCATCCAAGTCCAGCTCCGCGGGGGCGGATTCCGCAGGGATGTCCACGGTGACGCGGTATTCTCCCGCCCGGCAGGCGGCCACGGCCTGACTGTAAGCCCTCAGAATCTGGTCACAGGCGCTGTCCACGTCCAGATGCGCTTTGGGAACGCCCACGGTCAGTTCCAACGTCTGGCAGGGGGCGCTGGGGTCGTGGTTTTCCGTGCCGAGGTCGGGGGCGTCGCCGGTGAGGGCGTAGTGGGAGTCGCTGAATTCTGTGTCAAACTCGCTGGCATAGCCCTCCAGCGCGGTGCGGATAAATTCGGAGTTTACGCTCAGATAGGGACGCAAATCCATGTTGCCGGGGAGAGAGCCGTCGGAACGACCCATGCGGTAGGCATCGTTCACGGCGGCGCGGACGTCCACCTGAACGCCAGTGTCGGCGGGGGAGAGGGCAATGGATTCCATGGGCAGCGCCACCGTCAGGTTTTCCCGGTACAGCGTCTCGTCCAGAGCCGCCTGAAGGGCTTTTCTGGCCTCCCCTTTGGCCATGCCGCCAACGTCCACCCCGGCGATGGAGACGCCGTCGGCCATCCGGCAGTGATAGGGGTCGAGGGCGGGGCGGACAAGAAAGAAACCGACCGCCGCCAGCGCCAGAACCAGCACGCAGATCACAGCCACCGTGACGATTCGGCGGGAGGATACGCTTTTTTGCGGAGAATCCGCGGAAAAATGGCCGTTTGACATGGAATTTCCTCCTGAAAAAAGTCAATGCAGAAACGGAAACGTTTTTCCTCATTATACTACATTTCCCGGCAAATGCAAGACCAGAAACCGGGCGGCGCTTGCGCATCCTGCCGTTATATGGTAGAATGGGGGCAAACGTTGCAGAGGAGAGCGGATATGGAGATCAGTCAGTTTTTCATGAATGGTGATATCAAAGGCGCTATCGCGTACATGCGGGAACATGAGGAATTCAAGGACATTCTTCCTGCATACGTGGCGATCTTTGAAAATAGCAAATACCGCAGGTTTGACGTACCGGACAAGCTCAACGAGATACTCCGCTTGTATCAGATCTATTACCGGGATACCTTTTACTGCGGCTTGCCGGAGGCGGAGGCCGCAGAGAAGCTGCTGGCGGGGCTGAAAGCGCTTCTGAATATGCCCGACGCGGAGGAAGCGCTTCTGGCGGAGCGGCTTCAGGCGGTGTTTGAGGCGGAGGGCTATCATGCGCTTTTCGGGAAAACACAGGGATATTACGGCCCCTACGTCTGGCGGGAAACGGTTCCCACCGTCTATCAGGTTGAGCTGCCGGGCGGGACGGCGGAATACACCGTCAACATTCTCAAGGGCTTCGTGTTCCGCAGCTGGATGGATTATCTGACCTTCGGCAGGTTCGGTACGGGCGGCTGGGCTTCCCCCGACGGCACGATCAACTGCATCGAGCAGGCGTATGACTTTGAAAGCGAGCGGTTTCTGGTTTCGCTCCTGAAGCACGAAGCCCAGCACACCGTAGATATGAAGCAATTCCCGGGAATCACCCCCGCAGAGCTGGAATACCGGGCAAAACTGGTGGAGCTTCACTATTCTGGCAATCTGGGGTTGCTGCAAAAGTTCCTGTCGGAAGCGGATGAAAGCAGAACCGGCGACAGCCACGCAATGGCATCCGCAAGAATCAAACGTGAGTTTGCGGATACGGATCAGAGGTCGCTGCCCTGCGTTCAGGCGCGGGCGTTGGAACTGCTTCACGCCCATACGGCAGAAATGGAAGAAAAATATGGGAAGCAGAAAGCCGTGTCCAACGGCTGATTACGGTAAATCCCGCTTTATTGAATAGAAACAAACGGCGTGACCGGGGAAGGTCACGCCGTTTGTGTATTCAACTGTCTTACTCATTCACCGCCGTTCTCCGAGGCTTCGGTAGTGGAAGGCTCGGAAGTGGATGGCGTGGTAGGCGGTGTGGTAGACGGCGCCGTGGGTGTGGTGGCAGGTTCGGTAGAGGGGGCGGTGGACGGCGTTGTGGGTACGGTCGTAGGTTCTGTCGGCTCTTCGACCCGCGCGACCACCTTGTTCACTGTCTTGTACCGGGAATTGGCGACAAAATCCTTGGAGATCAGCACGCCGGTGGCCTTGTCGTACTTGCTCTTGTACGTCTTGACCAGATAGCCGGTGGTGCCTTCCTCAATCACGTCTCCGTTCTTGTAGCCCTCAGGGTTGTCGGGCTTGAAGTCCTTGTACTCCGTCTCGGGCTTGTAGGTCTCGGAGACGACATAGCTCATTTCAACGTAATAGTCCTTCTCGTCGGTGCCGAGGATCTGCACATTGACATAGCCGCCGCTGACGCTTGCCTCAATTTTAATGGGGTAATTGGTGTTGTTGCGGAACTTGAAGTCGGGAGAGCGCCAGCTGACGGTGGCGTCCATGCCGTAATTGATATAGTTCACGGGGAAACCGTGGTTGGTGCGGGAGACAATTTCCAGATCGGCCAGCAGGGTGCTGCAATACAGCGTGGAGGAGACCTGACAGATGCCGCCGCCAACCTGATTCACCAGATCGTCGCCGGAATATGCCGGGGCGGACTTGTAGCCCTTTGCGGTGGTGCGTTCGCCCAAAGTGTCGTTGAAGGAGAAGGTCTCGCCGGGGTTCAGCACGACGCCGTTCAGCGCCTTACATGCCAGCTCCAGATTGGCGGTGCGGTTGGCGTTGTTACTGTGGGGCGTGCTGGTGCTGCCCAGAACATCCCGGAAGAACACGTCGTCGTCCAGAATTTCCGGGGCGACATATTCCATGGGAATGCGGACGACCTCGCCATACTGCGCCGCGCTGATCTGCTTCTGCGCCTGCACCATGTCAAACTCGTAGCCGTAGGAGCCGGGGATGGCCTTGAAGGTCTGCATATTGACGGTGGCGTCCACGGGCTCTACGCAGACATCGTCGTAAATTTTCTGCAAATCAACGGCATCCGGTTCGCCCTCGGCCTGCGCGCCCTCCGCCTTTACGGTGAAAACGTTCATGCTGTAGGCGTCCAGAATCTGGTTGAACACATCATCTACGTTGAAATTCACGCCGGGAGTTCCCATTGTGATGACCAGCGTCAGCTGAGGGGCATGTTCTTCGTCAAATTTGTCCGTCGCAAGATCGGGAACGTCGCCTTCCAGCGCATAGGTGGTCTGGGTCAGCAGACTGCCGGCGGTTCCGGCGTAGTCCTCCAGAACGCCCTTGATATAATCCTGCTTCAGATGCAGGTAGGGCAGCAGCCCGATGATGTGGTTGCTCCTGAGGGACGCCTGATAGGCTTCCTGACGCTCGGCCTTGGTGCCGGTTCTGCCGTAGGCATAGGCGGCGTTGACGGCGGCCTTTACGTCCAGCTTCGCGCCGGTATCGCTGGGGGACAGCTGTAAGGTGGTATCGCCCAGAGTCACCACCATGGCCTGCTTCGTGTAGGTCTGGTCGGTAACAGCGCGAACGGCGGTGATGGCATCGGACTTGCTCATCCCGCCCACGTTCACACCGGCGACGGTGACATTGTTCAGAATTTTTTTGCCGTAGGGGTCGCCGGAGACGTTGACGACGAAAATGGCAATCAGGGAAATGATCAGAACCAGCGCGGCGGCGCACAGAGCCACCATCACGGGCTTCTGGTTGTTGTCCACAAAGGAAAGAGCCTTATCAAGGAAGGACGGAGTGCCGCGCTTCGGGGGGTTCTCCTTCTCGTCCAGTGAAAAGTCCAGTTCCTCGTCGGGAACCGGGCTGTCTTCTCCGGAAAACAGACTGTTCTCTTCGGGAAACAGGCTGTCGGCCTCGGTGATAAGGTCGGCGGCCTCCGGGTCGGTGGTGTCCAGATCAGGGACGGAGGCTTCGGAGAAGATGGGATCCTCCGGCTTCGCGGGCTTCTCCTGACCGGTCAGCTGGCGGAAGCTCTTTTCGATTTCACGTTCTTCTTCCCGGTATGGCCGGGGGTTGGAAAATTTGCCTTTAGACATAGGCTGCTCCTTTTCTGAGGGAAGGTTGGATTCAACGCTATTATAACACGGAATGTCAAGGGAACCTCTGAACAAATCGGCAAGAGCTGTGAGCGCGAGATTTTTCGTCCAATCGAGGTATCGGAAACGGCGGAATACTGTATGTATTTCCCGTTTTCGATACCGAAGAGTGGGCGAAAAAGATCCGCTCACAGCCGCAGACGATTTATTCAGAGGTTCCCAAAACGTCAGCTCTGGAAAAAGCTGGTATAGTGCTCCACAAACAGCTTGCTCTGTTTCAGGCTGTCCACGCCGTTGGCGAGCTTGAAGCGGAGGGTCGGTTCCTTGGCGCTGGCGAGGAAAGTGACCCGCTGCTTGTAATCCGGGTCGGAACACAGCGCGCCCACGGCTTCGAAATTCAGATTGCTCAGGGTGAACAGCACGTCTCCGGACTTCTGACGGATGTCCTTGATGCCGACCTGCCGAGCCTTTGCCCGGAGAAGGGCGATGTCGATGAGATTCAGCACGCCCTTGGGCGGCTCGCCGTAGCGATCGACGATCTCGTCCAGCAGATCGTCGGCGTCCTCCTGAGAGCGGATGGCGGCCATGCGGCGGTACAGGTCCATCCGTTCCTCGCCCCGGGAGACGTAGTCTTTGTCCACATTGGCGGTGACGTTCAGGTCGGCGGTGCATTCCGGCGCCTTGGGGGCTTCGCCCTTTTCCTCCAGAACCGCCTCGTCCAGCAGCTTGAGGTACATGTCGTAGCCCACGCTGGACATGTGGCCGGACTGCTCGGCGCCCAGAAGGTTGCCCGCGCCACGGATTTCCAAGTCCCGCATGGCGATTTTGAAGCCGGAGCCGAATTCGGCAAAGTCCCGGATGGCAGATAGCCGCTTCTCGGCGACCTCGGTGAGATTCTTCTCCGGACGGTAGGTGAAATAGGCATAGGCGTGGCGGGTGGAGCGTCCCACCCGGCCGCGGAGCTGGTGCAGCTGGCTCAGACCGAACCGGTCGGCGTTTTCGATGATGAGGGTGTTGGCGTTGGGAATGTCCAGACCGGTTTCGATGATGGTGGTGCATACCAGCACCTGAATCTCGCCCTCGGCCATGGACTGCATCACATCTCCCAGCGCGTCCTCGCCCATCTGGCCGTGGGCGACGCCCACGCTGATGCCCGGAATCCGGCGTTTGATCGCGGCGGCGCACTGGTCGATGGTTTCGGTGCGGTTGTGCAGATAGTAGACCTGCCCGCCCCGTTCGATTTCACGGCGGATGGCGTCGTCCACAATGGGTTCGCTGTATTCCATCACGAAGGTCTGCACGGGATAGCGGTCGGCGGGGGGCTGCTCGATGGTGGACATGTCCCGGATGCCGGACAGCGCCATGTTCAGCGTCCGGGGAATGGGCGTAGCGGAGAGGGTCAGTACGTCCACGCCCTTGGAAAGCTCCTTCAGCCGCTCTTTATGGCTGACGCCGAAGCGCTGCTCCTCGTCCACAATGAGCAGGCCCAAATCCTTGAACTGGACGGTTTTTTGCAGCAGCTTATGGGTCCCGATGATTAAGTCAACGGAACCGGCGCGGAGCTTCTGTAAGGTCTGCTGCTGCATTTTCGGGGTGCGAAAGCGGCTGAGCACGTCGATGGTGACGGGGAAGCCCCGGAAACGCGCCACGGCGGTCTGGTAATGCTGCTGGGCAAGCACCGTGGTGGGAACCAGAATCGCCACCTGCTTGCCGTCCATGACGGCCTTCATCACGGCGCGGAGGGCAACCTCGGTCTTACCGAAGCCCACGTCGCCGCAGAGAAGACGGTCCATGGGGATGGGGGACTCCATGTCGTGCTTGATGTCCGCGATGCAGCGAAGCTGGTCGTCGGTCTCCGGGTAGGGGAAATTGTCCTCAAATTCCTTCTGCCATGGGGCGTCGGCGGAGAAAGCGTAGCCGGACTGGCGCTTCCGGGCGGCGTAGAGCTGGATCAGTTCGCCCGCCATGTCCTTGGCGGCCTTGCGGGCTTTGGCCTTTGTCTTCTGCCAGGCGTCGGAGCCGATTTTGTTCAGCTTGACATTGCTGTCTTCCCCACCGCCGCCGATGTATTTGCTCACCAGGTCCAGCTGGGTGGCGGGGACAAACAGGGTGTCGCTGCCCTGATAGGCGATTTTGATATAGTCCTTGACCGCGCCGTCCACCTTGATCTGCTCCATGGCCACGAACCGGCCAATGCCGTAATTCTCGTGAACCACCAGATCGCCGGGGGTCAGGTCGGTGAAGGAATTCAGCTTCTGGCGGTTAGTGGAGCCGGTTTTTTTCGCGGGTTTCCGCTTCGGCTCGCTCCGGGCAATCAGCTGCCCCTCCGTCAGAACAGCGATTTTGGACAGGGGATACTCCATGCCGAAGGGGAGCGTGCCCTCTGTCAGCAGGATCTGGCCGGGCTTCGGCAGAGTGGTCAGGGGAATGCACTGGAATGCGGACAGCCCCTTCTCGTGAAGCAGCTGCTGTAACAGCTCCGCCCGGCGGCGGGTGCCGCAAAGCACCAGACTGCCAAATTCCATTTTCTGATAGTGACTCAGGTCGGAGACGGCGGTGTCCAGATTGCCGCCGTAGCCGGGAAGCTGCTTTGCTGTGAGGGGGTACAGCTGCTTTGGGGGGCAGTCCTCCGGGTAGGAGGTGCCGCCGAAGGCGTCAAAATAAACGACGGTTTTCTTCCGGAGAGTTTTGCAGAAGTCCTCCCACTGGCACACATAGTCACACAGCTCGCCAGCCACAAGACCGGCCTGCAGCATACTGTCCAGCTGCATCCCCATCTCGTCGCAGCGGCTGCGGGCGGCACGCTGGAGGTTTCCATGGTCGCAGACGGCAACCACGGCACCGTCCGGAATATAGTCCGCGGCGGTGGCCATTTCCGGATAGATCAGCGCCATATACCGGTCGGAAGCGGGATTGTGCAGGCCGCTTTCGTATTTGTTCAGGTCTTTTTCCAGCGTGGCGATCAGCGGCTCGTTGATGTTTTTCCGCCGCTTCTGGCGGGAAATCAGGGAGGTAATATCTTTGCACAGCCCCTCCACACCGCCGGGATGAAGCCCCGGCTGAGTCTCCGCCACGGGAAGAACGGTGACGGAGGTGATGTTCTCACTGCGGCGCTGGGTCGCCGGGTCAAAGAAGCCCATGGTGTCCAGCTCGTCGCCGAAGAATTCTGCCCGCACAGGCCGGTCTTCGGCGGGGGAGAAGATGTCCAGAATGCCGCCACGGACGGCGAACTGACCCGGTCCCTCCACCATGCCGCAGCGGTTGTATCCGGCGGCGGTGAGACGGGAGATCAGGTCTTCCACGGCGTATTCCCGGCCAACCTCCAAAGAAAAGGCGGCGGCGAGAAGCGCGGCCTTCGGCATGGTGCGCAGGCTGAGAGATTCCCACGTCATGATTTGCAGCGAGGTTTTTCCAACGGCAAGGTCATACAGCTGCCGCAGACGCTTCTGCTCCCAGCTTCTGGACACCACGGCGGCGTCGTAAAGGGTCAGATCCCGGCCGGGGAGAATGGGGGCGGTGTCCGCAAGGAAGCCCTTCAATTCCTCCTGAAGCCGCCGCGCCGCAAGATCGTCCTGACACAGCACCACCATGGGACGATTCAGAGTGCGGCAAAGCCCCGCGATCATGTGACTGCGGTTGATCTGGCCGATGCCGGTGACGGCGACGCTCTCGCCGTCCTGCAGAGAGGACACCATGGCGGCGTATTCGGGAATAGTTTTCAATAGAGACAGAAGCTGTTCCATAAGTTTTACCTCAAGAAGAAAAGTGCACAACGCGGCAACGCGGAAAGGGGGATATATCCCCCTTTCCGTGATTTTATGACAATATTTTTATGGGTGGCTGCCGTTGAACCGGTTGGCGGTCTCCGGCACGCCGTTATCGATGATGCTCAGGGCGGCGTCGGCGGCGTTTTTCAGGGACACGGCCAGCGCCTTTTCCTCATTTGCCGAGAAGGTGGACAGCACCCATGCGGCAAGGTCGTATTCCGGGTTCGGCTTTGCGCCAACCCCAATCTTGACCCGGGGAAAATCCTGACTGCCCAGCTCCTGAATGATGGACTTGATGCCGTTGTGCCCGCCGGCGGAACCCTCGGCGCGAACCCGCAGCCGTCCCGGCTCCAGAGAGATGTCGTCAAACATCACGATGATCCGCTGGGGCGGAATGCCGAAGTAGGCGGAAAGCTGCAATACGGAACGCCCGGACAGGTTCATATAGGTCTGGGGCTTGAGCAGAAACAGCTTTTTCCCGCCGTAATTCACCTGCGTGTACAGACCCTGAAATTTCAGCCTGTCCACTTTGGCGTTCAGCTTTTCGGCCAGAATGTCCATTGCCCGGAAGCCGGTATTGTGCCGGGTCTTCTCGTATTCCCGTCCGGGATTGCCCAGCCCGACGATCAGCCAGCTGTCGCTGCTTTGTTTGGAAAACACGGCTCAGAACAGGTCGGCGATGGAGGTGGCGCCGTGGATGTGACCGATGGCACGGGCAAACACGGGGGCGACGTCCAGGAATTTGATCTTGTGGCTGGGGGTGTTGGCGACCTCAGGGATGGTGTTCAGCAGCACCATTTCCTTGATGGGGCTGGCCTCAATACGGTCATAGGCGGGACCGGAGAGGACGCCGTGGGTGGCGCAGGCGTAAATCTCCTTCGCACCGCCGATCTCTACCAGAGCCTTGGCGGCGTTGCACAGGGAACCGGCGGTGTCCACCAGATCGTCGTACAGGATGCAGGTTTTGCCCCGGACATCGCCGATGATGTTCATGACCTCGGAAACGTTGGCCTTGGGGCGGCGCTTGTCCACAATGGCAAGACCCATATGCACTTTGGCGGCGAAATTCCGGGCGCGGCCAACGGAGCCGACGTCGGGGGAGACGACCACAAAGTCCTCGTGGTTGTATTCACTTTCGGGGAACTTGTTCATGAAGTATTCAACGAAGGTAACGTTGCCCAGCAGGTGATCCAGCGGAATGTCGAAGAAGCCCTGGATCTGGGCGGCATGGAGGTCCATGGTCAGAATGCGGTCAGCACCGGCGGCGGTGAGCATGTTGGCCACCAGCTTGGCGGAAATGGGGTCACGGGACTTGGCCTTGCGATCCTGACGGGCGTAGCCGAAGTAGGGGATGACGGCGGTGATGCGGCCGGCGGACGCGCGGCGGCAGGCGTCGATCATGACCAGCAGCTCCATGAGATTGTCATTGACGGGTTTGCAGGTGGACTGGATGAGGAACACGTCGGCGCCGCGGACGGTTTCCTCCAGGGTGACGGAAGCCTCTCCGTCGGCGAAGTGGGTCACAATGGCCTTACCCATGGGTACGCCCAGCTCTTTGCAGATGGTCTGCGCAAACTGGGGATTGGAATTGCCGCAGAAAACCTGAATGTTTTCACCGTAAGCAATCATCGGATGAATACCTCACTTTTTCTTTTTTTCTGCCCCCCGGCAACAGCCCGGACGCAAATCTACGTATCCATTATATCATCCCGGCACCGGAAAAAGCAATATGAATAAATGTGAAATAACGCCGAAAAAACAAACAAAAATCCGGGCGTTTCTGGCGAAGAAAACAGAATATTGAGATGGTGTGGAAAACGAATTTTTGTTTGAAAAATATCTTGAGAGATTTGGGGTTTTGTGATATACTAACGAGTACAGATTTTTACGCATTTGGGAGCATCATCAGATATGAACGACAAGATCATCATTCAGGGCGCGCGGGAGAACAATCTGAAAAACGTGAACCTGACCATCCCCAGAGACAAGCTGGTGGTTTTCACCGGACTTTCCGGTTCCGGCAAGTCCAGTCTGGCCTTCGATACCATTTACGCCGAGGGACAGAGACGGTATGTGGAGAGCTTAAGCTCTTACGCCCGCCAGTTCCTTGGGCAGATGGACAAGCCGGACGTGGACTCCATCGACGGCCTGTCCCCGGCCATTTCCATTGACCAGAAGACCACATCGAAAAACCCCCGCTCCACCGTGGGAACGGTGACGGAAATCTACGATTATCTCCGCCTCCTGTGGGCGCGGGTGGGCGTTCCCCACTGCCCGAAGTGCGGCAGGGAGATCCGCCGCCAGACCATTGACCAGATCGTGGACCGGGTGGAAGCGCTGGGAGAGGGGACGCGCTTTATCGTCCTGTCCCCGGTCATCCGGGGGAAAAAAGGCGAGCACAGGAAGGTGTTCGAGGACGCCCGGAAGTCCGGCTTCGCCCGGGTGCGGGTGGACGGCATTCTCTATGATTTGACCGAGGACATCCCCTGCGAGAAGAACAAGAAGCACACCATCGAGCTGGTGGTTGACCGGCTGGTGCTGAAGGACGGCCTGCGCCGCCGCCTGGCGGACTCCATTGAGACGGCGTGCAGCCACTCCGGCGGCCTTGTGACCATTGAGCTGCCCGCCACCGGGGAGGAGCTGAGCTTTTCCCAGAACTACGCCTGCGAGGACTGCGGCATCAGCCTGACGGAACTGGAGCCGCGAATGTTCTCCTTCAACAACCCGGCGGGTGCCTGCCCCAGCTGCACCGGTCTGGGCTTCCAGCTCATCGCCGACGCCGATCTGGTGATTCCGGACAGGAACAAGTCCATTTTCGACGGCGCGATTCAGGCGTCCGGCTGGCAGAGCGCCCGGACGGATTCCATCTTCCGTATGTATTTTGAGGCGTTGGCGCAAAAATATCATTTTTCCCTGACGGAACCGGTGAAGAACCTGCCCGAGGACGTGATGGACGTGATCCTCTATGGCACCAAGGGGGAAAAGCTGCGCATGAGCTACAACCGGGGCAACGGTATGGGCGTGCTGGAGCAGCCCTTTGAGGGCATTCTCAACAACATTTCCCGCCGCTTCCGGGAAACGCAATCGGACGCCGCCCGGAAGGAGCTGGAGGAATGCATGGCCACCGCGCCCTGCCCCCAGTGCCACGGCGACCGGCTGTCGGAGATCGCCCGGGCGGTGACGGTGGGCGGCATCGGCATTATGGACTTTTGCCGCATGAGCGTCCGGGACGAGCTGGAATTTATGAAAAATCTTCGTCTGGAGGGCAGTATGGCCATGGTGGCCGAGCAGATCGTCAAGGAGATCAAGTCCCGCCTGCAATTCCTGACGGATGTGGGACTGAGCTATCTGACCCTGTCCCGCTCGGCGGGAACCCTTTCCGGCGGCGAGAGCCAGCGTATCCGGCTGGCCACCCAGATCGGTTCGTCCCTGATGGGCGTGCTGTATATTCTGGACGAGCCGTCCATCGGTCTGCACCAGCGGGACAACGATAAGCTGCTGGGGACGCTGAAGCACCTGCGGGATTTGGGCAACACCCTGATCGTTGTCGAGCACGACGAGGACACCATGCGCGCCGCCGATTTTATTGTAGATGTCGGTCCCGGCGCGGGCAGTCACGGCGGCGAGATCGTGGCGGCGGGAACGCTGGACGATATTATCAAATGCCCCCGTTCCGTAACGGGACAGTACCTGTCCGGCGTGAAGAAAATCCCCGTTCCCACCACCCGGCGGGCGGGGAACGGCAAGTCCCTGCGCATTCGCGGCGCACGGGAGAACAATCTGAAAAATGTGGATGTGTCAATTCCAATGGGAACCTTCGTCTGCGTCACCGGCGTGTCCGGTTCGGGAAAGTCCAGTCTGGTCAATGAAATTCTGAACAAGACCCTGCTTGCCACGCTGAACCATGCCCGTACCCGTCCCGGTCTCTGTGACGGCATTGACGGCATGGAGTATCTGGACAAGGTCATCGACATCGACCAAAGCCCCATCGGCAGGACGCCCCGAAGCAACCCCGCCACCTACACGGGGCTGTTCAACGATATCCGGGACCTGTTCGCGTCCACCAACGAGGCGAAAATCCGGGGCTATGGGCCGGGACGGTTCAGCTTCAACGTCAAGGGCGGCCGGTGCGAAGCCTGCTGCGGCGACGGCCTTGTGAAGATCGAAATGCACTTTCTGGCGGACGTTTACGTTCCATGTGAGGTCTGTCACGGCGCGCGGTACAACCGGGAGACGCTGGAAGTCCACTACAAGGGGAAAAACATCGCCCAGGTGCTGGACATGACCGCGGAGGAAGCGGTGGATTTCTTCGAGAATCTGCCGAAGATCCGCAGAAAAGCCCAGACTCTGGTGGAGGTCGGCCTTGGCTATGTAAAGCTGGGGCAGTCCAGCACGACCCTCTCCGGCGGCGAAGCCCAGCGGGTGAAGCTGGCGACGGAGCTGGCGCGGGTCTCCACGGGAAAGACCATCTATATTCTGGACGAGCCGACCACCGGCCTTCACGCCGCCGACGTGCATAAGCTCATTGAGGTTTTGCAGCGGCTGGTGGAGGCGGGGAACACCGTTCTGGTCATTGAGCACAATCTGGACGTCATCAAGACGGCGGACTATCTGATCGACCTCGGCCCCGAGGGTGGCGACGGCGGTGGAACGCTGGTCGCGTCCGGCACGCCGGAGGAAGTGGCGCAGATTCCCGAAAGCTATACGGGACAGTATCTCAAGTCTTATTTGTAAAAATATTGTCCGGTCTGCTCAGCAGACCGGACGGGGAAATCATTCATACAGCTCTGTGGGAAGGCACTCGGAAAGCTCGATCAGCCCGTGATCCCGCTCTCCGGCGTAGTCCACCCGCAGAACATTGGAGCGAAGCGTCGCCTGCTTGCTCTGACGGATGGACATGGTCATGGTGATTCTGGTACCCACACCTTCCGGCTGGTCGATGAGGACGGCGCCCCCGTGGTGGGCGGCGGCGGTGCGGATGAGCACCATGCCAAGGCCAATGCCGTACCGGCTGTCCTCCAGAGCGGGCTGGCGGAGATACCGGGAGAAGACGCTGCTGCGGACGCTCTGGGCAATGCCGGAGCCGCTGTCCGTCACGCTCAGGCGGAGCATCCGGCCGCTGCGGGTCAGCTTGGCCGTGACAGTCCCGCCCTTCGGGGTGAATTTGATGGCGTTGGACAGGATGTTCAGAACCGCCCGTTCCAGCTGTTCCCGGTCGGCAAGACCGTAGATTGGCTGGTCAGGCCCCTCGTAGGTCAGGGTGATGCCGGTGTGGGAGACAAGGGTCTCCGCCTTTTCAAAGAATTCGGCGAACAGCGCCGGAATGTCCACCGTTTCCTGGTGGGAGACGGCGGCGCAGCGCTCGGCGTCGGACATATTGCCGATGATCCGGAGGATCTGGAACAGTCCCCGGTTCAGGCGGGCGACCTGCTCTGCCGTCCGGGGACTGCTCTCCGCAGCGCAGAGGGGGAACAGGCTGTCGGCGGTGATCATGACGTTGGTCAGCGGCTCCCGCAGCTCCCGGGCGGCCAGCGCCATGGAGCGAAGCTCGCCGTTGTCCGATTCCTGTTCCAGCAGGAATACATCAATGTCGTCCACCCGTGTGACCGACGCGCCGCAGCTGTGGGAGGACAGGCTCAGCGTCAGATACAGACACCCGCCGGTGAACGCGGCGTACTCCTCCGAGCCTGTCAGAAGCAGCGAGCGGACATCCGTGCCGGGGGTGATGAAAAGGCTCTCGGCGGCCTGATTGACCTTGATGATCTGATTTTCTTTTACGCAGAAGCCGGGGCGGATCACCAGATCCAGCATTCCCAGCGTATCTTTCTTTTCTTCCATGACGATCCTCCTAGCAGTCCTATCATGCGCAGAATGGGTGAAAACTTTCCCGGCAAGATTCGACGTTTTTTTCATTTCTCATTCTAGCGGAAACGGGACAAAATAGCAAGGGGTAAGAACTACGAGGTGAAAAATATGTCGATTCATGACGGACACCGCCAGCGGCTGAAGCAGCGCTTTCTGGAGGAAGGGCTGGAGAGCTTCACGGACATTCAGGTGCTGGAGCTGCTGCTGTTTTTCAGCGTTCCCCGGCAGGATACCAACCCCATCGCCCATGCGCTGCTGGACCATTTCGGCAGCCTGTATCAGGTATTGGAAGCACCGGTGGAGGAACTGCGGAAGGTCAAGGGCGTGGGCGAACAGTCGGCACTGCTGCTCAGCCTCATGAACGACGTGGCGCGGTACTATCAGGTGGACCGGACCATGCGGGAGAAAATTCTGCCCACGGTGCAGGCCTGCGGGGAATATCTGGTGCCGTTCTTCTTCGGACGGAACGTGGAAACGGTGTTTCTGCTGTGTCTGGACGCCAAATGCAAGGTGCTGTGCTGCAAGGAGGTGGGGCAGGGGAGCGTGAACTCAGCGGGGATATCCGTGCGGAAGATTGTGGAGACGGCCTTGGCTGCCAACGCTACCACGGTGGTTCTGGCGCACAACCATCCCAGCGGCATCGCGGTGCCCTCCAGCGAGGACGTGCAGACCACCTGCCGGGTGGCCATGGCCTTAAACGCGGTGGAAATTCAGCTGGCCGACCACATCGTGGTGGCGGACGGGGACTATGTCTCCATGGTGCAGTCGGGCTACCGGCTGGATGAAGGGAGTTATTATGGACAAATTCAAACTGGTATCGGACTATAAGCCATCCGGCGACCAGCCAGAGGCCATCAGCGCCCTGGTCAACGGCGTGAACTGGGGACTGCGGGAGCAGACGCTGCTGGGCGTCACCGGCTCCGGCAAGACCTTTACCATGGCCTCGGTCATTGAAAAGCTGAACCGCCCGACGCTGGTGCTGGCGCACAATAAGACGCTGGCCGCTCAGCTCTGTTCGGAATTCCGGGAATTTTTCCCGGAAAACGCGGTGGAATACTTCATTTCCTACTACGATTACTACCAGCCGGAAGCCTACATCGCCCACACGGACACCTACATTGAAAAGGACGCTTCCGTAAACGAGGAAATTGACCGTCTCCGTCACTCTGCGACCTCGGCGCTGTTTGAGCGGCGGGACGTGATCGTGGTTTCCTCGGTCAGCTGCCTGTACGGTCTGGGCGACCCCATCGACTATAAGAGCATGGTCATTTCCCTGCGGGTGGGGCAGGAGTACCCGCTGGACAACGTGCTGAAAAAGCTGACGGAAATCCGCTATGAGCGGAACGATCTGGACTTCTCCCGGAACAAGTTCCGCCTCCGGGGGGACACGCTGGAAATCTATCCCGCCTACTGGTCGGGACGTGCCATCCGGGTGGAGTTTTTCGGAGACGAGGTGGACAGGATCAGCGAGATCAACGCCGTTTCCGGCATTGCGGAGCGGTATGTTGACCACGTGGCCATCTATCCCGCCAGCCATTACGTTGCTTCCAAGGAGAAATTGCAGCGGGCAATGGTGGAAATTCAGCGGGAGTGCGACGATCAGGTGGCCTTCTTCCGCGCCCACGACAAGCTCATCGAAGCCCAGCGCATTGCTCAGCGGACGGCCTATGACTTGGAAATGCTGACGGAGATCGGCTTCTGCAACGGCATCGAGAACTATTCCCGTGTAATTCAGGGGCGGGCGCCGGGGACGCCGCCCACCACGCTACTGGACTATTTCCCCAAGGACTATCTCATGTTTATCGACGAGAGCCACGTGACCCTGCCCCAGTGCCGCGCCATGTATGCCGGAGACCGGAGCCGGAAGGACGCGCTGGTGAATTACGGCTTCCGTCTGCCCTCGGCCTACGATAACCGTCCCCTGAACTTCCCGGAATTCGACCAGAAGATCAATCAGGTGATTTACGTTTCCGCTACTCCCGGAGACTACGAGCGCACCCGCTCCGGCCAGACGGTGGAGCAGGTCATCCGTCCCACCGGACTGCTGGATCCGGAGGTGGAGGTGCGTCCCATTGAGGGGCAGATCGACGACCTGATCGGGGAGATCAACGCCCGCACCGCCAGAAACGAGCGTGTTCTGGTGACGACCCTGACCAAGAAGATGGCGGAGGACTTGACGGTATACCTGCAAAAGGCGGGTATCAAGGTGCGCTACATGCACTCGGACATCGGCGCGATGGAGCGGATGGAGATTATCCGGGATATGCGGATGGGAAAATTCGACGTGCTGGTGGGCATCAACCTGCTGCGTGAGGGACTCGATTTGCCGGAGGTCAGTCTGGTGGCCATTCTGGACGCGGACAAGGAGGGCTTCCTGCGCAGCGAGACCAGTCTCATTCAGACCATCGGCCGCGCCGCCCGGAACGCGGGGGGCAGGGTCATCATGTACGCCGACTCGGTCACCCCCGCCATGCGTGCGGCCATCGACGAGACAGCCCGCCGCCGGGAGATTCAGGATGCCTACAACAAAGCCCATGGGATCGTCCCGAAGACCATCATCAAGTCTGTGCGGGATCTGATCGAGATTTCGTCTCCCACCGCCGAACGCAAGGGCAGAACCGGCGTGAAGATGACCAAGGTGGAGAAGGAAAAGGAGATCGCCCGTCTGGAGAAGCAGATGAAGGAAGCGGCAAAGATGATGGAATACGAGTACGCCGCCGTACTGCGTGACCAGATCATCGAACTGCGTGGAAACGGAACGTAAATAATGAGAGGTTGAAAAGCCGCCGTTTTGCAAAAA
>HF988111.1:7331-28426 GCA_000434635.1 Firmicutes bacterium CAG:110 | reverse complement strand
GCGGCTTTTGCAGTATCGCAAAAACAGTAATATTTTGGTAAACACACGGGCACGGTACTGTGCTATAATGACGAAAACGCCAGATGGAGGGGATTCCATGAGCAACCATATTCTGATCATCGAGGACGACACGGCCATCGCCCAGGTGCTGCGGCTGAATCTGGAATGCGCGGACTACACCGTGACCGCTTTTGATAACGGCCTTGCCGCGTGGAATGCGCTGGCAACAGACCACGACTACGATCTTGCGCTGCTGGACATGATGCTGCCCGGGGTGGACGGCTTTACCTTGCTGCCGAAGCTTCAGGAATACGGAATCCCCGTCATCTGCCTGACCGCCATGAACGACGCCCAACATGAGGTGCAGGGACTGCGTGGCGGCGCGGAGGATTACATCGCCAAGCCCTTCGATATGCTCGCCCTGATGGTGCGCATGGAAAAGGTACTCAGGCGCAGCGGGAAATTCAACGAAATCTACCATTTCCGGGACCTGACGCTGGACAACGGCAACCGCCGCTTAAGCAGGAGTGGGGAGGAGATCCCCCTGCCGCCGCTGGAATTTGACGTGCTGGCGGTGCTGATGAAGAACAAGAACCGCACGGTTTCCCGGGAGCGCATCCTGAACGAGATCTGGGGGCAGGACTATTTCGGGGACATCCGCACCGTGGACGTCCGCATTGCCAATCTCAGGAAAAAGCTGAACCTGTCCGAGGAAATCCGCACCATCTCAAAGGCCGGTTACCGGTTGGAGGAACGATGAAGCTGAAAACAAAACTGACAATTCTCTGCGCGGCGCTGCTGCTTGCCGTGGCGGTGAGCCTGACGGCGGCCATGCTCTGGCAGGTGCGGGAGCAGTCCTATGAAGCCCTTCTGCAAAGCACGGAGGAAACCCTGAATGATCTGGTGGATGATTTCGGGACAGCCGTCTACCGCAGTTCCACTGACGGCCTTGACTCGCTTTCCCGGAAAGTGCTGCTGACCTACTGCTTCCGTTCCTGCAGCGTGCCGGGAAGTGCCCTCACGGTCAATGGAGAGTGCCTGAGCGCGTCCGCCCAGATCGACCCGGAACGCTATCTGGATGTCCGTTACGGCGGCATACAATCGGCCAAAGCTTGCGTGAATGGCAGGCATTTTCTGATTCTGGGCAGGGTCACGGATGCCTGGGGGATGGATTGCAGCGTGTATCTGGCGGCGGACGCCACCTACATATATTCCCAGCTCTGGCAGCTCAGCGGACGGTTTGCGCTGCTGGCGCTGTCCATTGGCCTTTTGGGGCTTGGGGCGGTTTACTGGATGATCTCCCGGACGCTTCGCCCGCTGTCCCGGCTTTCGGAGGCCGCCGGCAGCATCGCGGACGGGAATTACAGCCAGCGCGTCCCTGTCGTTTCTCAGGACGAAGTGAGCACTCTGGCGGGGAATTTCAACCGGATGGCGCTGGCGGTGGAGACCCATGTGGACACTCTTCGGGAACAGAACGAGCGGCAGAAGCTCTTTGTCGGCGCGGTCACCCACGAGCTGAAAACGCCCCTGACGTCGCTGCTTCTGAACGTGAATACCCTGCGAAACGTTTATCTTCCGGAGGAAAAGCAGGAGGCGCTGCTTACCAGCATGGATTCCCAGCTCCACTGGCTGGAAACCATGGTCAGAAAGCTGCTGACGCTGCTTTCCATGAAGAAGAATGCGAAGATAGCGCCGGTGTCCGTGCCGGAGCTGCTGACCCAGGTGCGGGAGCTGACCCGGCCGATCATGGAAAAGTACGGAACTTCTCTGGAAATCACCTGCAACGGGGACATTCTGCCCGTGGACAAGGATTTGATGTGCATTGCCCTTGTCAATCTCGTGGAAAACAGCGCCAAGGCGTCCGCGTCGGGGCAGACCATCCGGATTCAGGCGTCGGAGATGGGCTTCACCGTCACCGACCATGGCCGGGGCATCCCCGAAAAAGATCTGCAAAGAGTGACCGACCCCTTCTACATGGGCGACCCCTCCCGGAGCAAGGCAAACGGCGGTTTCGGTCTGGGACTGGCGCTGGTGCGGGAGATTGCCGCCGTCCACGGCGGAACGCTGGTGCTGGAAAGCACTCTCGGAGAAGGAACGACCGCCAGAATCGTCATCGGTAATCAAACGGTAACGTGCCGGTAAACTCTTTTGATTCTGGCTATGGTATTCTGGAACCATCCAAAGAAAGGAAGTGTTACCATGAAAAAGAAAATAGTTCGTTTTGCCGCCTTCACGCTGGCGCTTGCCATGCTGCCCGGATGCGGCAAAGGCCGGACGCCCGCCGAACCCACCACCGTCAATCAGGCGATGCTCTTGGAGCAGAGCGCCCGGGAGCAGACGGAGTACACCTTCCCGGAGAAATTCACCGGGGACTGGGTCAGTCAGGAGGGAAGACTTACCATCCACGCCGACGCACAGGTGGTGGCGGAGCTGGGGACGGCGCTTCCCACCGCCACCGTGACGCCCCGGGATTTTACGCAGGAGGATGTGGACACCCTACTGCGGGTGCTTTTGAAGGGACAGCCGCTCTACAGCACTGTCATGACGAAGCAGGAGTGTCAGGATTCCATTGATTTTGTCAACTCCCCCAAATGGCACGCCGACCCGGACGCCCCGGAACAGACGCCGGAGCAGCTGGAAGAACGCCGGAAGGAGCTAATCGCCTATTACACCGCAGAAATGGCGAAGGCACCGGAGGAAAAGCCCATCATCCACGGCTTTGAGGATTCCGGAACGCCCAATGAGGTCAGCGGCGATGCCACCGTGGATGGAGCCAAGTACGAAATCAACATCATGAACCGCTTCGGCGGGGACTGGACGAACGCGACAATTGTCAACAGCGACTTCAAGTATTACCGCAGCACCGACTGGGGCAGCATTTCCAAAGAGGACGCCATTGCCAGGGCGGATGAGGTGATGCGGGAGCTTGGGCTGGGCGATATGGTTCTGGCCGACGCGCAGACGCCCAGAGAGGGCGAACGGAAAGGCACCTGGGAGCTTTGCTATACCCCCAGCGTAAACGGCCTGCCCATTCCCGGCATCCGGGAGGATCGTGTGTTCAGCGATCCAGCCATCGGAGAGGATCATCAGTACTGGACTTACCGCTGCTCAGAGGAAACCAATGCGGATACCGTTTCCTGGTACATGGAAAGCGTCTGGATCACGGTGGGAAGGGACGGCATTCTTTCCTTTGAGTGGGACGCTCCCAGCACCGAGCCGGTTGTCAAGGAAACGCAGACCGCCCTTATGCCCTTTGAGGACATTGCATCCATAGCAAACACCATGCTGCCCGTGGTGGTCATCGGCCCGTCGGAAGCCCACAGCCTTGTGGAGATCGACAAGATCAACGGCGACGAGACATACATGGACGTGGAGATTACGAAGGTTTCCTTGTCGCTGATGCGCATCCGGGATAAAGGCTCCTTGCAGGGGACGATCGTTCCCGTGTGGGATTTCTGGGGAACGTGGGACTGGTATGAGCCCGGAGACAACGCCTCGGAGTCCATGAAAAAGGGCGCGAACTATGTGACCCAGCCCATGCTGACCCTGAACGCCATCGACGGCAATGTGGTCAGCCGGATGTTTGGCTACTGACCGTTGGGAGAAAAGAGCCGGGAGCAGTCCAAAATGGGCTGCTCCCGGTGATTTTTTGCAAAGGTCAGGACATCTTGGAAATATCCGTCCCGAAATACTTGACCGACAGCTCGGTCAATGTTCCGTCAGCGTCCAGCTCTGCCAGTGCCTGATTGATAGCGGCCAGCAGTGTTGCCGTGTCGGCGCTCTTGCGGACGGGGATGGCGACCTGCTCCACATCGTCGGAATAGGCCGCAATTTTGATGTTGGCTTCGGGATGGGCTTTCTGGTAGTCCGCGAAGACCACTTCCGCGTTCAGCGTCGCGTCGATCCGACCGGCCAGCAGCAGCGGGATTCCGATGGTGAATTTGGGATGCTTCGTCTTGTGGCGCACTGTGTACATACCCAGCAAACTGCCCACGCTTCCGCCCAGCGCCGCAACGGTCATCAGGGTCGCTTCCGGAATGCGCCAGAGTTTTTTCTTTGCCTTGTGCTTGTCCGCAAGCATAAGCACAAAACCGGCCGCATTGATTGTAACGAGGTAAAGAAGGAGAAGATCTTTCATACTGATTTCCTTTCGGGAGGGATTTTTGTGAAAAAGCTTTGGATTTTACTGGCGCTGGCGTCGCTTCTGTGCGGCTGTACTTCGGAGGAAACGCTGGAAACAATTTCAGACGACATCGTTCAGCCCGTGATGGCGCAGCCGGGGGAAATTTCCGTCCGCCTGCCGGACAACGCCGTGGCGCCGGTGCTGGAAAGCGACTCGGAGCAGGTCTATCTCAGCGAGGACTATGAGATCATCGTCGAGACCGTCAGCGGCGGGGACCTGAGCGCCACCATTCAGCGGATATCCGGCTACACCCCGGACAATCTGACGGTGATGGAAACGGCGCAGGACGGGGCAAAGCGGTATGACTTCGTCTGGGCATCGGCGGGGGAGAACGGCGACCAGCTGGGCAGGGCGGTGATTCTGGACGACGGGAACTACCATTACTGTCTGTCCGTTCTCCGGGACGCGGACACCACGGAAAAGTCCCAGATCGTGTGGCGGGACGTGTTTGACTCATTCAAGCTGGTCTAGGTATTGTTTCGCCGCTTCCCGGCACATCTGGACGCAGGCATCGGCCACACTTTGGGGATACAAAATTTTCGCCTTGCCGCCGAAGCCGATGACCCAGCTTAGGAACATGGGGGACACCGCCACATTGACGGTAAAGACAAAATGATCGTCCCCGTCCGGAATTAAAAGAATGTCCTTGCCGAAGCGGTCTACCACTACGTTGATCAGACTCCGGTCGAAGCGCAGCTTCACGGCGGTTTCCTCCCCGGAGAACATCTGAAACAGCCGGGAAGCATGTTCCGCCAATGCCTTGCCCGTCAGTTCCGGGCAGGGGGTGCGGCTTTCCCCCGCCAGGCGGATATTGCTCATGCGGTCAAGGCGGTAGGAGGTCACGCCGTGGCGCAGGGAGTGGGCGAGCAGGTAGCAGTTTTCGTTGTCCTGACACAGACCGTAGGGGCTTGCCTGATAGCTTTTGTCCCGGTATTTCCGTTTGCCGCCCAAGTCCCAGTCAAAATACCGGAAGGTGATCTGCTTATTCTGGGCGATGGCCTCCTGAACGGCGTCCACGTTGAAGTAAATGGATTCGTTCATGCTTTTGACCCGCCCGGAAACCAGCACGTCCCGGCGCATGAGCCTTGCGTCGTGGACGCTGCACTGGCTGCACAGCTTTTCGATCAGTTCCCGGGACTTTTTCTCCGTGAGGAAGCGGCTGGACTGGACGGCGTCGATGAGCAGCTTCAGTTCCGGCAGCTCAAAATTCCGGGAGGCGATGTAGTAGCCGCCGTTCTTTCCGGGAATGGAGAGAATGTCCACGCCGTAATCCTGCAGGGCCGCAATGTCCGAGTAGACGGTTTTGCGGTCGCAGACAATATCGTGCTCTTCCAGCATGGAAAGAAGCTCCGACGATCTCACCGGGTGATCCTGGTGAGAATTTTTTTGCAGGTAGTCGAGGATGTACAGGATTTTCAGCTTCTGATTGTCTGACTTGGGCATGAGAATTCCTCCCGGCGGTTATTCCTGACATTATAGCACATCTGCGCTGCCGGGAGGAAGAGAAAATTTGCTTTTTCCTCTGGAATATGCTATAATACCCAAAAAGGAGTGATTGTTTTGGGTTGTTTTGGCTGTCATCTTTCCGCATCCGGCGGAAACGCGGCGATGGTGAAGACCGCGCTGTCCATTGGAGCGAATACCTTCGCGTTTTTTACCCGGAATCCCCGGGGCAGCAAGGCCAAGCCTGAGGACCCGGCGGACGCGGCAAAGGCGGCCGCCATGCTGGAAGAAAATCACTTTGGCAAACTGGTCGCCCACGGGGCGTATACCATGAATCTCTGCACCGCTGACGCGGACGCCAGAGCCTTTGCCGCGGGGATTCTGGTGGACGATCTGCGGCGCATGGCGGCGCTTCCTGGAAATTTCTACAATTTCCACCCCGGCAGCCATGTGGGACAGGGAACCCAGGCGGGAATCGATTACATTGCCGCCGCCCTGAAAAACGCCCTGCGCCACGACTATCCGGTGACGGTGCTGCTGGAAACCATGGCGGGGAAGGGCAGCGAGATCGGCGGACGGTTTGAGGAACTCAGGGACATTCTGGACGCCGTGGGAAGCGAAAACGTGGGCGTGTGTCTGGACACCTGTCACGTCTACGACGGCGGCTACGACATCGTGAACGACCTGAACGGTGTACTGGCGGAATTTGACCGGGTGATTGGTCTGGACCGGCTGCACGCCCTACACCTGAACGACAGCAAAAACCCCTTTGCCAGCCACAAAGACCGCCATGAATGTCTTGGAAAGGGCAGTCTGGGGCTGGAAACCTTCCGCCGCATTGTGAATCACCCGTATCTAAAGGACAAGCCCATGATTCTGGAAACGCCCAACGAGCTGCCCGGCTACGCCGGGGAAATCAAAATTCTGCGGGAAATGGAAGCTTAAGGCAACACTGCGGCTCGCCTTAAGAAAATGTTCATTTGACATCTGAACGAAAATGTGTCATTTTATTAAACATAAGAATTACCCGAAGAAAGGAGGGTGATGGTATGCAGAATATTCTGGAATCCCTGACGCTGGCACAGGAAAACTACGCAGGCTCCTATATGGGAATCCTTCGCTATACCGTACCGATACTCAGCGCCATACTGCTTCTGCGCTGCGTCCTGCCCCTGCTGACCTTCCGGCGGGAGCCGGAGATCTGGGCGTGGCTTAACATGACCGACGGCAGTCAAATCCCCATCACCCATTGGGAAAACGTCATCGGCCGGAGCAAATCCAGCGACGTGACCATCGACTTTCCCACCGTGTCCCGGAACCATGCGGTCCTGACCCGGTACGACGACGGCAGCTGGACGATCACGGACGCCGGTTCCAAGGACGGAACGCTGGTCAATGGCAGGAAGGTTCAAATTTGCGCGTTGAAGCCAAAAGACCGTATCTCCATCGGCGGTGTGGAAATGCAGCTCCAGCCCATTACGGAGCATCAGGAGGCGCGTCAGGCAGAGCTTCGCACCAAGGCAGCCAGCGGCTGGGACAGCGTGGCGAATCTGATGGTGCTGTCCATCTTGCAGTGCCTGATGCTGCTGGGCTTCCTGCTGGGCGGGGAGCAGGAGACGATCGCCAGCGTTCTCATGGGCTTCGGCGGCATTTTCCTGAGCCAGTGGCTGCTGTACATTTTCTACTGCATGATCCGCCGGAAGTCCTTTGAGGTGGAGACCATGGCGTTCTTCCTGTGTACCATGGGTATGGCCGCCATCGCCACGGTAAAGCCGGGGGAGACCATGAAGCAGCTTGCCGCCATGGCGCTGGGGGTGGTGACGTTTCTCGTCATCGGCTGGTCGCTGCGGGACTTGGAGCGGGCGAAGGTCGTCCGGTATCTGGCCACGGTGGCGGGCGTGGGCTTTTTGATGGTGACGCTGGTGTTCGGCACCGAGTATTACGGCGCGAAAAACTGGCTGGTCATCGGCGGGCTGTCCTTACAGCCGTCGGAACTGAGCAAGGTCTGCTTCGTCTATGCCGGCGCGTCCACCATGGACAGAATCATGAGTAAGCGGAATATTTACATTTTTATCGCCTATTCCATTCTCATCTGCGGCCTGCTTGCCCTGATGAACGATTTCGGCACGGCGCTGATTTTCTTCTGCGCCTTCCTTGTGATCGCGTATCTTCGTTCCGGCAGTATGGGCACCGTGGCGCTGGCCGTTACGGCGCTGATCTTTGCCGGAGTGCTGGCATTGAAGATCGCACCCCACGCTCTGCGTCGGTTTTCCGTGTGGCGGCACGTGTGGGACGATCCACTGAACGCCGGTTACCAGCAGGTTCAGGCGCTGATGTGCGTGGCCTCCGGCGGCCTGTTCGGTCTGGGGCCGGGACAGGGATTCCTGAAACACGTGTTCGCGGCGGATTCCGACATCGCCTTTGCCACCATCTCCGAGGAATGGGGGCTGATCGTGGCGGTGATGATGGTGCTGTGCGTGGCGGCCTACGGCTTCTTTGCCATCCGTACCGCACGGGTCGCACGAAGCAGCTTCTATTCCATCGGCTCCTGCACCGCCGCCAGCATTCTGGTCATTCAGACCATTCTGAACTGTCTCGGCACGCTGGATATTCTGCCCTTCACCGGCGTGACATTCCCGTTCCTGAGCAACGGCGGCACCAGCATGGTCGGCGCCTGGGGGCTGCTGGCCTTCGTTAAGGCGGCGGATACCCGGCAGAATGCCAGCTTTGCCGTCCGCCTGAACAAGAAGGGAGCGTGAGCGGATGAACCGCGTAACCAAAAGAACCTGGATCATGGGTTTGTTCCTGGCTGTGCTTCTGGGGGGCATGATGTTCTTCCTGTGGGAATACGTGACCCAGGCGGGGGAATGGGTGACCTTTCCCGGCTCTCCCCATGTGTATAACAATGCCAACATCGGCTGCGGCACGGTGACCGACCGTTCCGGGAACGTGCTGCTGGACATTACCGAGGAGCGCACCTATTCCTCTGATGCCGCAACCCGCCAGTCCACGCTCCACTGGCTGGGCGACCGGAAGGGCTACATCAGCGCCTCCGCCGTCTCCCACTACGCGGGGAAAATGGCGGGCTTCGACCTGGTCAGCGGCGTATACGACAGCAGCGGCGAGGGGGGCGAGATGACCCTGACGCTGTCGGCGAGGGTGCAGAACGCGGCGCTGGACGCCATGGCGGGGAGAAAAGGCACCGTCGGCGTGTACAACTACAAAACGGGAGAGATCCTCTGCGCTCTGACCACGCCCACCTACGACCCGGATAATGTGCCGGACATCGCCTCGGACACCTCCGGGCAGTATGACGGCGTGTACCTGAACCGCTTCCTACAATCGACCTACGTCCCCGGCTCCATTTTCAAGGTGGTCACCACTGCCGCGGCGCTGGACTGCGTCCCGGATATTCTGGACAAGACCTTCACCTGCTATGGCGCTTACGAGTACGGCACGGAAAAGGTGACCTGCGAAAAAGCCCACGGTACCCTGACCCTGAAAACCGCTCTCGCCAATTCCTGCAACTGCTCCTTCGCCCAGATCGCGGAGCTGGTGGGGAAGAAGAACATGGTAAAGTACGTGGAGCAGTTCGGCGTCACGGACAGCCTGAGCTTTGACGGCGTCACCACCGCCGAGGGCAACTACGACATTTCCAACACCGCCCCGGTGTCCTTCGCGTGGAGCTGCATCGGCCAGCACACCGACCTGATCAACCCCGCCCGCTACATGACCTTCATGGGCGCCATTGCCGGGGGCGGCGTGGGCGCGGAGCCGTATCTGGTGTCGGAGGTTCGCAGCGGCGAAGAGCTGACCTACGAGGCAAAAACGAAAACCACCGGCCGCATCATGTCTCAGGACGTGGCCGATCAGGTCAGGGCATACATGCGCAACAACGTGCAGAGCGTCTACGGCGACTGGAATTTTAACGGCATGAACGTCTGCGCCAAGTCCGGCACCAGCCAGCTGGGCGGCGGACAGAAATCCAACGCCATGTTCGCGGGCTTCGTGGAGGACGAGCAGTACCCCCTGGCCTTCATCGTGGTGGTGGAGAACGGCGGCTACGGCAGCGCAACCTGCGTGCCGGTTCTGAGCAAGGTTCTCGCCGCCTGCAAGTCCGTCCTGGACGGGGAATAATGTCCTTGGGAACCCCTGATGAAATCACCTCTGACCGGCGGCGATTTCATCGGAGGTTCCCTTGTGCGTTATACACAAAAAAGGCGAAAAAACGCAAAAGATTCTGTAATCTTTTCCTCGTTGACAAATGTCTTTCTGCGGGATACAATATGCTAAAATTCTTCAGGAGGTACATGACGATGACGGCACGGTTTTCTACCACTTACAGCTCTACCCGCTGCACCATGGCAGCGGCATGTTCCTCTGCGCGAATTAGCCCCATTCTGGACACTGCCATGATTCTGGCGGTGTCCATTTGCGTTGTACGACTGCTGCTGGCAGCAGCGGCGTGACCGGGGCTTCACATGGTATGAAGAAGCGGTTACGCCTTAGGCGAACCGCTTTTTTATAGTAAGAAATGAAAAAGGAGAACACTATCATGAAAAAAGTACTTGCTATGCTGATGGCTGCCCTGATGGTAGCCGCAATGTTCGCCGGATGCTCCTCCAGCAAGCCCGCGACGGAGACCACCGCCGCTGCTGCTGCCGCTACTGCCGGTACCGTTAAGATCGGTATGTCCGGCCCTCTGACCGGCGGTGCTTCCGCTTACGGCTTGGCTGTTAAGGCCGGCATGGAAGTGGCAGTTGAGGAGATCAACGCCAAGGGCGGCCTGCAGATCGAGTTCAACGCGCAGGACGACGAGGCCGACGGCGAGAAGGCCGTGTCCGCTTACAACGTCCTGAAGGACTGGGGTATGCAGGTCATGGCCGGCCAGGTTACTACCGGTTCCGCTCTGGCCGTAGCTCCCGAGTCCACTGCCGACAACATGTTCAATCTGACCCCCTCCGCCTCCGCTGAGTCTCTGGCTCTGTCCGGTGCCAACATCTTCCAGATGTGCTTCACCGACCCCAACCAGGGCGCTTCCGCCGCTGAGCTGGTTTCCACCAAGGCGCTGGGTACCAAGGTCGGCGTGATCTACGACTCCTCCGACGACTACTCCTCCGGCCTGTACAAGGGCTTCTCCGACAAGGCCGCTGAGCTTGGTCTGGAGATCGTTGCCACCACTTCCTTCACCGCCGACAACAAGGCTGACCTGTCCACTCAGGTGACCCAGTGCCAGGATGCCGGTGCGGATCTGGTGTTCCTGCCCATCTACTACACCGAGGCTGCTCAGATTCTGTCCTACGCCAACAAGATCGGCTACGCGCCCAAGTTCTTCGGCTGCGACGGCATGGACGGCATCCTGACCGTGGAAGGCTTTGACACCACCCTGGCCGAGGGCCTGGCTCTGATGACCCCCTTCGATGCCAACGCTTCCGATGAGGCGACCCAGTCCTTCGTTGCCAAGTTCAAGGAGAAGATGGATGGTCTGGTTCCCAACCAGTTCGCCGCTGACGGCTATGACGTCATCTACGCCCTGTACAACGCCATGACCGCCGCCGGTATCACTGGCAGCGAATCCGCTTCCGAAATCTGCACCGCTCTGGAGGCTCAGTTCGCCACCATGACCATTGACGGCCTGACCGGCACCGGCATGCACTGGGACGAGAACGGCATGATCTCCAAGGCGCCCGCCGCCGTGGTGATCGAGAACGGTGTTTACGTTCCCATGGGCTAAAGATAGTCCGGAAAAATGATTCCCTCAAAGGGGATGGGGCGGTTTGCGCCCCATCCCCTAACGAGGTATCATCCATCAGCAGTCTATGAAAACCTCGTTGGCGGACGGGGCTTTCATAGACTGTTGAGTAAAAAAGGAAACTCTGATTAAATCGCCTTCGGCTGTGAGCGGATCTTTTCCGTCCACTCTTCGGTATCGAAAACGGGAAATATAGCGCAGTCGTTGCCGGCGCAAGCTGGCTTACGGATGCGGCATACCCCTTGCGGGTACACAAAGTATTCCACCGCTTTCGATACCTTGATTGGCCGAAAAATCTCTCGCTTACAGCTCTCGCCGATTTAACCAGAGCTTCCTAAAAAAGAAGAAAGAGGGGGACAATCATGAAAATTATTCAGTACCTGATCAACGGCATCAGCATCGGCTCTGTCTACGCCATCATTGCCCTTGGCTACACCATGGTCTACGGCATTGCCAAGATGCTGAACTTTGCCCATGGCGATGTGATCATGGTGGGTGCGTACATTTCCTTCTGCGTCACCAACTATCTGGGGCTGCCGGTTGTGGTATCCATTCTGGCGGCCATGGCGGTGTGTACTTTGCTTGGCGTGCTGATTGAGGGACTCGCCTACAAGCCTCTGCGGGGAACGCCCAGTCTGGCAGTTCTGATCACGGCCATCGGCGTCAGCTACTTCCTGCAGAACGCGGCGCAGCTGATCTGGTCTTCCAGCCCGAAGAACTTTACCAGCATCGTTACCTTCCAGCCTCTGCGTCTGGCGGGCGGACAGCTGGTGGTCACCGGCGAGGTGATCTATACCATCGCTGCATCCGTCATCATTATGCTGGGCCTGACATGGTTTACCACCAGAACCCGCACCGGCAAGGCCATGCGTGCCGTTTCCGAGGATCGGGACGCTGCCCAGCTCATGGGCATCAATGTTAACCAGACCATTTCCATGACCTTTGCCATCGGCTCCGCTCTGGCGGCCGTTGCCGGTGTGCTGCTGTGCTCCACGGTTCCGACCTTGCAGCCCACCACCGGCTCCATGCCCGGTATCCGCGCCTTTACCGCCGCGGTTTTCGGCGGCATCGGCTCCATTCCCGGGGCTATGCTGGGCGGTATTCTGCTGGGCGTCATCGAGACCTTCAGCAAAGCCTATCTCAGCCCCCAGTTCAGCGACGCGATCGTGTTTGCCGTCCTGATTGTGATCCTGCTGGTGAAGCCTGCAGGTCTGCTGGGCAAGCAGGTTCAGGAGAAGGTATGAGGTGGATGTTATGAAAAAAAGACTGACAAAGGACAAAATCATGGGTGCGTCCACCTACATTCTGGTAACGGCGGCGTTCCTGATCCTCCAGCTGCTCATGAGTCAGGGCAAGCTGAGCAGCACCATGAAGGGATTTCTGGTGCCTGCCTGCGCCTACATCGTGCTGGCGATTTCCCTGAACCTGCTGGTAGGTATCTGCGGTGAGCTGAGTCTGGGTCATGCGGGCTTTATGGGCATCGGTGCGTTCACCGGTGTGATTGTGACCGCTCTGCTGGCCACGGCGGTTCCCAACGGCATTGTACGGCTGGTGATCGCCATGGTGGTGGGCGGCGTGATGGCCGGCGCCATCGGCTTTCTCGTCGGCATCCCGGTGCTTCGTCTCCGGGGCGACTATCTGGCGATCGTGACCTTGGCCTTCGGCGAGATCATGAAGAATATCTTCGGAAATCTCTATCTGGGCATTGATGAGACAGGACTTCATGCCACCATGAGCTCCGCAGGGTTGACTCTGGGCGCGGGCGGCCAGATGATCGTCTCCGGCCCCAGAGGCGCCACCGGCATTACCAAGCTGTCCACCTTTGCCGTGGGTTTTGTGCTGATTCTGTTCACCCTGTTTGTTGTGCAGAACCTGATCAACTCCCGGGAAGGCCGGGCAATCAAGGCCGTCCGGGACAACCGGATCGCTGCCGAATCCGTGGGCATCAATGTCACTGCTTTCCGGATGAAGGCGTTTGTGGTCTCCGCGTTTCTGGCGGGTATGGCCGGTGCGCTTTACGCCATGAATTACGGCTCTATCACGGCTACCAAGTTCAATTTCAATACCTCCATCAACATTCTGGTCTTCGTTGTTCTGGGCGGCATGGGCAACATCCTCGGCTCCATTATCTCCGCCACGGTGCTCTACATCCTGCCGGAGGCCATGCGCGGCCTGCAGGATTACCGGATGATCCTCTACGCTGTGGTTCTGATCGTCGTGATGCTCTTTACATGGTCCCCCAAGGTGAAAGAAGCCATGTCCGTGGTCACCGACAAGATTGCCGGTGCATTCAAGAAGAAGGAGGCGGGAAGCAATGAATGACTATTCCAAGAAAATCCTGAAAGTTCCCACCGTGACCTTCGTCCGTGAGCAGGATCAGGGCAAGCAGCCCGTTCTGGACGTGCGGAACCTGGGCATCGACTTTGGCGGACTGACGGCTGTGGACAGCTTCAACATTACCATCGGCCCCACCGAAATTTCCGGCCTGATCGGCCCCAACGGCGCGGGCAAGACCACCATTTTTAATCTGCTCACCGGCGTCTATCAGCCCACCCGCGGCTCCGTGCTGGTCAACGGCATCGACATCAAGGGAATGCCGGTATACAAGGTCAATAAGCTGGGCATCGCCCGAACCTTCCAGAATATCCGTTTGTTTACGGATATGACCGTTCTGGACAACGTCAAGGTCGGTCTGCACAATTCCATGAAGTGTTCCTTCTTCTCAAGCGTTTTGCATCTGCCCGGCTACTTCAAGGCCGAGAAGCGCGCCAATGAGAAGGCTATGGAGCTGCTGGATTTCATGGGGCTTGCGGAACATGCCAATGAGAAGGCAGGAAGCCTGCCCTACGGCGTCCAGCGCCGTCTGGAGATCGTCCGGGCGCTGGCGACCAATCCTTCCGTGATTCTGCTGGATGAGCCTGCCGCCGGTATGAACCCCAGTGAGACAACCGAACTGATGCATCAGATACGGCGGATCCGGGATACCTTCCACGTGGCCATTTTCCTGATCGAGCACGACATGAATCTGGTTATGAACGTGTGCGAGGCCATCGCCGTGGTGAATTACGGCCGGATCATTGCCAAGGGAACCCCTGAGGAGATTCAGGCGAATCCTGCGGTCATCGAGGCATACCTTGGCAAAGAGGAGGGGAAAGCAGATGCTGAAAATTGAAGACATGCACGTGTATTACGGCGCAATCCACGCGGTGAAGGGCGTGTCCTTTGAAGTCGGCGAGGGCGAGATCGTGGCGCTGATCGGCGCCAACGGCGCGGGCAAGTCCACCATCCTGAAGACGGTTTCCGGCCTGATGCATCCCCGCAGCGGCTCCATCCACTTCTGCGATCAGGATATCACCCATATGGAAGCCTATAAGCTTCTGCGTACCGGTCTGGCGCACGTCCCCGAAGGACGGCGGATTTTCCAGCAGATGACGGTTCAGGAAAATCTGGAAATGGGCGCTTACATCAAAAAGGATGTGTCCCAGAAAGATCTGGAAACGGTGTTCACCTACTTCCCCCGTCTGAAGGAGCGGCGCAAGCAGATCGCGGGAACCCTTTCCGGCGGCGAGCAGCAGATGCTGGCCATGTCCCGCGCTCTTATGAGCCACCCGAAGCTCATGATGCTGGACGAGCCGTCCATGGGTCTTGCGCCCATTCTGGTCGATCAGATTTTTGACATCATCAAGGAGCTGCACAAGGCCGGCACAACGATCCTTCTCGTGGAGCAGAACGCCCGGAAGGCGCTGCAGATTGCCGACCGCGCTTACGTTCTGGAAACCGGCAGCATCACCTTAAGCGGCACCGGCGCGGAGCTTGCCAGCTCTGACGCGGTGAAGAAGGCTTACCTCGGCGGTTAAAAATTGGACACCCCCTGCATAGGATAGGCAGGGGGTGTTTTTATGTGCCGGAAAAACCACCTGCATGGGTGCTGCTGCCTGTTCTTCGGACTGGGGCTGATCGTGGGGCATTGTGTTTCCAGCTGGTTCGTCTGCTGCTGCGGCGGAATCGCGCTTCTGGCGCTCGGTTTTTGCATTATGCGAAGAAGATGACATTCGTTTGTCATAAACTTGTCCGGCGTTGAATAGACTGTATCGACAACGTGGGATAAGGAGTGATCCAACTTGGAATTTGAGTTTCAGAAATCCGCCTGCCCCTGCATGGAAACAGTGCTGCGGGAGGTTCAGAATGTGGAGCAGACCCAGGAGATCAAGTTGTCCGACGGAATGCCGGACATCGGCAGAGTCCTTGCCGCATGGGGACAGACCATCCTCCGGGGGAAAGAATGGCGCAGCGACAGCGTCTCCTTTTCCGGCGGAATGATGGTCTGGATTCTCTATGCGCCGGAGGATGGCAGCGAGGAGCGGTGCATCGACGGCTGGATACCCTTCCAGATGAAGTGGGATCTGCCCGAACGGACGGAGGAGGGGAGCATCCGCATCCAGTGTCTGACCCGGTTCGTGGACGCCCGGTCGGTGTCCGCCCGGAAGCTGATGGTGCGTGTGGGAGCTGCCGCCATGGCGGAGGCCTGTGTGCCGAAGACCGCGGAAATCGCTGCCCCGGCGGAACCAATCGAGGGCGTGGAGCTGCTGACAAGCAGCTACCCGGTCAGAATGCCCAGAGAGGCCGGGGAAAAGGCCTTCGCGCTGGACGAAGAACTCACGCTTCCCGAATCCAGCCCGTTGCCTGAGAAGCTGGTCTATTACTGCCTGCACCCCAGAATAACGGAGAAAAAGGTGCTGTCCAACAAGGTGGTGTTCCGGGGAAACGGGAACCTGCACGTGCTTTACCGCTCGGAGGAGGGACAGCTCCACGGATGGGACTTTGAACTGCCTTTTTCCCAGCTGGCAGACCTTTCCGGGGAACACAGCGGCGACGCACAGGCGGACATCCTGCTAAGTCCCACCAGTCTGGAGCTGGAAGTGGACGACGAGGGACATATGCGCCTGAAATGCGGCATTGTGGGGCAGTATCTCATCTCCGACCGGGAAATGCTGACGCTGGCGGAGGACGCCTACAGCCCGGGACGGGAGCTGTCTGTGCAGACAGAGCAGCTGGAAGTCCCAGCCATTCTGGAAAGCCGCCGGGAAACCGTCTACGGCGAGCAGAGCATCCCCGCGGAAGCCAACCTGACGGCGGACGTCAGCTTCCTCGTGGACTTCCCCCGGCAGCGCAGGACTCAGAAGGGCGTGGAAATGGAGATCCCCGGCTCGTTTCTGGTGCTGTATTATGGCGAGGACGGCATTCTGCATTCCGCCACAGCCCGCTGGGAGGGGCAGTGTATCCTGAATGCGGATGAAAACACCGTGATAACGGCAATTCCCATGCCGCCGGAACAGATGCAGGCCAGTCTTGGAAGCGGCAGCGTGACCGTGAAGGGGGAAGTCCCTCTGGAAATGACGTCGGAAAGCAGTCGGGGCTTCTCCATGATCACCGGCGTGGAGCTGGGTGAGGAAAAGGAGCCGGACGCGAACCGGCCGTCGCTGATCCTGCGCAGAGCGGGGCATGGCCGACTGTGGGACATCGCCAAGGAAAGTGGCTCCACCATGGACGCCATCCGCAAGGCAAACGGCCTTCAGGAGGAACCGGCGGCAGGGCAGATGCTGTTGATTCCGGTATCATAAGCAAGGAAATGCGCTCCGGTGAACGCCGGGGCGCATTAGACAGTTAACAGATGCAGTGGGATAATGAACTGCACTCGCAGGATAAAATGGTGTTAACCATTTTATCGAGAAATCGTATGAGCGAAGCGAAGACGGAGAGGGTAAGCAAGTCTGCAAGGCCCTCTCAGTCACCTTCGGTGACAGCTCTCCCAGAGGGAGAGCCAAGGGGCTGTACCTCGACACGAGAAATGGAGCGTATCTGTACCGATATGCTCCATTCATTGTTTTACAACCACCCATCAAACGCCGGGGCGGCACTTTTCGCCTGCGAAAAGAGAAAATATGGAAGAAAAATTTCTTGTAGCAGTTGACAAGAAGTGATATAATAATTCTTAGAGAATTTTATACAGAAGGTGTTTTTTATGACAAAAATTGATATTTTCTCCGGCTTCCTCGGCGCGGGCAAGACGACCCTGATCAAAAAGATGATCGCCGAAAGTTACAAGGGGCAGAAGCTGGTGCTGATCGAGAACGAGTTCGGCGAGATCGGCATTGACGGCGGCTTTTTGCAGGATTCTGGCATCAACATCACCGAGATGAACTCCGGCTGCATCTGCTGCTCTCTGGTGGGCGATTTTGGCAAGGCGCTGAAGAAGGTCATTGCCGAGTACCATCCCGACCGTATTCTGATCGAGCCGTCCGGCGTGGGCAAGCTGTCCGACGTCATCGCCGCTGTGAGCAAGGTGACGAATGACGAGGTTACGCTGGGCTACACCGTGGCCGTGGCCGACGCGGGCAAGGTCAAGGTGTATATGAAGAACTTCGGCGAGTTCTACAACAATCAGATCGAAACCGCCTCCACCATCATCCTGTCCCGTACCGATTCCATCCCCCAGAGCAAGCTGGACGCGGCCGTTGCCATGCTGCGGGAGCATAATTCCGTCGCCACCATTGTCACCACCCCCTGGGGTGAGCTGACGGGCGAGCAGCTGATCGAGGCGCTGGAAGGCAAGGCGTCCGTCGCGGCGGAGCTGGCGAAGATGGAGATGGAGCGCCTTGCGGAAGAGGACGAGGAGGAAGACCATCACTGCTGCCATCACCATCACGACGATGATGACGAGGATGAGCACGAGCACCATCATCATGACGACGAAGACGAGCACGATCATCACTGCTGCCATCATCACCATGATGACGACGATGATGAGGATGAACACGACCATCATCACCATGATGACGAGGATGAGCATGACCATCACTGCTGCAACCATCATCACGACGACGATGAGGACGAGCATGAGCATCACCATCATCATCACCACGCCGACGAGGTGTTCACCTCCTGGGGCGTTGAGACCGCCAAGAAGTTCGACAAGGCGGCCATTGAAGCGGCGCTGCATGAGCTGGATTCCGGCAAGTATGGCACCATCCTCAGAGCGAAGGGTATCCTGCCCGCCGTGGACGGCACTTGGATTCACTTTGACTATGTTCCCGAGGAATGCAACGTCCGCACCGGCAGCGCCGATATTACCGGCAAGCTCTGCGTCATCGGCTCCAAGCTGGATGAAGCGGGCGTAGCCGCACTGTTCGGGGTGTAAGCATGGTGCAGATTCCCGTATATGCCTTTACCGGCTTTCTGGATTCCGGTAAGACCAAGTTCATTCAGGAAACGCTGGAGGACGAGCGCTTCAACGCGGGCGAACGGACGCTGCTGCTGGTGTTTGAGGAAGGGGAAGAGGAGTACGATTTCTCCACTTATCCCCACAAGAACGTGTATCTGGAAACCCTGGATCAGCAGACCGTCACCACCAAGGAGCTTCAGGCGCTGGCGAAAAAGTACAGGGCGGAGCGCGTGGTTGCCGAGCTGAACGGTATGCAGCAGGTGGGCGACCTGTATATGCGCTTCCCGGAAAACTGGGCGGTTGCTCAGGAGGTCATGTTCGCCGACTCCACCACCATCATGACCTATAACGCCAATATGCGCAATCTGGTGATGGACAAGCTGGTGGGCGCCCAGATGGTGGTGTTCAACCGGCTGGAAAAGGGCGCGGACGTCATGCCCCTGCACAAGCTGGCCCGGGCGGCCAACCGCCGTATCGACATTTTGTACGATTACACCGACGGTTCCACCTCCTACGACGATATCGAAGACCCGCTGCCCTTTGACATCAACGCCCCTGTCATTCAGGTGAAGGACGAGGACTACGCCCTGTTTTACCGGGACGTGTCCGAGGAACCGAAGAAGTACGACGGCAAGACCGTCAGCTTCAAGGGCCAGGTGGCCATGCTCCGCCGGGACAAGAACGGCATGTTTGCCCCCGGCCGGTTCGTGATGACCTGCTGCGTGGAGGACATCCAGTTCTGCGGCATTCCCTGCCGGTACGATCAGGCGGGGACGCTGGAACCCCGTTCATGGGTCATGGTCACAGCAAAGATCACGGCGGAGAAGCACCCCCTGTACAAAGGGGAGGTTGGCCCTGTCCTGACGGCGCTGGAGGTCACAAAAAACGCCCAGCCCGCCGACCCGGACGTTGCGACGTTCTGAATCGAAGTCCCCTCTTCTTAGAGGGGACTTTTTTGAACAAAATTTCGCAAAAAAGTTGATGCAATTTTGCCGGGAATATGGTATAGTGTAAGAAAGAAAGCAGCTAACGCAGGAAAGGGCATTGACATGTATCAACCACTCGCCGATCTTTTGCGGCCGCAGACGCTGGACGAGGTCTACGGTCAGGAGCATATTCTGGGCAAGGGCGCGGTGCTGCGCCGCCTGATCGATTCGGGCAACATCCCCAACATGGTGTTCTACGGCCCCAGCGGCACGGGAAAGACCACCGTCGCCAATATCATCGCAAAGCAGACCAACCGCACCCTCTACAAGCTCAACGCCACCACCGCTTCCACGGCAGACATCAAGGAGATCGTGGCGCAGCTGGACACCTTCATGGCTCCCAACGGGGTGCTATTGTATCTGGACGAAATTCAGTCCTTCAACAAAAAGCAGCAGCAGTCCCTGCTGGAACACATCGAAAACGGCAAGATCACCCTGATCGCTTCCACCACGGAAAATCCCTATTTTTATGTGTTCAACGCGATCTTAAGCCGCTCCACCGTCTTTGAATTTAAGCAGATCTCCGCATCCGCCGCCTTGCAGGCGGTACGCCGGGCGGTTTCCTTCATGGAGCAGCGCACCGCGCTGACCGCCGTTCCCGAAGATGGGGCGCTGGAATACATCGCATCCTCCTGCGGCGGCGACCTGCGCAAGGCCATGAACGCGGTGGAGGTGCTGTTTTCCGCGGGGATTCCTCAGGACGGGAAACTCCCCCTGACGCTGGCGGACGCCAAAGAGGTCACCCAGAAAAGCGCCCTCCGCGCCGATCGGGACGGAGACAACTATTATGACCTGCTGTCCGCGCTCCACAAGTCCATCCGCGGCTCCGACCCGGACGCCGCCTGTCACTATCTGGCAAGGCTTCTGGAGGCCGGGCAGATGCCCTCCGCCTGCCGCCGCCTGATGTGCGTCGCGGCGGAGGACGTGGGGCTGGCCTATCCTCAGATACTGCCCATCGTCAACGCCTGCGTGGACATGGCGCTGAAGCTGGGAATGCCGGAAGCGCGGCTCCCCCTGGCGGATGCCGCCGTGCTGATGGCCACCAGTCCAAAGTCCAATTCTGCCTATCTTGCCATTGATGCGGCGCTGGACGACGTGCGCAAGGGAAAGTCCGGGGACTTCCCCCGGCATTTGCAGAACGTCCATGCGGATACCTACACCATGGAGCGGGAACAGGGGTATCTCTACCCCCACAACTACCCCAACCATTGGGTGAAGCAGCAGTATCTGCCGGACGAGCTGGCGGGCACGCGCTATTACGAATACGGCCCTAACAAGCTGGAACAGGCGGCAAAACAATACTGGGACAGCATCAAAAAGGAGTAAGACATGGACATTCGCGTCAACGACATTCTTGTCATGAAAAAGTCCCACCCCTGCGGGGAAAAGCGCTGGCTGGTTCTGCGCACCGGCGCAGACTTCCGCCTACGGTGCCTGGGCTGCGGCCATGAGTTGATGACACCCCGGTTCAAGGCAGAAAAAAATATCCGCTCCGTGGAGCGGAAGGAG
>HF988111.1:7010-7240 GCA_000434635.1 Firmicutes bacterium CAG:110 | reverse complement strand
GGGGGGTGGGGGAAACTTGCGGCGAAGGGGGGACATGGTTGCGACCGACTTTTCCCGGGGGAGGGGGTATACTTTTGCCATACCGGCTGGAGGTGATGCGTTGAAAATCTATCTGGACTTGGTGGTAATTCTGAACTTTCTGGTGGATTTTTTGCTGCTTTTGGGGACAAACCGTTTATCGGGCTTTCCGGCGTCGCCCCTCCGGGCGGCGGCAGCGGCGGCGCTGGGGG
>HF988111.1:3603-6985 GCA_000434635.1 Firmicutes bacterium CAG:110 | reverse complement strand
CTGGGGGCGGTCTACAGCGGGGTGTGCATGATGCCCCGGATGCGGTTCCTCGGGGGACTGCTGTGGCGGATCGTCAGCCTTGCCGGGATGGCGGTCATCGCCTTCGGCTGGGACAAAAGCGCATGGAAGCGAAGCGGTGTGTTCGTGCTTCTCAGTATGGCGCTGGGCGGCGCGTCGCTGAGCATCGGCCATGGGAATTTTCTGACGCTTCTGCTTACCGCCGGCGGCGTGTGGGCGCTGTGCATCGTGGCCTTCGGCGGACGGGTGGGGGGCAGAGAGTACGTCCCGGTGGAGCTGACCTATGGCGAGAAAACTGTCAGCATCGTCGCCCTGCGGGATTCCGGGAACACTCTGCGCGACCCTGTTTCCGGGGAGCAGGTGCTTGTGGTTTCTGGGGAGGTGGCGGAAAGACTGACAGGCTTGACGCAGGAGCAGCTCCGCGCGCCTCTGAAAACTTTGATGTGCCGCCCGGTTCCGGGGCTTCGCCTGATCCCCTACCGGGCGGTGGGGCAGGCGGGGGACATGCTGCTGGCCATGCGTTTTGACGGGGTGAAAATCGGCAGCCGGATGCAGAGCGCCGTGGTGGCCTTTGCGGCGGAAGGACTTGGCAGGGGAGACGTATATCAGGCACTGACAGGAGGGGTCATATGAAGCTGTTGGACATTTTGCGCAAGCTGGGACTGATCCGGGAGAACGGCATTTTTTACATCGGGGGCAGCGACGTGCTTCCTCCGCCGCTGAAGGGGTCGGAGGAGCTGTTGACGCTTCAGGCGCTGGAACAGGGGGACGAGGACGCGCGGCAGCGGCTGGTGGAGCACAATCTCCGACTGGTGGTGTACATCGCCCGGCGGTTCGAGAACACCGGCGTCAATCTGGAAGATCTGATCTCCATCGGAACCATTGGTTTAATTAAGGCCATCAGCACCTACAGGCTGGACAAGAAGATCAAGCTGGCGACCTACGCCTCCCGGTGCATTGAAAACGAAATCCTCATGTACATCCGCAAAACCGCCAACCAGAAGACGGAGGTGTCTCTGGACGAACCCATCAACATGGACTGCGACGGCAACGAGCTGCTGCTATCCGACATTCTCGGCACCGACGAGGACATGATCATGCGGCCGCTGGAAGACGACGTGGACATCTGCGTTCTGCGGCAGGCGCTCCGTGATCTGCCCGACCGGGAGCGGGAGATCGTGCTGATGCGCTTCGGTCTGGAAGGGCGGCGGGAGCTGACCCAGAAGGAGGTGGCGCAGAAAATGGGCATTTCCCAGTCCTACATTTCCCGGCTGGAAAAGCGGATCATGCTGCGGCTGAAAAAAGAATTTCTCCGTCAGACAAGCTGCGCTTGATTTTTCGGAATCGGTATGGTATAATCGATAAGGAAATTATCGATATGATTTGTATCGATTGCAAAGAGGTTATTATGGAAGAGAAAAAGGTTTCAAAATCGGTTCTGAAACGTCTGCCGGGGTATCTGGCGTACCTGAAAAATATGCCGGAAAATGCCCCTGCCCATATTTCCGCCACGGCGCTGGCCAACGCTCTGGGAATGGGAGAGGTGCAGGTTCGCAAGGATCTGGCCATGGTCTCCGACGGCGGACGCCCCAAAATCGGCTATCTGCGGGAGACTCTGATCGACGATATTGAGCAGTTTCTGGGATACGACAATACCACCGACGCCGTGCTGATCGGCGCGGGCAAGCTGGGTCAGGCGCTGATGGGCTACAGCGGCTTTGACGAGTACGGTCTGAACATTCTGGCGGCCTTTGACGCAAGCCCCAAGGCGGAAAAGACCGAGGAAGGCAAGCCCATTTATCACATTTCCCAGCTGGCCCATTTCTGCCGCACCCACAAGGTGCTGATGGGCATTATCACCGTCCCGGCGGAGGCGGCGCAGCAGGTGGCCGACCAGCTCATTGCCGGGGGGATCAAGGGCATCTGGAATTTTGCCCCTACCCATCTGGACGTGCCGCCCAATATTCTGGTGCAGTATGAGAACATGGCGACATCTCTTGCGGTGCTGTCCGTACATTTGCAGGCACAGATCAAGGAAGAAAAGGAAGTCAGAAAATAATCGGAAGAAATCAGCCCCGCGCTTCAAAAGGCGCGGGGTATGTCTTTCCGTTCGGTACGGTTGACGGCTTCACGGAAACGTGGTAAACTGACAAAAAACCAAAACGCGAGGTTCCCCTATGAAGAAAATCCTTGCCTGCCTGCTGTTCATGTTCCTGACGGCGGCGCTGCTGTTTAAGGCAGCGCCGGAGGCGGCTGCCTACGAACCGGGCGACCCCTACAGCCCCGATCTGTCCGAGCTGATCCGCGACGCCGACCACCGAACCTATGTGGAAACGCTGACCGACTATTATATGCGCACCAACACCAGCGTGTGGAGGGCTTTGCGGAAGGAGCAGTGTGCCATGTTCCTGTTCGAGGGCTGTTCCGACAATCTGAACGACAGAAGGCTGGCTGATTTGTCCTTTTACCGGGTCTCGGCGGTGTGTCTGGTGGTTCGTCTGGATAAGTCGGGGGAGCCGTATATCGTCTATTTCAACCAGAATTGCAGCACAATTCCGGATCGCCCGCTGGAATACGGCGCGTGGGAGCTTGAAGACGTGGGGGAGGTCGGCCCCGCAACGGTTCGGGACGGAACCTATGAACTGTATTCCGTGAAGCACATGGGCGCGTATGAGGCGCTGCACGTCCGGGACAGCGAGAAGGACGAGAAGATTTCCGCGGTCTACATGACCCCGGACGGATTTGTCGCCACGGAAGCCGACTGCATCAACATCCACACCCGCACGGGCAATCATGTAGCCGGCAAGGGAATGTGGTCGGCGGGGTGTATGCTGGTGGGAGACGGGGACTTCAGCCAGTTTTCAGAGCTGATGGATTCCACTTATTACACGCTCTACGACGAATTTGACGTGGGGCAGAAGGTGGGCGTGGTGGTCATCAACCGCCAGCGGATGAAAAACAAGCTCTTTGCCCTCTACCAGAACTGGGACGCGGTGAACAAAATTCTGGAAAAATCTCGGCCAACTCTACCGGAAAAATATCTCGCGCTCTGCGCAGAGCAGCTGCTTACTCCTCAAGGGGAGACCCTGCGGACGGTGCGGGACACGAAGCTGATGACGCTGCCCTGCGGCAATGAGACGGACGCAAGATCAGTTGCGGTGCAGACGCTGCCCGAAGGTACACAGCTGGAGATCACCTCCATTATTCACAACACCCGGGGAAGTGAGTGGTACGCGGTGAACTTTGGTCTGGAGACACGCTACGTCTACAGCGGCGACACGGAGCCGTCCACATGGTTCAGCAAGTTTGTGGATTTCTGGGCGAATAAGTGGAGAAAAGATACGGAAAGTTGAATCGGCGCGGC
>HF988111.1:2287-3553 GCA_000434635.1 Firmicutes bacterium CAG:110 | reverse complement strand
GTGTGTTACAGTTCGTGATAGTAAAGGCAGATATTCTGGTACGTGCCGTCCTTCATCCGGAAGCCGCCGGGGATGGTTCCGAGCAGAGTGAAGCCAAGCCGTTCATACAGGTGACGGGCGTGAATATTGTTCTCCACAACGGCGTTGAACTGCAAGAGCCGGAAATGGAGCTTCGCGGCCTGCGCAAGACAGTCGGATACCAGCTTTTCGCCGATATGCTCACCCCGGCACGCGGAATCCACGGCATAGCTGGCATTCGCGATGTGGCCGCACCGGCCGATGTTGTTGGGATGGAGAATGTAAAGTCCCACGACCCTGCCGTCTGCGACGGCGACGCCGCAGTAGCTTTGGGCCGCAAAGAAAGCACGTCCGCTTCTCTCATCAAGAAACTCTTCCTGAGGGAACGCGACGCCCTCTTCCACGACCTCGTTCCAGATGCGCACCATGGCGGGAACGTCGCTTTCGTTATATTTCCTGATTTCCATAGGATACCTCCGTATGCAGAATTTCTTTGCCACGGATTGTATCACAAACGCGGGGAAATTACAATCTTTTCTGTCGGAAAAAAGATGCGGTTACAAAGCCATTTAAAGCGCGGTGCCTTTCTCCGGCAGGAAAAAACGGCGCATGTCGGCACGCTCCAATTCCAGCAGTTGTCCCTTTTTATGGATTCCACCGGCATATCCGGTCAGACTGCCGTTTGTGCCGACCACCCGGTGGCAGGGGATGATGATGGAGATTTCGTTATGTCCGACCGCGCCGCCCACCGCCTGCGCGGACATCCGGGCAAGTCTCTGCTTTTCGGCAAGCTGCCGGGCGATTTCACCGTAGGTCGTGGTTTGCCCATAGGGAATCTGCAAAAGGATTTCCCATACGGCCTTGCGGAATTCGGAACCGGTGGGGTGCAGCGGCGGCAGAAAATCCGGCTCTTTACCGGTGAAATAGATATCCAGCCAGCGCTTGGCCTCCGCGAGAACGGGGGTTTCCTGTTCAATGCGTACGTCGGACAAATCCCGGGCAAAGTATTTCTGCCCCTCAAACCACAGCCCGGTCAGCCCGATCTCATCCGCGGCCAGCAGAATGCCCCCCAGCGGAGAATCGTAATGCTGAATATATGTCATGGTTCATACCTCCGTTTTCTGGTTTGCAGTTCTGCGGAAATTGTAGCATAATCTGGCGCAATATGCTATATGTATATTACTGAATTTGACATCAGCGAGAGCAAAAGCTTCCGGACTGTCCGCCATTACGTGGACAGTCCGGAAG
>HF988111.1:1259-2281 GCA_000434635.1 Firmicutes bacterium CAG:110 | reverse complement strand
CCATTACGTGGACAGTCCGGAAGTTTTTGTGTATAGCGGTTTTCACAGATTTATGGATTCTGCAATATTGATGACCTGCAGACCCATGCGGCGGGCATAGTTTACGGTATAAGCCGTTCCGCCGGTGGGCGTGGTCAGGTAGCAGATGCAGACACTACTGCTATCAACTAGGTGTCGGTTGCGCTTCTGCATACAGCCCCGAAAGTAGTTTTCAGCGCTGTAAATAACTTTATCTGCGTGGCGTTTGATGTCCTCGTAGATGTCGATGCTATCCTGCGGCCAGCCGCGTGTTTGATTGCGGCAGGGCAGCACCAGAATCAGCCGAATCTGCGGATAGCGCTCCCGCAAACGGAGAACCATTTGGGCGGCCAACGTATCAAAGCCCAAAGCACCGCCTGCGCCGAAATAGCAATGGCCCTGCTCAATCAGTGCGATTAGCGTATCCTCTAAATGTCTGGAGATTTCGGGGAGTTCTTCTGCCGGTAGTGCGCGATGTCCGGTGAAGCAAACTGCCTTTGACTGCATAAATTCTGCCTTTCTCTAAATACTAAAAATGCTAAACTGCTCTGCTTGATATTTATAGTATATACATTTTGAGATTAAATATCAATAGTCTGTGGAACGAGAAAGACGATATTTATAGACTATATGCGGAGGCGATGAAAATGAGTGATATTGCAAAAATCATTGGCCAACGCATTCGGAATTACCGGACACAGAAGGGACTCAGTCAGGAAAAGCTTGCAGAGCTTGCCGGCTGCCATCCCACGTATATAGGGCAGCTGGAACGCGGCGAGAAAAACGCCACGCTGGAAAGCGTGGAGAAAATTGTGTCCGCCATGGGTGTTTCCCTTTCTCAGCTATTTGACAAGTTGGGCGAAAGCGGGAATGACAGCATTGCGTCCAAATGCTATGATCTGGTCGCATCGAAGACCGAAGCGGAACAGGCGCAGCTTTATAAAATGCTGCTGGAGATGGACAAATACAGGAATCAATAAAAAAGCGTGGTGCCGCCCCAAAAG
>HF988111.1:0-1239 GCA_000434635.1 Firmicutes bacterium CAG:110 | reverse complement strand
CAAAAGGACGGCACCACGTTTTTCAGTTATCCTACTGTATGTTCAGGCGGCACGGTGCGGCCGGAAGCAGCTTGTCATTCCAGACTTTCACCCCGGTCACTGTAGGCGGATTCCACGGGGCTTGCCGCTGCGGCTTCCCGGCTGTATTTTTCCACCAGCTTTGCGGCCTTGTCCACCGGCAGGATGGTTCCTGCGCCGGCCACACAGCCGCCGGGACAGGCCATGCCCTCCAGCAGACAGCCCTTGAACTTTCCGGCCTTTGCCAGCATCATCAGCTTCCGGCATTCCCGCAATCCCTCTGCCCGGGCAGTCTGGATCTCCATGTCCGGATACTGCTCATGCACCAGATCGGTGACAGCCTTGGCGACGCCGCCAGATACGGCAAAGCCGCGCCCCGCGCTGGTTCCTTCGTTCAGATAATCCTGCTCCTCCACGGTGTCAAAATCGATCTGCTTCGCCTCAAACATGCCCTGCAGTTCCTCGAAAGTCAGCACGAAGTCCACGTCGGAACGGATATCCGCCCGGATGGCTTCCAGCTTTTTCGCAGCACAGGGGCCTACGAAGACCACCTTGCACCCGGGGAAGTCCTTCTTGACCATCCGAGCAGTGAACACCATGGGGGTCAGGGTCATGGATATTTTGTGCATTTCTCCGGGGAACAGCTTTTCGATCATGGAATGCCACGCGGGGCAGCAGGAGGTCGCCATGTAGTCCTGCTTTTCCGGCACCTTTTCCAGAAAATCCTTGGCTTCCTCGATGGTACACAGGTCAGCGCCGATGGCGACCTCCATCACCCGGTCGAAGCCCAGCTGCTTCATGGCGGTCACGAACTTTCCGGGGGACACCTTGCCGCTGAACTGCCCGATGAAGGCGGGGGCGACAATGGCAATGACGCGGTCGCCTTTCAGGATGGACTGGATGACCTGAAAGATCTGCCCCTTGTCCACAATGGCGCCGAAGGGACAGGACACCAGGCACTGGCCGCAGGCCACGCACTTGTCCTGATCGATCTTTGCCCGGCCATGTTCGTCGGAAACAATGGCGTCCATGCCGCAGGCCGCCTGACAGGGGCGCTCCATGTGGATGATGGCGTGGTAGGGGCAGGCGCTGGCGCACTTGCCGCACTTGATGCACTTTTCAGGGTCAATGTGGCTCTTGCCGTTGACGAAGGAGACTGCGCCCTTGGGACAGACCCGCTGGCAGGAAGCTGCCAGACAGTTCTGGCAGTTCTCCGTCACC
>HF988110.1:2059-2738 GCA_000434635.1 Firmicutes bacterium CAG:110 | reverse complement strand
CCGCTGTTTGGGCATGTTGACGGTTTTCAGGTAGACCCTAAGAGAATCCGGTCGTTTTTTCTCATTGACAAATATCCCCGGCAGTCGTAGAATGGTTGCAAACTTCTTACAGGAGGTATTTTTATGGAAGTAACACGGGAGCAGGCGCTTGCCCTGCTGCAAAAATACAATCGGGAGCCGTTTCACGTTCTCCACGCCCTGACCGTTGAGGGCGTCATGCGCTGGTTCGCCCAGCAGGAGGGCGAAGACGCGGACTTCTGGGGTCTGTGCGGCCTTCTGCATGATGTGGACTTTGAACGCTACCCCGAGCAGCACTGCGTCAAGGCGCCGGAGCTGCTGGCTGAGATTAATGCCAGTCCGGAGATGGTTCACGCCATTTGCTCCCACGGCTACGGCCTGTGCTGTGACGTGGAGCCGACTCACAAAATGGAGAAGATTCTCTTTGCCGCCGACGAGCTGACCGGCCTGATCGGCGCAGCCGCCCGGATGCGCCCCAGCAAGAGCGTCATGGACATGGAGGTCAGCAGTCTGAAAAAGAAATACAAGGACAAGAAGTTCGCCGCCGGATGCTCCCGTGACGTGATCCAGACCGGCGCTGACCGTCTTGGCTGGACGCTGGAGGAACTGATGGAAAAGACCATCCTCGCCATGCGCAGCTGCGAAGCCAGCGTAGCGGCGG
>HF988110.1:0-1959 GCA_000434635.1 Firmicutes bacterium CAG:110 | reverse complement strand
AAAGCCGAAGCTTTCGGGGCTTTTACCAACTCATACTGAACTCCAATTAAAATCTTTAGAAAAGATTTTAATCAGGAAATAGTATCAGTTGGTCTCTTTCAAAGGCTTGATATACTGCTCGCGGCGGCGTTCCTTCTCCGCACTGTAGGCGGCGTCGTTGCCCGCGTGAATCTCCCGGAGATAATCGTAATGGTTTTGCAGGATATTCTCGTTATTCCGCGCCAGCATCATCACGGCGATGGAGGAACACTGGTCGGAAGCACGCTCCAGATAGGTCAGCGTCTCCATGAACACCAGACCGCTGCCCACGGAGCAGGCGCCGCTCTTCAAACGCTTGGTGTGGCGGTCCCGGAGGATCATCACCATGTCGTCGATGGTTTCCTCCAGCGGCTCGATGCGCTTGGCGGCTTCGTTGTCGCCCTTGGCAAAGGCGTCTACGGTAATGGTCAGGATTTCATTGACGGCATCAAAAATCAGCTTCAATTCCCGCTGCGCCATGTCGGAGAAGGTCGCGTTGTCCGCAACCAGCCGCTGGGACAGCTCCACCAGATTGGTGGCGTAGTCGCCGATACGCTCGAAGTTGGGCACCGTCTGCATCAGCATATCCAGCTGACGGTCGTCCCACTCCGTTTCCACCGCCTTGGACAGGCCAATGAAGAACCGGTCTGCCCTGTCCGTGAACTCGTCGATGCAGTCCTCGTCCACGTCGATCTCGCTGGCAACGGCGGGGTCGTACTTTTCCAGCATCCGGCAGCCCTTTTCAAAATTCTCCTTCGCCAGCGTACCCACATCCGACACAGCCTTGATGGCGACGGACACGGCAAGGGCGGGAGAATTATAAAGCTTTTCATCCAGCGTATGAAGCTCGGGATGGCGCAGCTGTTTCTGCTTGTCATCCTTGACGATGACCATGGACAGCTTCACCAGCTGATCCGCAAAGGGAACCAGCACAATGGCAGTGACCAGATTGAAAATCGTCTGGAAATTCGCAATATTTCCGCTGTCCACACTGCGCACCCAGAATTCCGCCGAGAACACAGACAGCTTCCGCAGAACAGTCATCAGAAGCAGGAACAGAATCGTTCCGATGGTATTGAATGCGATGTGGACGACGCCCGTCCGCTTGGCGTCCTTGGACGAGCCGATGGAGCAGACCATGGCCGTGGTGACGCAGGTGCCCAGATTGATACCCATGATGACCGGATAGGCCATGGCGAAGGTGATCCCCGCCCCCGGCACAGATGCCACCGTCTGGAGCATACCAACCGTCGCCGACGAGCTTTGGACAATGACCGTCAGGACAAGGCCAAAGAGAATGCCGAACAAGGGATTATTCAGGAACCGCACAAAGGCAATAAACGCGTCCGTACCCACCAGAGGCTCCACGCCGCTGGTCATCAGGTTCAAACCTACAAACAGGATGCCGAAGCCAATGCAGATATCGCCGATGGTATTGGAGCGCTTGGACTTAATGAACATCAGCAGCACAATGCCGATGATAAGAGCGATAGGCGCAAGCGTGTCCGTGTCGAACAGCCACAGCAGCCAGCTTCCGTCGGACTGAATGGAGCCGAGACGGATGATCTGTGCCGTGACGGTTGTGCCGATATTGGCGCCCATGACGATGGACACGGCCTGCCTCAGATTCAGCACGCCCGCGCCGATCAGGGCGACCGTCAGAACGATGGTAGCGGTGGAGCTTTGGATCACAGCGGTGACCAGCGCGCCCGTGAGAACGCCCATCACAACATTTCCGGTGACCTTTTCCAGCACGCGTTTCAGTGCGGCGCCGGAGCTGTTTTTCAGGCCGTCGCCCATCAGCTCGATGCCGTACAGGAACAGGGCAAGTCCGCCCAGAAGCTGCACGATGGCACTTAAAATCTCCATATGAAACTCCTAATATCTCTTCTGTAGTCGCCCAAGGGTCTTTCTGAAAACCGGAAATATGACCAACAGCGA
>HF988109.1 GCA_000434635.1 Firmicutes bacterium CAG:110 | reverse complement strand
CGTGAGTTGCTGAGTGAATTTTACGGGCTGCTTTCCGCTTTAGCTGTTGTCTGCGAGGAAGGCACAGAGGGAGACATTAGGTTGCTGCGCGTCTTAGCTTCATTGCGGGCGCACAAACAGGAGGTGGCGAGATGATGACCAAAGAAGAAAGGAAGAATGTCAATGAAGAACTGGTAGCCCTGCTTCTGTCATTTTCGGAGAAACAGACTGCGGAAATTCTAAAGGCTGTTACACAAGATCATTTTTGGGACTTGCCCGAATCAGAACAAGTCGAACTTCTGCGGAGGTGTATACATGAATAAAAAGACCACCTTGCCCCCGGAGGGCGTGGAGGGTATCGAAACCATAGAGGATATTCTAGCAATGGCCAAAGATGAAAAACGTGAAATCCTCCGACTGTGGAAAGAGCGGAAGGCCAGAGAAGCAAAGTCCGGTCGTGGCGGCAAAAGGCAGCCAAGCGGTAAGTTTGAATCTGCGTGAGCGTCCCCAAATTAGCAGGGTGGCGGATTTTACTCCGCCACCTAATTTTGTCCGTTATTTGTCCGTTAAAAATATACAAAGATAGTGCAAGTTACAAAAGGATATGAAATCTTTCAGGTGCAAAAATCGCAATATATAAAAGATATGAAAAGTTAGAAAAAGATAGTTAAAAGTGCATTTCTTACTCCAAAACCGTAGGCTCTGGGTTCAAGTCCTAGTGCCCCTGCCAGGAATGGGAATTCTCAGTGTCTGCTGAGAATTCCCATTCTTTTTGTATTCAGTTGATTTTTCGGGGTTATTCCCGGTATTTGCGGGATTCCGTGATCCAGTCATCCAGAAACCGCATCTGCTCGTCCGTGTGGAACCAATGCTCGCCGCCGGGCAAGACGGTCAGCGCCGCGCCGGTTTTCTCCGCAAAGGCCGATATGGTTTCCAGCGAGGTCAGATTGTCATGCTCTCCGTACAAAATGCGGCTGGGAACGCGCCATGAAATCGGATGCTCCCGCACATAGCACAGGTACTTCCACAACAGCGCATCCCCGAAATCCGTTGGAATCTCCAACTTTTCTGCAAGCTCCTGTTCGGTCACGTCTGCCCACAGCATCATATTTTCAATCAACTTTTCCATATCCACAACGGGAGAAATCAGGCAGGCACTATCAACCAGCGCTCCATCCAGCGAGGACAGCGAGAAAAACGCGCCGATGCTGTTCGCTACCAGTGTGAGACGATCGCAGTGCTTCCGCTGCTGGGCGAAAAACTCCGGGAATTCTTCCTTGGCCTCCCACGGGGTTTGTGCGTGGTAATCAAAGCCGATCACTTCACTGTCCGGGAACAGCTGTCTGTAATGCTCGGCTTCCGCCGCAGAGCCGCCCTTTCCGTGGACATAAATCACAATATTCTTCATAAAAACTCCTTAATCAGACATTTCCGTTGACAATTTTATACTGAACTCCAATTAAAATCTTTAGAAAAGATTTTAATTGGAGTTCAGTATCAGCGTCCGATCTTGATACCGGTCAAACGCTCGTAATACTTGGCGATGGCGCTGTGGTCGTTGCCACCGCAGTCATTGTTGTGCAGCCACTGCAGAATTTCCTGAACGGAGGCGGTCATGGGGACGGGCGCACCTACAGCATGGGCGCAGTCCAAAGCGTTGTTCAAATCCTTGATGTGCAGGTCGATCTTGAAGCCGGGCTTGTCGTTGCCCGCGATCATCATGGGACCCTTGGCATCCATAACCGTGGAACCGGCGAGGCCGCCGCGGATGGCGCGGTAGACCACCTCAGGGTCAACACCGGCCTTCTGCGCCAGCGTGAATGCCTCGGCCACCGCCTGAATGTTGCAGGCAACGATGATCTGGTTGGCAAGCTTTGTGGTATTGCCCGCGCCCACATCGCCGCAGAGGGTCACGGAAGCGCCCATCGCGGCGAGGATGTCCTTGCAGGCGTCGAAGACCTCCTGCTTACCGCCCACCATGAAGCTCAGCGTGCCGTCAATGGCCTTTGGCTCGCCGCCGGAAACGGGGGCGTCCAGCATTTCGACGCCTTTCTCCGCCAGAACCGCGGCGATCTCCTTGGAGACCACGGGGCTGATGGAGCTGCAGTCGATGAATATCTGACCGGCGTGCATGTAGTTGACCACATCCCCCAGCATGACCTCCTTGACCTGCGGTCCGTTGGGCAGCATGGTGATGATGATTTCGGCATTTTCCGCCAGCTCCTGACGGGAGACGGCATGGGCGCCGTTCTTCGCCAGCTCCTCCATGGGAGCCTTGCTGCGGTTGTTTACCCAGACCTCATGGCCTGCTTTCAGTAGGTTTCTGACCATAGGCTTGCCCATGATACCAAGACCAATAAATCCGATTTTCATGCAACATTACCTCCCGGAAGGATACGCCGCCGCGCGGCTTTTCTTTATTATCACGCAGTTTTCAGCTACCTGCCTACATTGTAGCGGATGAAATGAATTCTGTCCATTCGTGGAATGTCCAAATCTGACGTACAAAATTCAGGTAAACCGTGAATTCTGGAAAAGACCTGCTGTCCAAGGGTATTTTACTGGCAGACATCTAAAGATGTATTGAGCGATCTGGCATCTGCATCAAATGCCCTGCCGCCCCTGAAGGGGCAATGTATCTTTTTATTCTAAGGCAGCACCGCGCAATTGCGGCTGCGAGTCTCAGCCGTCTTTTTGCTCCACTTCCGCAGTTCCGAAAATGGGAAATACATACAGTATTCCTCCATTTTCGGAACTTTGAATTGGAACAAAAACCCTGCCTGAGACTTCTTGCCGAATTGTGCGGTGCTGCCCTAACATTTCTGTAGACGATACTGCCCTTAATTGTCGGTTGAAATCCCTCTCTACTGTAGACGTGTGGTCGGCAAACCATTTCTGCTCTATTGATACTATTTCCTGATTAAAATCTTAATTTTAATCAGGAAATAGTATGAAACGCAATGTTGACGGACGCCCTGTCCCTCGCCATCAGGCACACCGCCGCGCACAGGCCGCCGCCCGCGCTTTCCCCGCCGACCATGATCTGATCCCGCCGGATGCCCAGCTCCCGGACGTGATTCTTCATATAGATCAACGCCGAATAACAGTCCTCGGCCGCGGCAGGATAGGGGCGCTGAACCGCCAGCCGATAACCGGGGGAAACGACCACCGCGCCGAACTTTTTGACAAGGTCTACCGCGCGGGACGCATGAACCATTTCCTTCATTCCCGCAATGTACCCGCCGCCGTGAATCCACAGGACGCCGACGACGTTTTCCGCGCCCGTCTTCGGGGCAAGCACCAGCGCCGGGATCGACCCGCTGGCAGTCGGAATCCGAATCGTGGACACGGAGATTTCTTTATCCGGCTTCATCGGCCGCATCGTCATTCACCTCGTACTCTGTCATATGGCGTAACCGTCTTCATTCCATTGGTAAAACAATTTTCCGCACCTGATAATCTTTTCCATCCACCGTCAGAACCGCAAGACTGATCTCCTGCCCGAACCGCCGCTTTCCACAGCTGCCGGGATTGAGCCAGAGCCTGCCGTCGATCACCTGCTCAAAATACTTATGGGAGTGGCCGAAAATGACAATATCCGCATCTTCCGGAAGGTTTTCGATTTCCTTCCGGTTATGCACCATGAAGATTCTCCGTCCCTCCATCCGCACCGTCAGGTCATGGGGCAGCTGCTCCGCCCATTCCCTGTCATTGTTGCCCCGAACCACATAGACCGGCGCGATTTTTCCCAGCGCATCCAGAACGCCTTGGTTGTTGATATCCCCGCCGTGAAAAATGCAGTCGCAGTCCCGCAAAATTTCCAGAACTTCCTCCCGAAGCAGCCCATGGGTATCCGAAATGACGCCGATTTTCACCATGCGCACTCCCTACTCGGCCGGAAAGTGCACCGTTTTCCAGCTCAGGAACGCTTCGGAAGGATTTTTTGCACGTTTTTGAAGCTGGATCATATGGAGATCGTACAGCTCCTTTTCCCCGCCGAGTACATCTCTGTCCAGTTTTTCCACCACCTCCCGGCAATCGCTGCAGAGCTTGACCTCCCTGCTTCCTTCAACCGAATAGAAAATCTCCAAAAAACCTTTCTTTGTGCCGCAGCAGCTGCAAACCATAAAAATACCCCTTTCAAACTTTCTCCATAACAAAATTTACTAGGGTCTATCTGAAAACCGGGAATATGACCAACAGCGAGGGATTTTTCGCCTGCTGAAGCCATTTTTCCGCAGGAATACTTTGTGTATTGCAAGGGAAAATGGTGCACAGCAGACGGAAAAGACCCGCTGTTTGGGCATGTTGACGGTTTTCAGATAGGCCCTAAAGCGTCCCCGTGTTTAGGTCGATTTTCCGCCGTCCAGTTCTTCGGGTTGGTGTCGTCCGGCGCCAGCCCTGGGAGAATGGCTTCATAGTGCGCCACTTTATCATCCATGTACCTTGCGGTGGCCTTCGCTTCCTCCACACGCTTATAGGCTTCTTCCCGCTGCTTCCGAATGATGGCATAGCGTGCGCGCAGATTTTCCTCGGATTCCTCCATCAGGCACAGGCGGCAGTACTCCCGGATGTCCTCGATGGAGGCCCCGCACCCCTTCAGGCACATAATGCCCTGCATCCAGTTGACGGATTCCTCGTCGAACACCCGTCGGTTGCCGCTGTCCCGCGTGCAGGGCAGCAGCCCCTGATCCGTGTAAAACCGCAGCGTATGCTCTGTCACATCGAACATCTGTGCCATCTGTCTGATCGTGTAGTACATAGCCGAAATTCCCTCTTGACTTCGTGTTACTCGAACTTGTTATGATAAGTATAGCATAGACGAAATTTCTATGCAAGTACAAATACGGCGGTTCAAACATGGAATATCTGACTTTGAATAACGGCACCCGGATGCCGCTGATGGGCTTCGGCACGTTTATGCTGGGCGGAGAAGCCTGCACCAACGCCGTGGCCGCGGCGATCCGCGGCGGCTATCGCATGATCGACACAGCGGAAGCCTACGGCAACGAAAAAGAAGTTGGCGCGGGTATCCGGCAAAGCGGCATTGAGTGCAAGGAACTGTTTCTCGTCACCAAGGTAAACTTTAAGTCCCATGAACACGCCGGGCAGGCAGTCATGCAGTCACTGAACAACCTGCAAACTGACTATATATACTGAACTCCAATTAAAATCTTTAGAA
>HF988108.1 GCA_000434635.1 Firmicutes bacterium CAG:110 | reverse complement strand
ATGCTGTTCAACACAATACGTGTGCCGGGTGGATAACAGCTCCGAGTGAATTCCACCTGACCGCGGCTGAGAAATGGCATATTCATTTGGGTTCCTCCTTTTCAGATAGCTTCATCAATCGCGTGCGCATACATTCTCCGTCCTCACCCTGGCACAGAAAACCATGCCCGGGAAAGGGGCATCCCTCGCACAGTTGGGATGCAGTACAGACGGGCTTTTCAGTCTGTGCGGGAGGCCCTGTGTGGGAACGGTATTCCGGTCTGGTTCTGTTTGACTTGGGATTTGCTTGGTTTGGATTCTTCACTTTTGACCTCCATTTCCTCCGGCGCCCTTTTTCAGGCACGGAATAATTGTGTGAGAAAACGAAAAAAAGCCGTCCTCCTTGAAACAGGAGAACGGTCTGGAATCGGGGGCTGACAGCCAGCGCCCTTTTTCAAAACAAAAAAGCCGGGATTCTTGAGGCTTCCGCGCCCCAAAAATCCCGGCTGATTCACATATGATAATTTTCTGAAAACTCTATAAATATTCAGCGCCCTTTTTGAATTTTCCGAGGAAA
>HF988107.1:52137-53076 GCA_000434635.1 Firmicutes bacterium CAG:110 | reverse complement strand
TTTAAGCGTTTTATTAAAAACTCGTATAAATCCGGTCATGGCGTGGGAGAATAGGATTACCGCGTTACATATGGATTCATCCGGTAGCGTGGGTATTGATGCACGGAGAGTGAACACTATGACGGAACCATCAGTCAAACGGGGCGACATATTCTATGCCGACCTGTCGCCGGTCGTGGGCAGCGAGCAGGGAGGGACCCGGCCTGTTCTGATCGTGCAGAACGACACCGGAAACCGCCATTCCCCCACGGTCATTGCGGCGGCCATCACCAGCCAGACGGGGAAAGCCCGGCTTCCTACCCATATCAACATCGCGGGGGGAAGTGTGGGGTTAAGCAAGGATTCCATCATCCTTCTGGAGCAGATTCGCACCATCGACAAGCGCCGCCTGCGGGAGCACATGGGGCATCTGGACGAAAACCAGATGGCGCAGGTGGACGACGCCATTGCCGTCAGCTTCGGCCTTCCCGGCGGCGGACGGGCAACATGATTCATAATGAAGCCCCCTGCGGCATAGAATGCGGCAGGGGGCGTTGCATTTGGAAGAAAATTACGGCGTATATTTCGGAAACCGTCCGGTGGGAAAGGTGCAGGTGACAAGGCAGGGGCTTTACTATCATTTCCTGTGCCGCTGCGAGCTGACCGGGGACGTGATGTGCAGACTCTGGGTAACTTGCGCTGACAAGCGGGAAAGTCTGGGGCTGGTGGTGCCGGTGGACGGCGGCTTCGGGCTGAACACCTCGCTGCCAATTAAGCGGCTGGGGGAAGGAGAACTGACATTTTCACTCCTGCCCAAGCATGACAAGCCCGCCGGAAAATTTATCCCCATTTCCCCGGAGGAACCCTTTGCCTACATAGAGCGCCTGAAAAAAAGCTATCTGGTTCGGAAAGGGGAACAGGTGGGGATCGAGATTCCGGAATAACAAAATGGCAGGAACG
>HF988107.1:39717-52018 GCA_000434635.1 Firmicutes bacterium CAG:110 | reverse complement strand
CGTGGCGGTGATTTTGTCCGCAATACGGTCGGAGACGAGGAAATAGTCGATACGCCAGCCCGCGTTGTTCGCCCGGGCGTTGAACATATAGCTCCACCATGTGTACGCGCCGGTGGCGTCCGGGTGAAGACGGCGGAAGGAGTCGGTGAACCCGGCGTCCAGAAGCCGCCCGAAGCTCTCCCGTTCCTCGTCGGAGAAGCCCGCGTTGCCCCGGTTGGAGGCGGGATTTTTCAGATCGATCTCCTGATGGGCGACGTTCAGGTCGCCGCAGGCGATGACAGGCTTTTCCCTGTCCAGCTCGCTGAGGTATGCCCGAAAGGCTTCGTCCCATTTTAGCCTGTGGTCAATGCGGGCAAGCCCCCGCTGGGCGTTGGGGGTGTAGCAGGTGACGAGGAAAAAGCCGGGATATTCCAGCGTAATGAGCCGCCCCTCGGTGTCCAGCTCCGGCTGTCCAAGACCGTAGCGCACGGAGACGGGGGCTTGCTTTGCGAAGATGGCCGTGCCGGAATAGCCCTTTTTCTCGGCGTAGTTCCAGTATTGGCTGTAGCCATCCAAAGGAAGGTCGATCTGTCCCGCTTGGAGCTTCGTCTCCTGTAAGCAGAAAAAGTCAGCATCCAGCGCGTTGAAGGCGTCCAGAAAGCCCTTGCCCACACAGGCGCGCAGGCCGTTTGTATTCCATGAAATGAATTTCATTTGGTTTCCTCCGTTGTGGAAGCGGTGCTGTCGTCAATGAGGGTCAGACTGTCCCGGCTCATGGTGACGCTTCGGCTTCCGCTGGTGATGGTGACCTCGTCCCCGCCGGTGATGGACAGGGTGGTCATGGTCAGACAGGCGCAGGCGAGGGTGAATTCCGTGTCCGTCATGGTAAAAGAGGTGTCTGTCAGCTCCAGCGTGATGGTGCCGTCCTGCCGGTTTACCCCAAGAAGCCGTGTTCCCCATGGCAGGGGAGAGACCAGCTCGTCGCTGGACGGGCCGATCAGGTACAGGGAAAGAAGGTAGTGCAGATCATCCGCGTGGCCGGAGGCTTCCCGCTGCTCGCTGGAGATCACGCCGTCCTCCGCGCCGTATTGGTATTCCCGCCGGGGATAGTAAAAGGTGACGGGGTTCTTCATCAGCTCGCCGGAACAGCCGGGCAGAAACAGGCACAGGCAGAGAAGAAAACATAGAAACCGCTTCATGACTTGTCCACCTCCGTGTCAAAGGCGGGGAAGGTGACGGTAAAGACAGTACCCTTGCCCACCGTGCTGGAAACGGAAATTTCGCCCCGGTTGCGCTGGACAATGGTGCGGACGATGGCAAGTCCCAGTCCGCTGCCGCCGCTTTTCCGGGAACGGGCTTTGTCCACCCGGTAAAACCGCTCGAAAATATGCGCCAGTGCGTCCTCCGGGATGCCCATGCCCGTGTCGCTGACGGTGAGCACCGCATTGTCCTCCTGATGGCCAAGATGCACCGTCAGTGTTCCGCCGGGCAGGTTGTACTTGATGCCGTTTTCCATCAGGTTGAAAACGATCTGGTACAGGTCGTCCTCCAGAATCAGGACGGGGGTGTCCTCGTCCAGCTCCAGGCAGAAGGTCACGCCCGACCAGCTGGCGTTCGTCCGGAGCATTTTCGCTACCCGCTGCACCGTGGGCGCCATATAGATGATCTCGCTTTCCTGGGGCTGGGGATTTTCGGCTCTGGTGAGGGAAAGCAGCTTGGCGGTCATGCGGTTCAGGCGGTCGGCCTCGTTGCCGATGTCCTCCACGAACTCCTTCACCGTGTCCATATCCATGTTGTTCTGCAAAATGGAATCGGTGAGCAGCTTGATGGAGGCCAGAGGGGTTTTCAGCTCGTGGGAGGCATCGGAAACGAACTGACTGCGCTTGCGCTCGGAGGTTTGCAGCCGCTCTGTCAGGTCGTTGAATTCCTCGCCCAGAACGGTCAGCTCATCGCTGCCGCCCATGTCCACCTTGTGGGAGTAATCCCCCTCCCGGATGATGCGCATGGAGGCCATGATCCGGTTCAGACGCCGGGAGAAGGCGTTGGAAAAGGCCACGGAGAAGGCTGCGACGATAATCTCCAGCATCAGCGTGATGCGAAGCAGGGTCTGCTGGAGAGATTTGATCAGTGTGCCCTGGGTGGTATCGTACTCCGTCATGTATACGCAGCCCACCACGGTGCCATAGTAGACGATGGGGGTCGCCGCGCGGGAGTCGGTGATGCCGTCGTGGTACGTCCATGTAAAGACGTTGTTCCCCTCCGGGGCCTGCTTGCTGACGGTAAGCGCCTGTAAGATCTCCGGAAGCAGAACGTAGGTGCCCACGGAAGCGCCGCTGCTGTCATACAGCGCCGCACCGCTGTGGTCGGTGACCACGAGCCGGGTGACCTTCAGACTTTCCAGCTGATTGACGATGCCGGTAACGGTGGAGCTGTTCAGCACCTCAAGGGTGGAAATTTCGTCGGAAGCAAGCAGACATTTTTCAATCATGGAGGCTTCCTTGCTCTGGTAGAACAGCTTGTGGCTGACGCCGGAGCAGTAGATATTCAGAAAAAACAGCACGACCAGCGTGACCACCACGTAGGTCATGGCATACCGGAACTGGGTATTGCCGTAGCCCCGGAAGCCGGTCTTTTTACTTGCGGAAATAATAGCCAACGCCCCATTTCGTTAAAATGTACTTCGGCTCTGCCGGATTTTCCTCCAGCTTTTCCCGCAGACGGCGAATGTGGACGTCCACGGTGCGGATGTCGCTGCGGTATTCATAAGCCCAGATGGTGTCCAGCAGCGCTTCCCGGGAGTAGACCCGGTTGGGATTGCGCATGAGAAATTCAATGACGTCGAATTCCTTTGCGGTCAGATCGGCCAGCTGGCCGTTCCGGTAGGCGTTCCGGGCGTCCAGGTCCAGCGTGATGGTGCCGATGGTCAGGCTGTTTCCCGCGGCCTTTTCCTCGGTGCGTCCGGCGCGGCGCAGCAGGGCGCGGATTCTCGCCTTCAGCTCTAAGATGTTAAAGGGCTTGGTCAGGTAATCGTCCGCTCCGTGGTCGAAGCCGATAAGCTTGTCCATGTCGTCGCCCTTGGCGGTAAGCATGATGATGGGCACGTCGGAAAACTCCCGAATCTTGGCGCAGGCGGAAAGGCCGTCCATGTTGGGCATCATCACGTCCAGCACCACAAGGTCGGGGTGCTGGGTCTGCACGGCCTGCACGGCCTCCAGACCGTCGCTGCCGGTGATGACCTCGTAGCCCTCGTTCTGCAAATTAAAGCGAATGCCCTTTACCAGAAGGGCCTCGTCGTCCACAACTAAAATTTTCATTTTCATCCTCCAACTGTAATAAGGTCAAGTATGGCTTCCAGGCGCTTTTCTCCGATACCCTCCACGTTCTTAAGCTCATCGGTGGAAAGAAAGCTGCCGTTTTCCTCCCGGTATGCAATGATGCGCTGGGCAAGAACCTCTCCGATGCCGGGAAGTGCCGTGAGCTGCTCCGTGTCCGCCCGGTTGATGTCGATGGGGAAAGTAACGGCCACGGTTTCCGGGGTGGTCGGCTCCGGAAGGGTGGTCTGGGGCGGGGACGTCTGCATGGAAGCGGGAACGGATAACTCCACGCTGCCGTGATTGCCGTTTCTGCCAAGAAAGAAGCCAAGGGTGAATACGGCGAAAAGAAGGGTTACGGCAATCAAAATGCTGAGCCGTGGTTTTTTCATGGGAATCTGCCTCCCGGATTGACTAGAGGGGGAAAAGCTGTTATAATATCTCCATCATTATACACGACTTTTCACCGCCGGACAAGTCCGGTGAAGAAATATTGAGGGGAAAATATGAAAAAATTGAGATTGCTAAGCTTGCTCCTGTGCGCCGCGCTCCTTTGTCAGATGGCGGTTCCGGCGTCTGCCGCGGAAACCGGCGCGTCAACGCAGGAAACGCAGCCCGCCGAGCAGCAGGCTGCCCAGATCCCCTTCGGCCGGGTCTGCATCGATAACGGCTGCCGCACTCTGAACGGGATGCGCCCTCTGGCGGGAAGCGACAGCCGGCTGGATACGGCGCTGGCGGCCTTCGCCTATGAGACGAATACCGAGACAGTCATCTACTCCTATAACCCCGATACCAAGCTGCCCACCGGTACCCTTGCCAAGATAGTCACGGCGCTGGTGGCGATCGAAAACAGCAATCTGGACGACATTGTCACCTGCTCTGACGGCATCCAGTCCAAGGTGCCGGGAAGCAGCCTGAAAATGAAGCCAAATCTGAAAAGCGGCGAGCAGCTGACTGTGAACGATCTGCTTCACGCGCTGCTGATGATCGGCGCCAATGATGCCGCCGTGGCGCTGGCGGAGCATGTGGCCGGTACGACTGACCGCTTCAAGGAAATGATGAACGACCGCGTCAAGCAGATGGGCTGCATCAGCACGGAGTTCGGCAACATTTCCGGTCTGGATACGGCGACGTCCTACACCACCGCCCGGGAAATGGTGAAGATCACCATGGAAGCGACGAAAAATGAGACTTTCGCGGAAATTTTCAAGACGGGAACCTATAAAATTCCCGCAACGAATCTTGTGAGTGAAGAACGCCCTCTCACCACCACAAACTATCTGGTTGACGACCACGTCATCACACAGTTCATGAGCTCCCGCTATACCGGCGGCATTGCCAGCTATACGGAGAATTCCGGGGCGAGCATTGTCGGCACAGCGGAACACAATAACATGCGGGTCATTTTCGTGGTTTTGGGTGCAGCCCGTAAGACGACCGAGAAGGGCATCGTGGAAACCTATGGTAACTTTGAAGAAATAACCGAACTTGCCAATTACGTTTTCAACAACTACAAGGTCAACCGCATTATTTACGATGGCATGGCGGTGAACCAGTGGCCGGTGTCCGGCGGCGAATGTCAGGTGGTGGGACAGTCCTTCACGGATGTGGATACGGTGGTTCCCGCCGGTGTTCAGATGAAGAATTACGTCATGAACTACACCGTGGAGGGCGGCGGCCTGACCGCACCTATCAAGAAGGACGATCAGATCGCCACGATGGAGGTCTGGTATCAGAATTCCTGCGTCACGGAGGTGGAGCTGTACGCCATGGCGGACGTCCGGGCGACGGGGGACACCGGCGTGTCCATCCGCTCCAACGGAGAGAAGGACGGCGTCGGCGGCTCCGGGGTGCTGTCCACCATCGGAACCATCTGCGTGATCGGTCTGGGGCTTGTGGGCGCATATCTGGCGTTCAATTCCTTTATGCGCTCCCGCATCCGCGCCCAGCGCCGCCGGAGACGGGCAGAACGCAGAAGGAGCCGGTAACGATGCTGAACTGGGACGGACTGAAAAGCGTCTGCGCCGACTGCACCCGCTGCGGCCTGTGCGAGACGAGACATAACGTGGTGTTCGGCGTGGGAAAAGAGGACGCGGACATCATGTTCGTGGGAGAAGGCCCCGGGGAACAGGAGGACTTGAAAGGCCAGCCCTTTGTCGGCCCGGCGGGAAAGCTGCTGGACGATATGCTGTGCATCATCGACCTGAGCCGGGAGACGAACTGCTATATTGCCAACATCGTCAAGTGCCGCCCGCCCCACAACCGTGACCCGCTGGAGACGGAACAGGACGCCTGCATCGGCTATCTGCGCAATCAGGTGGCGCTGGTAAAGCCGAAGATCATCGTCTGTCTTGGGCGCATCGCCGCCAAGCGGCTGATCGACGCGGACTACCGCATTACGAGGCAGCACGGCCAGTGGGTGGAACGGAACGGCGTCTGGATGACGGCGATATACCACCCGTCGGCGCTGCTGCGGGATGTATCCAAGCGCCCGGAGACCTTTGATGATCTGCTCGCCATCCGGACAAAAATCCGGGAGATCGGCGCAAATATGTAAAGTAAAAATCCGCTGTTTTCGATTGCGAAAACAGCGGATTTCTGCTCGTTAACAAACGGAATCGTTGCTGCCTTATGAAGAAATTGCATTATGGCTGCCGGTGACGGAAAACTCTACCCACTCGGCAATGTTCGTGGCATGGTCGCCGATGCGCTCAAAGTATTTGGCGATCATCAGCAGGTCAAGGGCGTATTCTCCCTCGGCGGGGTTCTTGGCGATCATGTCGATCAGACCGCTCTTGATCCGGGTGAAGTAGTTGTCCACCACGTCGTCGTGCATCTGCACGGCCTTGGCGAGATATACGTCCTGCTTGACGTAGGCGTCCACGCTGTCCGTAACCATGGCAATGGTCTCCTTTGCCATCTCCCGGATCTTGGGGTATTCTTCATGGGGATGGGCGATCATGCAGGGGATGATCTCCACAATGTCCTCCGCCTGATCTCCAATACGCTCCATGTCCGTGATCATTTTCAGCGCGGCGGAGACAGCACGCAGGTCCCGCGCCACCGGCTGTTGGCGCAGAAGCAGACGCATACAGATGGTCTCGATGGTTCGCTCCTCCTCGTCGATCTTCGCGCCGACCTTGGAGACCTTCTCCCCCAGCTCTTTCGTGTAGGAACCCAGCGCCTGGGTGGCAAGGGAGATGATCTCCTCGCACAGGGAACCCATTTCCGTCAGTTCCTGATTCAGCAGCAGAAGCTGCTCTTCAAATAATTCCCGCATTATCCGAACCTCCCCGTGATGTAATCTTCTGTCCGTTTGTCCAGAGGCTGAGAGAAAATCTGTTCCGTTCCGCCGAATTCCACCAGCTCGCCCAACAGGAAGAACGCGGTGTAATCGGAGATACGGACGGCCTGCTGCATGTTGTGGGTGACGATGACGATGGTATAGTCTTTCTTGAGAGACGCGGCCAGTTCCTCAATTTTCAAGGTGGAAATGGGGTCAAGAGCGGAGGTCGGCTCGTCCATCAGAAGTACCTTCGGCTCCACCGCCAAGGCTCTTGCGATGCACAGCCGCTGCTGCTGGCCGCCGGAAAGACCCGGAGCATTCTTTTTCAGCCGGTCTTTTACCTCGTCCCAGATGGCGGCGTCCCGGAGGGAACGCTCTACGATCTCGTCCAGCTTGGCCTTGTTGCGAATGCCGTGGGTGCGGGGGCCGTAGGCGATGTTGTCGTAAATGCTCATGGGGAAGGGGTTGGGCTTCTGGAACACCATGCCCACGTCCTTGCGCAGGTTGTTGACCTCTGCCTGAAAAATGTCCTTGCCCTCGTAGCGCACGTCTCCCGTGATCCTCACGCCGGGGATCAGGTCGTTCATGCGGTTCAGGGTTTTTAAGAATGTGGATTTGCCGCAGCCGGAGGGGCCGATGAGGGCGGTGATGCTGTGCTCCGGGACGGCGATGTTAATGGATTTCAGTGCCTGGGTATCCCCGTACCAGAGGCACAGATTTTTCGCGGTAATAATGTCAGCCAATTCGATTCTTCCTCCCATAATACTTACTTACCAGAGACGCGGACAGGTTAATGAGAAATGCCAGCACCATCAGAATGGCGGCAATGGCAAAGGCGACGCCGAATTCTCCCTGCTCCTTGGCGTAGACGTACAGGGCAACCGTCAATGTCGCGCCCGCGCTGTTTCTCGCAGCCCAGAAGCCGCCCACCACATGGGCAAATCCGGCGGTGAACAGCAGCGCGGCAGACTCACCCAGAATGCGGCCGATGGAAAGGATGCAGCCGGTGACGATTCCGTCCACGCAGTTGGGAAGCACCACCGTGCGGATGACCCGCCACTTTCCCGCGCCCAGACCGAACGCGCCCTCCCGGTAGCTCTGGGGCACGGTTTTCAGGCTTTCCTGCGTGTTGCGCATGATGGTGGGCAGGTTCATGATGACGAGGGTCAGCGCGCCTGCCAGCAGGGAAGTGCCCATATTGTTGGAAAACAGCAGCATACCCACAAGGCCGTAGATGATGGAGGGAATACCGGAGAGGGTCTCGGCGGCATACTCAATGACCGCGACGACCTTTTTATTGTGGGCGTACTCCGTCAGATAGATCGCCGCGCCCACGCCAAGGGGAAGCACCAGAATCAGGGTGTAGATGATGATGTACAGGGTATTGAGAATGTCCGGCAGAATGCCAATGCGGTCGGCAAGGTAGCTGGGCTTGGTGCTGAGCAGCTCCCATGTGATGTTGGGAATGCCCTTCGCCAGAACGTAGACCATGAGAAACAGGGTCAGTCCGGCGGTCAGCGCGGTGGCAAGATACATCCCGCCCCGAACCGTCCAGAGAAACAGCTTTCGTTTTTTGGAAATCATTTCGATTTGTCTCCCTTCAGGAAGAAATTCAGAGCGGCGTTAATGAGCATGATGAACAGGAACAGCACCAGCGCGATGGAGAACAGCGCCTGTTTTTGCAGGCCGCTGGAATAGGACATTTCGCTTGCCACGGCGGTGGTGAGGAAGCGGACGCTCTGAAACAGGGAAGTGGGCATATTGGGGACGTTGCCTGCCACCATCATGACGGCCATGGCCTCGCCGATGGCTCTGCCCACGCCCAGCACTACGGCAGCGGCAATGCCGCTTTTGGCGGCGGGGACGGAGACACGGAAATAGGTCTCCTCAGGCGTCGCGCCCAGCGCAAGGGAAGCGTCCTCGTATTCCTTCGGCACCGCTTCCAATGCGGTGATGGACATCTTGATGATGGAGGGCAGAATCATCACGGCCAGGACGATGATGGCTGCGAACAGGCTGGAGCCGTCGGGAATGTGGAAGAGCTTCCGCAGTCCCGGCACCAGCACCATCATGCCGACAAGGCCGTAAACCACGGAGGGAATGCCCGCCAGCATGGAGACTGCCTGCTCCATGAAGCGTTTGACGGGCTTCGGCGCCATTTTTGCCAGATACACCGCCGTCAGGAATCCGATGGGAACGCCGATGATGACAGCCCCGGCGGTTCCGTAGACGCTGGTAAGAATAAAGGGAAGAATGCCGTATTCCGGCTGCGCCGCCGTGGACGCCCATTTCTTGCCGAACAGGAACTGTAACAGGCCGATCTGACGAATGGCGGGAATTCCGGAAATAATTAAGTATATGGTGATCAGAAGCACGCAGCCCACGGTGATCAGTCCGAGAATCAGGAAAATACCGTGGACGACGGCCTCAAAAATGTTTGATTTATGTTTCATGTTATCAGCCTTTCGAGAAGGTTTACCATCTTACCGAATTGAGAAAACGGCAGTTGGCTCCCCCGGGCGGGGGAGCCTTTTTTGCGTTTGCTTAGCCGTTGGCGGGAACCACACCGGAAGCGGTGATGATGTCATTGGCCTGACCCTTGGTGGCGTAGTCGAAGAACGCCTGAGCAACGGGGCCGAGCGCAACGCCTTCCTTGGTGACCAGCACGAAGGGACGCTGGATGAGGTAGCTGCCGTCCTTAACGGTCTCCTCGGTGGGAGTCACGCCCGCGACCTTCAGAGCTTTGACGGAATCCTTGACGGAGGCGAGAGAGGCGTAGCCGATGGCGTCGGGGTTCTGCGCGACTGCGGTGATGACGTCGCCGGTGGAGGTCAGCTCCTGACGGTACTTGCACTTGTCAACGGTCTCGGTCAGTTCCTCGAAGCCGCTGCGGGTGCCGGAGCCGGCTTCACGGCCGACCAGAACGATCTCAGCGTCAGCGCCGCCGACCTCGGACCAGTTGGTGATCTCGCCGGTGTAGATTTTGGCGATGGTCTCGATGTCCAGATCTTCCACGGTGTTGGCGGGGTTGACGATCACGGCGATGCCGTCGTAGGCAAGGACGGTGCCGACCAGACCGGATTCAACTTCGGAATCCTTCAGAGCACGGGAGGACAGTCCGATGTCGCAGCGGCCTTCGGACACGGCGGTGATGCCGGAGCCGGAGCCGGTGGGGTTATAGGTGAAGTTTACGCCGGAGTTTGCTTCCATGAAGGCTTCGCCCAGAGCGCCGATGACCTTCTCCATGGAGGTGGAGCCGTCGGTGGCGACGGTGCCGGAGAGCGCGGCGGGGGCTTCGGTCTGAGGAGCGGCGGTCGTCTGTGCCGCAGTCTCGGCAGGAGCGGCCGTTGTGGCGGCGGGCTGGCTCTGAGAGCAGCCGGCCATGGCGACAACAAGCATGGCAATCAGTGCAATGGAAATGACTTTTTTCATAATCTTACTTCTCCTTGTAGGCTTTATTTTTGATGTACTCGGGATTTATCCTACGATTCGCATTTTACTAGTTTAATGTAAATTTCAAAATCTTCGCTATGTAAAATCAAAATCAAAAAGCAAAGCGAATTGTAAAAAATGAAAAGTCCTTGACAGAGACGCACGATTCTTCTAAAATAGGAGCGAAGGGTGATACCGCCCTCCATTGGATAGACAATACTTTCGCGGAAAAGGAGACGCTATGTATCGTATTTTGGATTTGAATCCCCAGCTTGAGCCTTTCGCCGGGGATATTGATTTGCGGATGCACCTGTACCGGTCGGCAAAAAAACGTATTCTGTCCGAGGGGCAGAGCCTGAATGATTTTGCCAACGCTCACATGTACTTTGGCTTCCATCACGTGGATGGCGGCTGGTACTACCGGGAGTGGGCGCCCAGCGCCTACCAGCTGTATCTGGAGGGCGAATTCAACGGCTGGAACCAGACCTCCCACCCGCTGACCAATCTGGGCAACGGAAACTGGGAGCTGTATCTCCCCGGCGACGACGCCCTGTGGGACGGCTGCAAGGTCAAGACTGTGGTGGACGCCAACCTGACCCGCACGGAGCACATCCCCCTGTATGCCCGCCGGGTGGTGCAGAACAAGCAGAACATCACCTTCGAGTGCGAGGTGGTGGATGACCGTAAGGCATTCCCGTGGACGGACAAGGGCTTTACCGGCGAGGACGAGCTGTATATCTATGAAGCTCACATCGGCATGGCGCAGGAGGAGGGCAAGGTCGGTTCCTACCGGGAGTTTGCCGACAACATCCTACCGAGAATCCACAAGGCGGGGTACAATACCCTCCAGCTCATGGCCATTATGGAGCATCCCTATTACGGCTCCTTCGGCTATCAGGTGAGCAGTTTCTTCGCCGCTTCCTCATGGTTCGGAAAGCCGGAAGACCTGAAATATCTGGTGAACAAGGCGCACGCCATGGGCATCCGGGTGCTGCTGGACGTGGTGCATTCCCACGCCGTCAAGAATACCGCCGAGGGCATCAACATGTTCGACGGCACCACATGGCAGTTCTTCCACGACGGCCCCAAGGGCGACCATCCTGCGTGGGGAACAAAGTGCTTTGACTACGGCAAGACCGGCGTTATCCACTTCCTGCTGTCCAACCTGAAATTCTGGATGACGGAGTACCATTTTGACGGCTTCCGCTTTGACGGCGTGACCTCCATGCTGTACCATGACCACGCCCTCGGTACGGACTTCACCTCCGACGGCAAGTATTTCTCCTACAACACCGACACCGAGGCGGTGACGTATTTGCAGCTTGCCAATGAGCTGATCCGTCAGGTGAACCCCAAGGCCATCACCATCGCCGAGGACATGTCCGGTATGCCCGGCATGTGCCTGCCCATTGCGGACGGCGGCATCGGCTTTGACTACCGGCTGGGTATGGGATTGCCGGATATGTGGATCAAGGCGGTGAAGGGGCAGGACGAATTCTGGGACATCAATCAGATGTGGGGCAGTATGTGCCTGCGCCGTCCCGGAGAGAAGACCGTGGCCTACGTGGAGTCCCACGATCAGGCGCTGGTGGGCGACCAGACGATGATCTTCCGCCTGGCCGGGGCGAACATGTACACGGACATGAACAAGGACTGCCACAACCCTGTGATCGACCGCGCCATTGCCCTGCACAAGATGATCCGCCTGTTCACCCTGTCCGGCGGCGGAGAAGCGTACCTCAACTTCATGGGTAACGAGTTCGGCCATCCCGAATGGATCGACTTCCCCCGGGAGGGCAACGGTTGGAGCTTCCATTACTGCCGCCGCCAGTGGAGCCTGAAGGACAACGGAATGCTCAAATACCAGTGGCTGGGTGACTTTGACGAGGATATGGTTCGTTTGACCAAGGAAAACCGGATTTTCGACCAGCGAATGGCAGACCTGCTGCTGATGAAAGCGCCGGAGCAGACCCTTGCCTACTACCGGCACGGGCTGGTGTTCGTGTTCAACTTCCACTTCGGTAATTCCCTGAATAACGTTCTTGTCCCGGTTCGCCAGCCGGGGGAATACACGGTCGTCCTGTCCACCGACGATGAAAAGTACGGCGGCTTCGGAAATGTGGCGGAAAAGACCTACGCTACCAAGCGTTTTGACGGCAGGGACTACATTGAACTGTACATCCCCGCGAGAACCGGCTTCGTGCTGAAGGAAAAGGTGATCCTTCCCGAAACGCCCGCAGCCCCGAAAAAAGCAGCGAAATAACGGAAGACGGCGTGACCGGGTTCGGTCACG
>HF988107.1:38169-39674 GCA_000434635.1 Firmicutes bacterium CAG:110 | reverse complement strand
GTTCGGTCACGCCGTTTTTGTGCGAAAATATGCAGTAAAACAAATTGACGTGTGCAGGAAACTTTGTGCATTTCATAGATTTCTTGACTTTTGAGACGAAAAATGAATTTTTGCCCAATCTGATGTTGCATTTTTGGGGCTTCGGACATATAATATACACGTAAAACTTGTCAAAATGCCGAAAGGATGATCGAAATGACTCCCTATTCCTGCATGAGCCGGGAAGAACTGGAACGTGAATACGGCAGTGTGCTGGCGTCCTACGAAGCCTGCAAGGCGCAGGGGCTGAATCTGAACATGGCCCGGGGCAAGCCCGCCACGGAGCAGCTGGACATGGTCAGCGGCCTGCTGACCGTGCTGCAAACCCCCGAGGACTGCTACGACGACGGCGTGGACGCCCGGAATTACGGTGAACTGGCGGGTATTCCCAGTGCCCGGAGGTACTGGGCGGATGTGCTGGGCTGCAAGGCGGATCAGGTGTTCGTCGGCGGCGCGGCTTCCCTGAATATGATGTTCGACGTGGTGTCCCGTGCCTATACCCACGGCCTGCTCCACAGCCCCAAGCCATGGTGCCGGGAGGAAAAGGTGAAATTTCTCTGCCCCGCCCCCGGATATGACCGGCATTTCCAGATCGGCGAGTTCTTCGGCGCGGAGCTGATTCCCGTCCCCATGACTCCCGAAGGCCCGGATATGGACGTGGTGGAGGAGCTGGTGAAGGACCCGCAGGTCAAGCTCATATGGACGGTTCCCAAATACTCCAACCCCGACGGAATTATTTACTCCGACGAGACCATCCGCCGCTTTGCCCACTTGAAGCCCGCTGCCCCGGACTTTGCCATCATCTGGGACAACGCCTATGGCGTCCACGAATTCGAGGGCGACTACGTCCCGTTCCCGGACATCCTCTCTCTGTGCGACGAGGCGGGGCGGCCGGATATGGTCTATGAGTTCGCGTCCACCTCCAAGATCACCTTTGCCGGCGGCGGCATTTCCTGCATGGCTGCCAGCGAGGCCAATATCTGCTATTTCACCGGTATTTTCGGCGTGCAGATGATCTCCTACGACAAGGTCAACCAGCTGCGCCATGTGCGTTTTCTTAAGGACAAGGCGCACACGCTGGAGATCATGAAGCTCCACGCATCCGTCATGGCACCGAAATTTGAGTGCGTGGCAAAATGGCTGAACCGGGAGATTAGGCCATTGGGCATTGCCCATTGGAACGACCCGAAGGGCGGCTATTTCGTCAGCCTGTTTGCCATGCCCGGCACGGCGAAGCGGGTCTGGACGCTGTGCAAGGAGGCCGGTGTGGTGCTGACCAACGCCGGTGCGACCTACCCCTACCGCAACGACCCGGACGACTCCAACCTCCGCATTGCTCCCAGCCTGCCCCCGGTGGCCGAGCTGGAAAAGGCTATGGAGGTGCTGTGCCTGAGCCTGCGTCTTGCGGCGCTGGAAAAGCTGCTGGCAAAATAAATACACCGCATACGGGACGGCGTGGCTTCGGC
>HF988107.1:15240-38151 GCA_000434635.1 Firmicutes bacterium CAG:110 | reverse complement strand
CGTGGCTTCGGCCACGCCGCCTTTTCGTATCTAAAATTTTCTTGAGAATTCTCAAGAAATGTGTTAGGTTTTGGATTGGAAATCCTTCTATCAGGGTGAAGGACAAAACACAGGAGGTGCGTTGAATGAACGATGAACAAATCATACAGCTGTTCTTCACCCGAAACGAAGACGCCATCCGGCAGACGGACGACCGGTATGGCGCGAAGCTCACAAGGCTGTCGGAGAATATCGTAGGGAGCAGGGAGGACGCACAGGAGTGTGTCAATGACACCTACTTCAAGGCGTGGGACACCATTCCGCCCACGAAACCGGTTCACTTTTTTGCCTATCTCGCAAAAATCTGCCGCCACTTTGCCTTTGACCGGCTGGACTGGAACAACGCGGCAAAGCGCAAGGCCGAGGTCGTCACGCTGACCCAGGAGATGGAAGCGTGCATTCCCGGTCATTGGCAGGAAACGGACGTGAGAAGCGCCGAGATCAGCCGGTTGGTGAGCAGCTTTTTATGGAAGCAGACGGCGGACAACCGGATGATTTTTGTCCGGCGGTACTGGTACGGCGACAGCGTCAGCGAAATTGCTCTGCGCTATGAGATCAGCCAGAGCGCCGTGCTGATGCGGCTGTCCCGGATGCGGGAAAAGTTGGCGGTTTACTTAAAAAAGGAGGGTTTTCAGGTATGACAGGATTGGATATGCTAAAGAGCATCCGGAATCTGGATGCGGAGCTGATCGAGGAAGCGGAATTCGGAACATTCGGAAGGGGAAAAGCAAGGGGCTTCGGCAAAAAGAAGCTGCTGCTCATTCTGGCGGCGGCGCTGATTATGGCAACCATGACGGCGGCAGCGGCCATCACCCGCTGGACGGCGACCATGCAGTACGGAGACAACGGCGGCACAACGCAGCAGATCTCCGAGCAGGTCAAGAAGCAGGCAGAGCAAAGCGGCCTGTCCGCGACGCCCACCGAGACAAAGGACGGAAAGAAGAAAGCCGTTTCCGCGACGGACAACGGCATCACCGTCACCCTCGCCCAGACGCTGATGGATCAGTACGGCGGCAGAGCCATTTTCCGCATTGAGGGTTTACAGCTGGAAGAAGGGCAGGCACCTTGGGCATGGTGGGACTACCGGGTGGACGGAGAAGTGATGCCCATGAGCTGGGGCGCTCATTTTTTTGACGGCGTGCTTTGGGATGCCGACCACAATCCCACATATGCAAAGAATGGTCAGCCGGTTCCCCGGGTGGGAGAAGACCAACAGCTGCTTCTGGACTATCAGCTGGCCGACGGGAGCATTGAATTCAGCATCGATTTTGCATTCTCTCCGGATGAGAGCATGTTCGGAAAGGAAATGGCCGTGACCTTCACCGGCTTCGGCATTCAGGGCGAGAAGTTTGAAGACGAGGATATCATGACCACCCCCGGCAATTGGGTGCTGCGCTGGACGCTGGAAGGCACCACGGAGGCGCCGAAAAAGTGGACGCCCAACGCCAAAGTCGGAGATCTGTGGGACGTAACGCTCCTTGAGGCGGAAATCGGCCAGTACAGCATGAAGTTCACTTTCCGGCTGGGGGATGAATATACGGACGACATCGATTTCACGGAGAAAACGGGCTGGACGCCGACCCCGGCAAGCATCCGCCTGAAAGACGGAACCGACATTCGGCCTTACGGCAACGGCGGCGGTTCCTGGAATGCTGACAGCCACACGTACACGTGCATTGAGCACACCCTCAACATAGTTCTCGACCCGGAACAGATCGCAGGCGTGAGCTTCTACAACGGCAGCGAACTGAACGATCAGGGCAAACGGGTGAGTAAGCCGTATTACTATGTTCCTTTTGAATAAGCAAAAGGCAGGACACCAATCGGTGTCCTGCCTTAAACTTATACTGCGGCGGTTTTTTCCTCGGCCAGACGCTTTTTCGCGGTGGAGAGCATCAGCTTGATGCGGTTGAGCTGATTGACCTCCGACGCGCCGGGGTCGTAGTCCACGGCTACGATGTTGGACTGGGGATAGGCTTTTTTCAGCGCCTTGATGACGCCCTTGCCCACAACGTGGTTGGGCAGGCACGCGAAGGGCTGAATGCACACAATGTTGGGCGTGCCGGAGAGAACCAGCTCCGCCATTTCTCCCGTGAGGAACCACCCCTCGCCGTACTGGTTGCCAATGGAGAGGAAGGGCTTTGCCAGCTCCGCCACCTGCTCAATGGGCATGGGCGGCTCAAAGCGGCGGCTCTTTTCCAGCGCGTCCAGGGCGGGCTTGCGTATCAGGCGAATGGCGTCCACGCCGAGCTTCGCCGTGGCGGCGCTTGTCCAGCCCGCGCCTAAGAATTCATGCTTGTAATCGCCGTTGTACACGCAGTAGTTCAGGAAGTCCATCAGATCAGGCACCACGGCCTCCGCGCCTTCGGCTTCCAGCAGATCCACCAGATGGTTATTGGCCAGGGGCATATACTTGACCAGAATCTCGCCCACCACGCCGACTCTGGGCTTGCGCAGGGTTTCGTCAATGGGAAGATTGTCAAAGGCTTCCACAATGCCGCTGCAAACCGCCTTATACGACCACTTGCTCTTGCTGTTGACCAGAGAATCGATGGCGATTTCCAGCCACTTCTGATGAAGGGCGTTTGCGGAACCCTTCTCTTTCTCGTAGGGACGTACCCGGTACAGGCAACGCATGAACAGGTCGCCGTAGACCACGCCCCGCAGCGCGGTGAACAGAAGGCCGGGGGAGAGCTTGAAACCCTCGTTGGTCTCCATGCCGTTGGCGTTCAGGGAGATGACCGGGATATGCCCCAGTCCCGCCTTGTCCAGCGCCCGGCGGATGAAGCCCACGTAGTTGCTTGCCCGGCAGCAGCCGCCGGTCTGGGTCATCATCACGGCCAGCTTGTCCGTGTCGTATTTCCCGGAAAGCACCGCGTCCATGATCTGCCCCACCACGGTGATGGAGGGGAAGCAGGCGTCGTTGTTTACGAATTTCAGCCCCATGTCGATGGCGGCGCGGTTGTCATTGGCAAGTATTTCGATGTGATAGCCGTACTTTTTGAAAATCGGCTCCAGCAGGTCAAAGTGAATGGGGCTCATCTGGGGGGCGAGGATGGTGTAGCCGGATTGGTACATTTCCTTGGTGAATTCCGACCGGTGATAAGCGGCGGGCTTGGGCTGGGGGCGGATGCCCCGCGCCTGACGCTGGTTCATGGCGGCCAGCAGACTGCGGATGCGGATACGGGCAGCCCCCAGATTGTTCACCTCGTCGATTTTCAGGACGGTGTAGAGCTTGTTGCTCCCTTCCAGAATTTCGCACACCTGGTCGGTGGTGACGGCGTCCAGGCCGCAGCCGAAGGAATTCAGCTGGATCAGCTCCAAGTCCTCCCGATTCCGCACAAATTCCGCCGCACTGTACAGCCGGGAATGGTAAACCCACTGGTCGTTGACCCGGAGGGGGCGCTCGGGGGTGAGATCGATGGGCAGGCTGTCCTCGGTGAGGACGGCAAGGTCATAAGAGGCAATCATTTCCGGGATACCGTGGTTGATTTCGGGGTCAATGTGGTAGGGTCTGCCAGCCAGAACGATGCCCCGCGCGTGATTATCCGCCATCCATTGCAGCGCCTTTTGCCCCTCTGCACGAACGTCGGCCTTGGCGCGCTGCTGTTCTTTCCACGCACTGTGGACGGCGGCGCGGACTTCCTTCCTGTCGATGCCCCATTCTTCCTTACACAGAGCGGCCAGCCGGTCGGCGGCGATTTTCTCGCTGGTAAAGGCGAGGAAGGGGCGGATGTAGCGGACTTCGCCGTCTGCGACGGCTTCCACGTTGTTTTTCAGATTCTCCGGGTAGGAGACCACGATGGGGCAGTTATAGTGATTCTGCGCGCCGGGGGTTTCCTGATGCTCGTAGAATACGCAGGGATGGAAAATGGTTTTGATTCCCTCATTGATGAGCCACTGGACGTGACCGTGGGAGAGTTTGGCGGGGTAGCACTCGGATTCCGAGGGGATGGACTCCATGCCCAGCTCGTAGATTTTCCGGTTGGATTTGGGGGAGAGAACCACCCGGAAGCCCAGTTCCCGGAAGAATGTTGCCCAGAAGGGGTAATTTTCGTACATATTCAGCACTCTGGGAATGCCGATGACACCCCGGGTGGGATTTTCCAGCGGGGGATAGTCGAACATCCGCTTCAGCTTATAGGCCATCACGTTGGGGCCTTTCCGCCCGGTTCCGGTGCCGCCCAGACCCTTTTCGCAGCGGTTGCCGGTGACGTGGCGGCGCCCGCCGGGGAATTTGTTGATGGTCAGCATACACCGGTTGGAGCAGCCGCCGCAGCGGGTGGTGGAGGTGGTGTAGGTCAGACTCAGAATGTCGTTCAGGGGTAGGGTGGTGCTTTCCTGACCGTGGTAGCGCTCCCGCGCCACCAGCGCCGCGCCGAACGCGCCCATAATGCCGGAAATGTCGGGGCAGGTAGCTTCCACTCCGGCGATTTTCTCAAAGGCGCGAAGCACCGCCTGGTTGTAGAAGGTGCCGCCCTGCACCACGATGTGTTTGCCCAGGTCGGCGGGGTCGGCCAGCTTGATGACCTTGTAAAGGGCGTTCTTGATGACGGAGTAGGCGAGCCCCGCAGAAATATCCTGCACCGTCGCGCCCTCTTTCTGGGCTTGCTTGACGTTGGAATTCATGAACACGGTGCAGCGGGTGCCAAGATCGATGGGATTTTTGGCAAACAGCGCTTCCTTGGCAAAGCCCTCGGCGCTGTAGCCCAGGGAATTGGCGAAGTTCTCGATAAAGGAGCCGCAGCCGGAGGAGCAGGCTTCGTTCAGCAGAATAGTGTCCACGCTGCCGTTTTTCAGCTTGACGCACTTCATATCCTGCCCGCCGATGTCCAGCACGCAGTCCACCTCCGGGTCAAAAAACGCGGCGGCGGTGCAGTGGGCGATGGTTTCCACCTCGCCCTCGTCCAGACAGAAAGCAGATTTCAGGAGGGATTCTCCGTAGCCTGTGGAGCAGGAGCGGGCGATGTGCGCGCCCTCGGGCAGCTCGTCCCGGAGTCGTGCCATGGCCTCCATGGCGGTACGGATGGGGTTGCCCTGATTGTTGGCGTAATAGGAAAAGAGAAGCTGGCCGTCGCTGCCGATGAGCGCCACCTTCGTGGTGGTGGAACCGGCGTCAATGCCGAGGAAACAGTCACCCCGATACCCGGACAGGCTCTCCCGGCGGACAACGGCCTTGCTGTGGCGGGCGCAGAACGCCTGATGGTCTTCCCGGGTGGCGAACAGAGGGTCAAGGCGCTTTAATTCAAAGGCCATTTCCACGCCTTTGTCCAGCCGGCCGATCAGGCCGTCCATGCTGACGGCTTCGGCGTCGCCGGATTCCAGCGCCGCGCCCATGGCGGCGAAAAGATGGGAGTTTTCCGGGTCAACGGTGGTTTCGGGGGTGAGCTTCAGGGTGCGGATAAAGGCTTTTTTCAGCTCCGGCAGGAAATGCAGGGGGCCGCCCAGAAATGCCACACACCCCCGGATGGGCTTGCCGCAGGCAAGGCCGGAGATGGTCTGATTGACCACGGCCTGAAAAATGGAAGCGGCCAGGTCAGCGGTGGTCGCGCCCTCGTTGATGAGAGGCTGAATGTCGGTTTTCGCAAACACGCCGCAGCGGGCGGCGATGGGATAAATTTCCTGATAATGCTCTGCCTGCGCGTTCAGTCCGGCGGCATCGGTCTGGAGCAGGGACGCCATCTGATCGATGAAGGAGCCGGTGCCGCCTGCGCAGACGCCGTTCATCCGCTCCTCCAGCCCGCCCCGGAAATAGATGATCTTGGCGTCCTCGCCGCCCAGTTCAATGGCCACGTCGGTCTGGGGCGCGACGGCCTGCAATGCGGAGGCGACAGCCACCACCTCCTGCACGAAGCCGATGCCCATGGCCTTGCCGAGATTGATGGAGCCGGAGCCGGTAATCTTCACCTGCAAAAGGCAGGAGCCGACCTGTTCCCGGGCTTCGGCAAGGAGTTCCTTAAGCGTCTGCTGGGTATGGGCGCAGTGGCGGCGGTACTGTCCGAACAGGATTTTCCCGTTTTCGTCCAGCAGAACGAGCTTGACGGTGGTTGAGCCGATATCAATACCGGCGCGGTATGTATTCATAGCACACTTCTCCATCTTCTGTTTTTTGTAACAATTCTACAAAACGATATTTGATATTATAGCAAATATGTTGTAAACAAAGTGTTAATTGTGAAAAAATTTTAACCGCTTCTTTGCAAAAAGAATGGGTCGGCCACCAAGTTCTGGTGACCGACCCTACAGTCAGGTAGTTTCGTTTACAGCGGGTGTTTCCGATTTTACGGCTTTCTTCTTGCGGCGACGGTGAATCAGAAGGATGACCACCAGCAGCACAACCAATGCCGCACCGCTAGCACCGGTGATCGGCAGCCATGAGATCGACTTTTTCATTGACCCGATTAGGCAGAAGCTCTCATCGCCGTCCTCTATGGCAAAGACCAGATAGCTGCCATCCTGCGTGTGGGAAACCTCCCGCCAGCTTCCGTCCGCGCCCTTTACCATGACCCGGACATTTTTCTGTTCAGTTTCCGGCAAGTAGCGCAGCGTATCGGCTGTACCGGTGGGGAGGGTAAAGGCGTAGCCCTCCAGGAATTTGTCGTGGACACCCGGAGCGGGGCCTTTGGTCATTTGGGTCAGCTGGATGGGCGTATCGCCGGAGAAGTGGCCCTGTGCCAGCAGCGTGGGCAGTTTGCTTTCGCCAAGGGCTTCGCTCTGCACCGTTTCCAGCTCTGCGGTGTACACTGCCGGGAACGAAACATCGAAGCGGATGTCGGACAGATCGGCGTCCGCGAGACCGTCCCAGCGACCGACATAACCGGCCTTTTCGGGCAGTTTGGGAATGCTGTCCGGCGACAGCGCCTCACCGGGGGTGAGGGTGACGGTGTGCATCATACCGTCGTCATAGACGAAGCGGACGGAAATGACTTTGAAGATCGGGTCAAGACCTTCCAGCGCGACAAAATCGTCATGGGAAAGGGGCTGGGCGGTGTCAGCATAACTGACGCCGTCAATGGCGCCGATGTCGGAGCCGACGGTAAAGTAGTAGTTCCCAGTGACAGTTTCTTCGTCCGTTTCCCCGCTGTCGTCGTCGGATTCCGACTTGAGGAATCCGGAACGTTCGCCCCGCATACCCAGAACCGCGCCGGTTCTCTCGGAGCCGGTGAGCTGCACCATGCTGCGGCAGTCGGTGACGGTGAGACCCTCGCCCACAATGCCGCCCACATAGGCGTTTCCGGTAATGTCGGACTTGGCGCTGCACTGGCGGACATAGCCGCTGCTCTTGCCCACGACGCCGCCTACATAGTCGGCGTCCTCCGCGTCAATGCTGCCGGTGCTGAGACAGTTTTTCGTAAGCCCCAGCGCCATCCAGCCAACAATGCCGCCCACGTTCTGGCGCTTCGCCGTAACGCTTCCGCTGTTTTCACAGCCGAGGATCACGGCGCGCAGCTGGGTGTCGAAGTTCATGGAGTTGTCCCCGCCGATTTGCAGATCGTTCTCCGGATCCAGGCGGTTTTCATAGGCAATGGCACCCACGACGCCGCCTGCGTTCAGGTCGCCCAGAACCGCACCGGAATTGGTGCATTTTTCCACCTTGCCGGAGAGAATTTCTGCGGTGTCCCGGTCGGAAATGTCCTCAATGGTGCCGCCCAGATTCTGGGGGGCGTTGCCTACGGTGGCGCTCATGGCGCTGATTTGCCCGGCAATGGAGCGCATGATGCGGCTGAGGGAATCCGCCGTGTCGTTGACGGAATCCATGATGGCGTACAGAGAGGAACCGGCGGCGGCAAGGCTGCTGTTGGCGTTGTTGATGGCCGCATCGATGGTGTCCCGGTCGGGGGGATAGGGGTCATCCCCGTTGGGCAACAGGGTATCCAGAGCGTCTTTGGCATCCACGAGGGAATTGTAGAGGTCGTCCACCTGAACGCCCATGTCCGAATTGCCGTCCTGAATGGTGGAAAACGCCTGCCCCGTGAGATTGCTTACGGTGCCAAGCTGGGACTGGAGAATCTGCATTGTGTCTTCGGTGTACTCGATGAAGGTGGTCGGCTCCATCTGGCCGACGATGCCGCCCACTTCCTTGCGGCCATAAACCTGAGCAAAGTTTTCACATTTGTAGAGATACCCGGTCTGGGTCCCGGCAATGCCGCCGACGTTGTAGCCCATGTGCTGATAGCCCACGTTGCCACGGTTTTTGCTCTGGCGGATGACGCCGCTGCTGGTACCGGCGATACCGCCGATGTCCGTTACGGTGCTGACGGATTCGCTTCCGGTGATGGTCTCCAGGGAAATGTCGGAGAGCTTAATCTGGTTTTCCTCGGCGGTGGTGTTGACCCCGGAGCGGTTGTTGCAGCTGCGGATAACGCCAAGGTTATTTCCCACGACGCCACCGACCCGGTGGTCGCCGGTGATGACGCCTTTGGAATGGCAGCCGTCGATGATACCGGTGATGGCGTTGATGCCGGCGATGCCGCCCACGTCATCCGAGCCGGAAACCGTGCCGTCAAAGAAGCAGTTCTGGATTTTACCGGCATTGTGTCCGGCAATGCCGCCCACGGCGCTGCGGCTCCCGTCGGGGATGATTTCTCCCGAGACCGTGAGGTTCTGAATGAGCGCGGAAGCGTCAACATAGCGGAAAAGTCCCATGTTGGAGCCGTCCCGGGTGATGCTGAGGCCGGAGACAGTGTGGCCGTTGCCGTCAAAATTGCCGCAGAAAATGGGAATCCCTGCAAAATCTACGCCTGTAAGGTCAATATCCGTCAGCAGAACCACACTCAGGTTCCGGCTGTAGCTGTCCAGACGGCAGTTTTCCGCAAAATCCAGAAACTGCTTCTGACGCAGAATGCGCAAGGTCGTTCCTTCTTCGGCGGCCGCTGCCTCATCGGTGTCCTTGGCTTCCTCGGCCAGCGCCGTTACCGGCAGGCTGAGAACGAGAAGCAGACACAGCAGAAGCGCGGAAATTCGTTTTATCAGGTTACGCATTGTCTTCTTCTCCTTCCGCTTCGTCCAGCTTTTTGACCTGAGTACTGGTGGAGACGATGGCGTGCATATCGCCGCGGATCGTTCCGGTGAATTCACCGTCCAGAACGCCGCTGACCTGACCCCGCAGATGCCCACTGACATACATGGTGCCGCTGGCAGTTCTGGTGGGAAGCTCGATGCCCTTCATCTTGAAGGAGGTGCGGTTGATGATGGAGTCGCTGAGCACGAGCGTGGCAGGCAGAACACCCAGAACGATGACAATGGAGATGATCGTACCGCGGCCCAGACAGGTGCCAAGAATGGAGATAACGGGGTTGGTGGAAATGTTGCCGATCAGCAGAGCGGCGGCGGACAGAATGGTGCCGGAGGTGAAGATGGTGGGGAAGGAGGCGTTCAGCGCTTCCACGATGGCTTCCTTATGGGTCATCGTGGCCTTCAGCTCCTGGTAGTGGCTGGAAATGACGATGGCGTAGTCGATATTCGCGCCCATCTGAATGGACTGCACGATGAGGTAGCCAAGGAAATACAGCGGCTGATTGGCCAGAGTGGGGAAGGAGAAGTTAATCCAGACACTTCCCAGAATACAGGCGATGAGCAGAATAGGCAGTCCCGCCGACTGGAAAGTGAACAGCAGCACCAGAATAACGAACAGGGAGGACAGAATGGAGATTACCAGATTGTCCTTGACAAAGGAGGACGACAGATCGCGGGAGCTGGTGGAATTGCCAACCACGTAGTAATCGCCGTCGTAGTATTTCCCCACAATGTTCCGCATTTCGGTCAGGAATGCAAAGGTCTCGTCGCTTTCCTCCGGCAGATTCAGGTAAACCACCATCCGGCTGTAGCGGTCGCTTTTCAGCTGCTTCTGAGCCATATCCAGCTGGGAGAAAATATCGTTCAAAGACGCTTCGTCCATGTCATCCAGAGAAATATTATGGGAATCCAGCTGGTCTTTCAGGAACATCAGCATATCGAACAGGGGAACGTCGTACTTATCCAGCCCCTGTACGAATTCTCCGTATTGGTCGTTCTCAATGGCGTAGGCGGAATAGAGAAGCTGCGCTACCTCGTAATCCATGCCCACCAGCTCGGAAAGCTCTCTGGGGTTCAGGCTGTCCGTCAGGGTGTAGCCGTCCATAGCCTCGATGTTGGCAAGGCCCATGGTGCTCTTGACCTCCGGGCGGGTATCCAGTTCCTCCAGAATTTTCGCTTCCGCGTCATAGTTGCCGCTGGGAACCACCAGCGCGACCATGTTGGTCGTGCCGAAGGTATGCTGGATTTTAAAGTAGGCCGCCTGACGTTCGTTCATATTCGCGGTCTCGATGTTGTTATAGCTGTAAACAAAGGGGCAGCGGTTGGACAGGATGAATGCCCCGACCAGAAGAATGGCAAACAGCGGCGGCACAACGCGCCGGGTCTTCACCGCAAACTTGCCGATAGGCGTGATGTTTGGCAGTAGTTTTTTGTGGCGGGTGCGGTCCATCAGCGGGCTGAACAGCATCAGAAGTCCCGGCATCAGGGTAAACACGGACAGCAGGCTGAACAGAATGGCCTTGACCAGAACCAGCGCCATGTCCAGACCGATTTTGAATTCCATGAAGCCCAACGCCGCAAGGCCGGACACCGTGGTCAGGGACGAGGCGCTGATCTCCGGGATGGCCTTGCTCAGAGCGGTGATGCAGGCGTCCCGGGCGGTGCGGGTCTCCCGCTCGTCGGTGAAGCGGTGGCACAGGATGATGGCGTAGTCAATGGCCAGCGCCAGCTGCAATACCACAGCCACGGAGTTGGAGATGAAGCTGATGGTGCCCAACTGGAAGTTGGTGCCCATGTTCAGAATGGCCGCCACGCCGAAGGTGATCATCAGCACAGGGACCTCGGCATAGGAACGGGAGGTCAGGGTAAGCACGACGATGATGATGACCACCGCTATGATCAGAATAACGGACATTTCCCCCTGCAGGGTGGCGTTTTCGTCGTAGCCGACGTCGGAGTACACGCAGTAGTCGTAGCCGTCCATCAGCGCTTCCACATCCGATAGCGCCCGCTCGCTGATCTCGTCGGAGACAATGCCGTCGAAGCTGATATCGAACAGCGCCGAGGCATTGGTGTAGTGGTCGGGGGTGTCGTCGAAGGTGACCATGCTGACCCCTTCCACATCCGCAATCTGCTGGGACAGTTCCTCCGCCGTCTCATAGGTGACGTTGGATACCATGATCTGGGCGGTGGCGAAGGTGGTGAAGTTATCGTTCATCGCCACGATGCCCTGCCGGGTCTCCGTGTCCTCCGGGAGGTAGGTGGTGACGTCGTTTTCCACATTCACCCATCCGGAGGAAAACGCACAGAAAATCACGGCAAATATGTACAAAAGGAAGAACAAAGTCTTTTTGTCCACAATAAACGTGGCAAGCTTTGTCATGAAATTACTGTCCGGCGGGTTCTTTTCAGACATAATATCCTCCTCACATACGCCTCCGGGTAAAAATCTGTCTCCAAAGGCAAAACAATACGAATATTGACTTTTCTGATAGCAACCATTATAATCAAAATACGGGAAAAGTGCAAGCAGTAAAATGGATAAGATATGCCAAATCGGACATTGCACATTCTCGTTTTTTCAGCGTGTTTACAGTCTCGTAAAGAATTATTTCGTTAGTGTTTAGAAAAAATGAATAAACTGGAAACAAGATAGAAAAAGGAGAATCCTTATGAGGCTTAGTCTGGTACTTGCGTTTTTGTTCTTTATCGGCTCGTGCTTCGGATGGGTGCTGGAGCTGCTGTACCGCAACCTGACCCACCGCCACAAAAAGTGGATCAATCCCGGCTTCTGTACCGGCCCGTATCTGCCGATTTACGGCTTCGGCCTGTGTACGCTGTTCCTGCTGGCGTCGCTGGAGGATCTGCACCTGATCGCAGACCCCGTCTGGAACCGGGTGGCGCTGTTTCTTGCCATGGCTGTCGCCATGACGCTGATCGAGTACATCGCAGGTCTTGCCTGCCTGAAATATCTGAAAGTCCGGCTGTGGGACTATTCAAACCTTTGGGGCAATATTCAGGGGATCATCTGCCCGCTGTTCTCCTTCTTCTGGGCGGCGCTTGGCGCGGCGTACTATTTTCTGGTGCATCCCTATATCCTGAATGCGCTGGCGTGGTTGTCCAACAATCTGGCGTTTTCCTTCTTCATTGGTATGTTCTTCGGCGTGTTCATCATCGACGTGGTGCATTCCAGCCAGATCATTGTCAAGCTGAAGAAGTTCGCCGAGGAAAACAAGGTCGTCGTGAAATACGAGAGCATCAAGGACCACATCCGGGATTTCAACCAGAATGCCGCTGCCAAGTATCACTTTTTCTCCCCCTTCCGTTCGGACAGCCCTCTGGCCGAGCATTTGAAGGAAATGTATCTCAAGCTGGAAAAGCAGAGAGACAGCCGGAAATGATTCTTTTGGCTGAAAGGAGATAAACAGATGAAAAAGACAATGGTAATGGTATTGCTTATCGCAAGCATTTTCTTGTGTTCTTGCGCAAACAAGCAGCTGCCCGCGAATTCCAGCCCTGAAAGCAATGAAGCAAAAGCGCAATTGGAGGAAAACACGAATAGCATGGCCACTGAACCGACTCCGGATGTCAGCTTGGATGCTGAAAGCGCATTTGGTACACAAGACAGCATCGATTTTGAGACTGAGGACATCTTATCGCAGATCAAGACATCTGTTGGAATTCCTTTCCGTCTTTGGAACAATCAGTCGCAGGTGCTTCATTGCATCTCTGTTTTTGAATCCTACGCCAAACGTGAAGTCGAACGAAAAACAGATCCCGCTCACGAAGAACAAAGTGAGCTGGAGTGGCATATCACTGAGAACGTACTCTCCATTACAGGAGCATGGAACGAAGATTTTTTACTTGATATGTCCGGGAAAACGGCAACGTCTCTCACAGACGGAATGGTATATGATATTGTGCCAGGCAATATCATAGATGGACATTATACAGATTGATTCCTGATATCAAAAACCGCAGGAATTTTCTTAAACGGCAGCTTCCTTCCCCGGGAGCTGCCGTTTTATATGCCTGACTGCTTTGATGCGCCGAGCCGCCGCTTTTTGCGGAATTTGGGCAAATAGAACAAAGATATTGGAAGAAAACGGAATTTCTTCTGCCTTGTAAAGCGGTGCCCACTGTGGTATGATAGGCGCAGAGAACAATGGCGTTCCCCAGGGGGCAGTTTTGCCCTTTGCGCGGAAACGCCGTTTATTTTTTGTAGCCTGAAGGAGAAAAAGCTATGGAAAATTTCACCGAACGCACAGCTCCAGCCGGGTTGTACGATTCCCGGTTTGAACACGACAACTGCGGCATCGGCGCGGTGGTGGATATCAAGGGACGCAAGAGCCACCGGACGCTGGATGACGCGCTGCAGATCGTGGAGCATCTGGAACACCGGGCAGGCAAGGACGCCGAGGGAAAAACCGGTGACGGCGTGGGCATTCTGTTACAGGTCAGCCATAAGTTTTTTGTGAAAGCAGCCGCGGCTGCGGGCATCACGCTGGGCGCGGAGCGGGAATACGGCGTCGGCATGTTCTTCTTCCCGCAGGAAGAGCTGCAGCGCAATCAGGCAAAGAAGCTGTTTGAGATCATCTGCAAGAAGGAGGGGCTGCCCTTCCTTGGCTGGCGGCAGGTGCCGGTATGCCCCGAGTATCTGGGGCAGAAGGCACGGGACTGTATGCCCAGCATCTGGCAGGCGTTTGTGGGAAAGCCGCCGAGAATGGTCGCCGGAATCGCTTTTGACCGGCGGCTGTATGTGGTTCGCCGGGTGTTTGAGCAGTCCAGTCAGGAGACCTACGTGTGCAGCCTGTCCAGCCGCACCATCGTGTATAAGGGCATGTTTCTGGTCAAGGAGCTGCGGCAGTTCTACCCGGATTTGCAGGACGAGGACTATGAGACCGCCATCGGCATGGTCCACAGCCGCTTCTCCACCAACACCTCTCCCAGCTGGAACCGGGCGCACCCCAACCGGTTCATTCTCCACAACGGCGAGATCAACACCATCCGGGGAAATGTGGACACCATGCTCGCCCGTGAGGAGACCATTGCCAGCCGCTTTCTGAAGGACGATATGACCAAGGTGCTGCCTATTGTCAATCAGGGCGGTTCCGACTCTGCCATGCTGGATAACACGCTGGAATTCATGGTCATGAACGGCATGGATCTGCCTCTGGCGGTGATGGTCACCATCCCGGAGCCGTGGAGCAACAACCGGAACATGGATCAAAAGAAGAAGGACTTTTACCAGTATTATGCTACCATGCTGGAGCCCTGGGACGGCCCTGCGTCCATTCTGTTCAGCGACGGCGACGTGATGGGCGCGGTCCTTGACCGCAACGGTCTACGTCCCAGCCGCTATTACATTACCGACGACGGACGGTTGATCCTTTCCAGCGAGGTTGGCGTTCTGGACATCCCGCAGGAGCACGTCATCCGCAAGGACCGTCTGCGCCCCGGCAAGATGCTGTTGGTGGACACGGTGAAGGGCGAGCTGGTGGACGATGAACACCTGAAAGCGGAGTACGCCAGCCGCCAGCCCTACGGCGAATGGCTGGACCGGAATCTGGTGAACCTCTCCGACCTGACGGTGCCTAACCGGAAGATACCCTCCTACACCAGAGAAGAAATGGTGCGGCTCCAGAAGGCCTTCGGCTACCGCTACGAGGATTTGAAGACCATCATGCTCCCCATGGCGAAAAACGGCGCGGAACCCTCCGGCGCGATGGGCAGCGATACTCCGCTGGCCGTTCTCAGCCACACCCGCCCGCCGCTGTTCGAGTATTTCAAGCAGATGTTTGCCCAGGTTACGAACCCGCCCATCGACGCACTGCGGGAAAGAATCGTCACCTCTACCACCGTGTACGTGGGTGCCCAGGGTAATCTGCTGGAAGAGAACGCGGAAAACTGCAAGGTTCTGAAAATCAACAACCCCATCCTCACGGAGACGGACTTGCTGAAAATCAAGACCATGGACGTTCCCGGTTTCAAGGTGGAGACCGTGTCCATCTGCTACTACAAAAACACCCCGCTGGAAAAGGCCATCGACCGGCTGTTCGTGGACGTTGACCGGGCTTATCGGGACGGCACCAACATCCTGATTCTGTCCGACCGGGATATTGACGAGTATCACGTCGCCATTCCCAGTCTGCTGGCCGTCAGCGCGGTGTCCAAATATCTGGTTCGCACCCGCAAGCGCACCGCCATGGCGCTGATTCTGGAAAGCGGCGAACCCCGGCTTGTCCATGATTTTGCCACGCTTCTGGGCTTCGGCGCCTGCGCCATCAACCCGTATCTGGCGCAGGAGAGCATCGGCAATCTGATCAGCGACGGGCTGCTGGAAAAGGATTTCTACGCCGCCGTCAACGATTACAACAAGGCGGTGCTGGCGGGTATCGTGAAGATCGCCTCCAAGATGGGCATTTCCACCATCCAGTCCTATCAGGGCAGCCAGATTTTTGAAGCGGTGGGCATCAGCGAAGAGGTCATTGACAAATACTTCACCAACACCGTCAGCCGGGTGGGCGGCATCACCATTGCCGATATCCAGAAGGACATGGAAGACCGCCACCAGCAGGCGTTCGACCCGCTGGGGCTGGACATTTACATGGATTTGCCCAGCGTGGGTGCCCACAAATTCCGCAGCGGGAGCGCGGCGGAGCAGCACCTGTACAATCCCCAGACCATCCACCTGTTGCAGCAGGCGGTGTGGACGGGGGACTACGGCAAGTTCAAGCAGTACACCGCCGCCGCGGCCAACGAGGGCGGCGACGATATGCACCTGCGCAGCCTGCTGGAATTCAACTACCCCGAAACCGGCGTCCCCATCGAGGAAGTAGAGGACGTAGACTCCATCGTCAAGCGTTTCAAGACCGCCGCCATGAGCTACGGCGCGCTGTCCAAGGAAGCCCATGAATGCCTTGCCATTGCCATGAACCGTCTGGGCGGCAAGTCCAACACCGGCGAGGGCGGCGAGGACGAGGAACGCTACGGCACCGAACGGAATTCCGCCATCAAGCAGGTCGCCTCCGCCCGGTTCGGCGTTACCAGCAAATATCTGGTTTCCGCCAAGGAGATCCAGATCAAGATGGCGCAGGGCGCAAAGCCCGGCGAGGGCGGCCAGCTTCCCGGCGGCAAGGTTTATCCATGGGTGGCAAAGTGCCGCCACTCCACCACCGGCGTGGGACTGATCTCCCCGCCGCCCCATCACGATATTTATTCCATCGAGGATCTGGCGCAGCTGATCTATGACCTGAAATGCGCCAACCGCAGCGCCGCCATCAACGTCAAGCTGGTGAGCGAAGCGGGCGTCGGCACCATTGCCGCCGGCGTCGCCAAGGCCGGCGCGGAGGTCATCCTGATCTCCGGATTTGACGGCGGCACGGGCGCGGCGTCCATCAATTCCTCCATCCACAACGCCGGACTTCCATGGGAGCTGGGCATCGCTGAGGCGCACCAGTGCCTCATCATGAACGGTCTGCGTTCCCGCGTCCGCATCGAGTCCGACAGCAAGCTCATGAGCGGCCGGGACGTGGCCATCGCCGCCATGCTGGGCGCGGAGGAATTCGGTTTCGGCACCGGCCCACTGGTAGCCATGGGCTGCGTAATGATGCGGGTGTGCAATCTGGACACCTGCCCCATGGGCATCTGCACCCAGAACCCCGAGCTGAGAAAGAAGTTCATGGGCAAGCCCGAGTACGTGATGAACTTCATGAAGTTCATGGCTCAGGAGCTGCGGGAATATATGGCGAAGCTGGGCGTGCGCAGGGTTGACGAACTGGTAGGCCGCACGGACTTGCTGAAAGTTCGTCCCGCCCCCGCCGGTTCCCGCGCCAGCGAAATGGACTTGTCGGGATTGCTGAAAAACCCGCTGGTGGAGAACACCAACGTCCACTTTGACCCCAAGGCAGTTTACGATTTCAAGCTGGAACAGACTCCCGACATGAAGGTGCTGATGAAGAAGTTCAAAAAGAGCTTCGATATGGCGGAACCCAAGCCTATGACCGTTCAGATGGAGGTGGGCAACACCGACCGCACCTTCGGCAGCATTTTTGGCAGCGAGATCACGGCAAAATTCGGCAACACCCTCCCGGACGACACCTTCCGCGTGGTCTGCACCGGCTACGGCGGCCAGAGCTTCGGCGCGTTCATCCCCAAGGGGCTGACGCTGGAGCTGATCGGCGACAGCAACGACTATCTGGGCAAGGGACTTTCCGGCGGCAAAATCATCGTCTACCCGCCGAAAAACGTGACCTATGACCGCAGTGAAAATATCCTCATCGGCAACGTGGCCTTCTACGGCGCCACCGGCGGCAAGGCGTTTATCAACGGCGTGGCGGGGGAGCGGTTCTGCGTCCGCAACTCCGGCGCTGTCGCCGTGGTGGAGGGCGTGGGCGACCACGGATGCGAGTACATGACCGGCGGCACAGTGGTGGTGTTGGGCAAGACCGGCAAGAACTTCGCTGCTGGCATGAGCGGCGGCATTGCCTACGTGCTGGATGAGGATTGGGACTTCTACCAGCGGGTGAACAAGGACATGGTCACGCTGGAAAGCGTGGAGCATAAGTACGATGTGTCCCTGCTGAAAGACCTGATCCGGGAGCATGTGGAGGCCACAGGCTCGCCCCGGGGTAAGGAAATTCTGGAAAACTTCGGCGAATATCTGCCGAAATTCAAGAAGGTTCTGCCCCATGACTATGATAAGATGCTCCGCCTGATTGCCAAGATGGAGGAAAAGGGCGAGGACAGCGAGCAGGCGCAGATCGAGGCGTTTTACGCCATGAAAAACGGGAAATAAGGAGGCGGGAATATGGGAAAACCGACCGGATTTATGGAGATCGACCGGCAGACCAGCCGGGAGATCGCTCCTGAGGAACGTATCAAAAATTTCAATGAATTTCATATTCCGCTGCACTGCGACGAACAGCAGGCGCAGGGTGCGCGGTGCATGGACTGCGGCGTACCCTTCTGCCAGAGCGGCATGATGATCGGCGGCATGGCAAGCGGCTGCCCCTTAAATAACCTCATCCCCGAATGGAACGATCTGGTATATCAGGGGCGGTGGGACTTGGCGGCGAAGCGGCTCATTGCCACTAACCGCTATCCGGAATTCACCAGCCGGGTCTGCCCGGCGCTGTGCGAAGCCGCCTGCACCTGCGGCATGGCGACGGGGTCGCCCGTGGCGGTGAAGGAGAACGAGCGGGCGATCGTGGAGTACGGCTACGAAAGCGGCGCAATCCACGCCGTTCCGCCACCGGCGCGCACCGGAAAGCGGGTGGCGGTGGTCGGCACCGGCCCCTCCGGGCTGTCCGTTGCGGATTTGCTGAACAAGCGCGGCCACAAGGTGACCATGTATGAGCGCGCCGACCGGGTTGGCGGCCTGCTGATGTACGGCATTCCCAACATGAAGCTGGAAAAGTGGGTCATTGACCGCCGGGTGAAGATTCTGAAAGACGAGGGCATCGAGTTTATCACCAACGCCGACGTGGGGCGTGACGTCTCCGCCGAGGAACTGAAAGAGAATTATGACGCGGTGGTACTCTGCTGCGGCGCGAAAAAGCCCCGGGACATCGGTGTACCCGGACGGGACGCCGAGGGAATTTACTTTGCCGTGGACTACCTGACCAGCGTGACAAAAAGTCTGCTTGACTCGGATTTTGCCGACGGCAAGGCTGTCACGGCCAAGGGCAAGAAGGTGCTGGTCATCGGCGGCGGCGACACGGGCAACGACTGTGTAGGCACTGCCATCCGTCAGGGCTGCATGGGTATCATGCAGCTGGAAATGATGCCTTGCCCGCCGGAAACCCGCGCTCCCGGCAACGCATGGCCGGAGTGGCCGCGGGTGCTGAAAACCGACTACGGCCAGCAGGAGGCTATTGCCATGTTCGGCCACGACCCCCGGGAATATCAGACCACCGTCAAGGAGTTCTACAAGAACGAAGCCGGGCAGGTCTGCGGGGCGCTCATTGCCCGTCTGGAAAGCAAGGTGGTGGACGGGCGGCGGATGATGGTTCCCACCGGGGAGGAATTCTCCGTGGAGTGCGATCTGGTGCTTATTGCGGCGGGATTTCTGGGCTGCGAGAGCTATGTCGCCGAAGCCTTCGGCGTGGATATGACGCCCCGGGGCAATGTGGCGGATGTGAAGTACGCGACCAGTCAACCCAAGGTATTTGTCTGCGGCGATATGCGCCGGGGACAGAGCCTTGTGGTGTGGGCACTGCGGGAAGGCCGGGACACCGCCGCTGTGGTGGACGAAAGCCTGATGGGCTATACAAACCTATAATTGGCAAAAAACTCCCCGTTTTCCATCGAAAACGGGGAGTTTTGCTATAGAACTCATACTGAACTCCAATTAAAATCTCTAAAAAAGATTTTAATTGCCCGAAGGGCAAGGAGTTCATACGAGACTTGTTTTGTGATTTCTTTCCTTATAAATCACAAACCGGCAGCGCCATTAGGCGATGCCTTCCTGATTAAAATCAAAGATTTTAATCAGGAAATAGTATCAGTCAAATACGTACATACCGAAAAACGCGATCAGACCGTCGCCGCAGGTATATTCCATACCGCATAGGTCTGCCAGCTTCTTGACGAAAATGCAGTATGCGGACATGCAGGAATATTTCAGGTCGGGGAACCGGCATGGCTCGTTATTTTTTCTTGTGCAGGGGGAACACAGGGCGCAGCCGCTGGCGCCAACCAGAAAGCCGTCGCACCCTTCGTCACGGCAACGCTTCATCAGGCGAATCGCGGCGGTGTTGTGACCGGACTTTCCCTTCTTGATGGCGGGGGTGTCGGTATAGCTTTCCAGCTGCCAGATGCTTTGCAGCACCAGTGCCTTTTTGTGGGCAAGCACCTTCTGCTTCATTTCCTCCGGCGTGCCGCAGTCCGGGGGACAGGAATAGTTCGCGCCGTACTGCCCGCAGAGGTTTTCCTCGCAGTAAGGCCGGAACGAGGGGTCAAAAACAATGTCGGCGGTATCCACTACCGCGGCGGCGGAAAAGCCTTCCTCGTAGGCATATTGTACCATTTGTTCTGCTGTCATATTGCATCACTCCATTTTTAGGCTCGATGGCACTCAGTATAGCACATTCAGATCAAATCCGCAATATCCTGAACCAAGCGAATTGTTTCCTCCCAGCCGAGACAGGGGTCGGTGATGGACTTGCCGTAAACGCCGTCGCCGATCTTCTGGCAGCCGGGTTCTAAGTAGGATTCCACCATGAAGCCCTTGACCATGGACTTGATTTCGCCGCTGTGGCGGCAGGAGTGGAGCACTTCCTTGCAGATGCGGGGCTGCTCCTGATACTTTTTGCCGGAATTGGCGTGGTTGGCGTCCACGATCAGCGCCATGTTCTGTAATCCCTTGGCGGTGTAGGCGTTGTACAGCCGTTCCAGCTCCTCAAAGTGGTAGTTGGGCATGGACTCGCCGTGCTTGTTCACGTAGCCCCGGAGGATGGCGTGGGCAAGGGGATTGCCGGTGGTATCCACCTCCCAGCCCCGGTAGATGAAGGTGTGGGGGTGCTGGGCGGCCATGATGGAATTGAGCATGACGGAAATATCCCCGCTGGTGGGGTTTTTCATGCCTACGGGAATGTCAATGCCGCTGGAGGTCAGCCGGTGCTCCTGGTTTTCGACACTCCGCGCGCCCACCGCCACGTAGCACAGCAGGTCGGAAAGATAGCGGTAATTGTCGGGGTAGAGCATTTCGTCGGCGGTGGGAAGGCCGGTGTTGGCCAGAACATTGGTGTGCAGGCGGCGAATGGCGATGACACCCTCCAGCATATCGGAGGTTTTTCTGGGGTCGGGCTGGTGCAGAAGCCCCTTATAGCCGTCGCCGGTGGTGCGTGGCTTGTTGGTGTAGACCCGGGGAATCAGAACCAGCTTGTCCGACACCGCTTCCTGCAATTTTGCCAGCCGCTCGCAGTATTCCAGCACCGCGTCCTCCCGGTCGGCGGAGCAGGGGCCGATGATCAGCACCATTTTGCCGCTTTTTCCGGTGAAAACGTCGGCAATTTCCTTGTCCCGGCGGGCTTTGACCTGAGAAAGTTCGGCGGTCAGGGGATACTGCTCCTTGATCTCCTTGGGGATAGGCAGCTTGCGCTTGAAAATCATATTCTGCATGATGGTGTCCTCTCTTTATCTGTAGACTTTACTTTTTCCTGCTTGTGAGGTATGATAGGAAGAAAAAGGAGTGGTTACTGTGACCGACCCGAAACGGAAATACTATGAAAAACGCGCCAATGTGCTGATCAAGAATCTCCACAGCCGCCATTTTGAAGCCTGCTACTGCGCAGACAAAGCCGAAGCGCTGAAAAAGGCGCTGGAATGGATTCCCGCCGGTTCCAGCGTGGGCTGGGGCGGCGCAATGTCCGCTGAGCAGATCGGCTTGTTAGACACCGTACGGACAGGGGACTACCGCGCCCTCGACCGGGAGCGGGCTGCGACCCCGGAGGAGCGGAAAGCAATCATGAAACAGTGCCTTGGCGCGGACGTGTTCATCACCGGCGCGAACGCGCTGAGTCTGGACGGCCAGATGGTGAACATCGATGGCAACGGCAACCGGGTAGCGGCCATCGTCTATGGGCCGGAATCCGTGATCGTCATTGCGGGAATGAACAAGGTGATGGATTCTCTGGACGCCGCCGTGGAGCGGGCAAGAACGGTTGCCGCGCCCCAGAACAAGCAGCGCTTCGACTCCAAAACGCCCTGCGAGGTGACAGGCGCCTGCGCCGACTGCAAGAGCGACGGCTGCATCTGCAACCAGATCCTCATCACCCGTAACTGCAATCCCCCCGGGCGGATCAAATTTATCCTGGTAGGGGAAGATCTGGGCCTGTGAGGAGGAAAAACATGATCGAAAAAATCCGCGCTTTGGTCGAAAAACACTGGGACATGGTCAGCTATCTCTTTTTCGGCGTGCTGACGACTGCGGTGAATTATCTGGTTTATCTGCCGCTTTACAATCTGCTGGGCATTAGCGCGGCCGTCAGCAATATCATTGCCTGGGTGGCGGCGGTGGCCTTTGCCTATGTGACGAACAAGCCCTTCGTGTTTAAGAGCCACGACTGGTCCATGAAAACCGTTTTGCCGGAGCTGGGCAAATTCGTCGGCTGCCGGGCAGCGTCCGGCGGTCTGGAAACGGTGCTGATACTCCTGACCGTGGACATTTTGGGCTGGAACGGAAATATCTGGAAGCTGATTATCAGCGTTCTGGTGGTCATTCTGAATTACGTCTCCAGCAAGCTGCTGGTCTTCCGCAAGTGAGCGTCTCCCCATTGCCAAAAGGCAATGGGGATTTTTTTAACCGTAGCGCTCCTTGAGGTACAGCATGGCCTCCCGGTAGCCCTCGAGGCCGTGGCCTTTGATGGTCTTCACGCAGGCCATTCCCACATAGGAGATCTGCCGGAACGGTTCTCTTGCGTCCACGTCGGAGATGTGAACCTCCACGGCGGGGATGGAAACGGCTTTCAGGGCGTCCAGAATAGCCACGGAGGTATGGGTATAGGCGGCGGGGTTGATGACGATGCCGTCCACCTTGCCGTATGCCCACTGGATTTTGTCCACAATGTCCCCTTCGTGGTTGGACTGGTACTGCTCCACTTCCAGACCCTCGGCGCTGGCGGTTTCGTCCAGCAGCCGCAGAAGATCGGCAAAGGTATTTTTGCCGTAGATACCCGGCTCCCGGATGCCAAGCATATTCAGGTTGGGGCCGTTGATGACCAGAATTTTCATATGGGTTCCTCCATGATCGACAAAATGGCGGCGACGGTTTCCTCGGCGGTGCCGTCATTGCTGACGGCGTGATCGGCAAAGGCGGCGTACATGGGGGCGCGCTTTGCGAACATTGCATCCAGC
>HF988107.1:15086-15205 GCA_000434635.1 Firmicutes bacterium CAG:110 | reverse complement strand
GGATTGGTCTGGGACAGGGGACGGCCGTCGGTGGGCAGCTTGGAAATGTCCCGTTTCAGCCAGAAAATCACGCCGTTCTGGTGAAGCATCGGGTAGTTTCGCGGCTGGGTCACACAGCC